>DATIDF010000198.1:0-2254 GCA_035456445.1 Anaeromyxobacter sp.
GCCGTCCAGCGGGCGCCGTCCAGGATGTCCAGGATCTGCACGAACGACGCGATCGCGAGAGGCCAGCGTGGAGTGTCCACGTCGGCGACGTGGCGTCGCGTCACGGCCTTGGCGGAGATGACCGCGAGCCGCTCGCGGTACTCCTTGGAGATGTACGTGCCGTACTCGGCCCAGACGCCCACCGCGCCGCATGCCTGCGCCACCGGCATGTCCTTCTTCGGGTTGTCGCCGACGTAGAGGACCTCGGGGCCCTCGAGGCCGAAGTCGCGCAGGACGCGGCGGAGCCCGGCGGGGCTCGGTTTCTCCGCGGTCCGAGGCAGCTCGACGACGACGGTCTTCTTCGAGCGATAGGCCCCGGCGGCGTCCTTGCGCCGGATCTCGGGATCGACGTTCTCGGGGAGGTCGTAGCCCTTCAGTGCGTACACGGCGTCGAAGAGCCCGTCGAGCTCGAGCATCTGGATGCGCAGCTCGAGCGCGTTCCGCGGCGCGTCCGAGAGGGCGACGACCTTCAGCCCCCGCGCGCGGATCTGCTCGAGCGTCTCTCGGACGTGCGGATACGGGTGGAGGTAGCGGCGGCGCGCCTCCGCGAACGCGCGCCGGGCGGGGCGCACGACGAGCGCGTCGAACGAGTCGAAGTCCGCCTTGTACGGCCGGAACAGCGACGACTCCTGGATCGCGAAGGGGTACTCGTTCGACTCGTGCCGCGTGTAGACCGCCTTCAGGGACTGGACGATCTCGATGCGCGGGCGCCCGGTGGTCTGCTGCAGCGAGGCGACCATCGCCTCGAGGCTCGGGACGATGTAGTCGACCCAGGGGTACAGCGTGTTGTCGAGGTCGGTGACGATGGCCTTGAGGCGCGGCACGCGCGCATCGTAGCCGGAGGGTCCGACCACCCGCCACGCCCGGCGCCGGGGTGGGGGCGGGTACGCCGCGCCGCGAGCAGGCGGCACGGGCGGGCAGGGTGTAGATTCGGCGGCGATGGCCACGACCGATCGCTTCGAGATCATCGCGCCGCTGCCGTCCTCCGCGGGATTCCGCCGCGCCCTCGCCGTGGACCGCGCGGGCCCCCCGCGCGCGGTCGTCCTCGCGTTCGCGCCCGCGCGTGTCGCCGACGACCCCGTCCGAATCGCCGCGCTCGCCCGCGACGCCGAGGCTGCCGCCCGAGTCAGGCACCCGAACGTCGTCCCGGTCGAAGGGCTCGAGACGATCGGCCGCGCGATCGCCGTCGTCGAGCCGCACCGGCCCGGTCCGTCGCTGCGCCATCTACTCGACGCGGGCGGCCGCCTGCCGCCGGACGTCGCGGCGCGGATCGTGGCCGACGCGTGCGCGGGCCTCGCCCGCGTCCATGCCCTCGATCCGGGCGACGGTCGCCCGCTCGCGCACGGCGCGCTCGCCGCGGAGCGGCTCGTGCTCGGAGAGGACGGCGCGACCGCGCTCGGTGGCCTCGGGGCGGGGCTCGGCGAGGATCCGGCCGCCGACGTGCGCGCGCTCGCGGCGATCCTGCACGAGTGCCTCTCCGGAGAACCTCCGGCGTCGCCCCCGCGTCCGCTCGATTCGCCGGGCGTGCCGCCCGCGCTCGGCGCGGTCGTCGATCTCGCGCTCGGCGCGACGGGTGGGCAGCCGCTACGCTCGGCCGGGGTCCTCGGCGAGGCGATCGCCGCCGCGCTTCCGCTCGCGGCGCGCGAGGCGGTCGCCGCGTACGTGGAGGCCGTCCTGCCCGCCGCCGAGGGCGAGCCCGCCGCGCTGGCGAGGCTCGTGGCGCGGGCGATCGGCGACGAGGCGGACGCGGAGGTGGAGGCGGACCTCGGGCTGGAGCTGGTGGAGGAGGGGACGGGTGCGGGCGCGACCTCGACCCCGACCCCGACCTCGACCCCAACCCCGACCTCGACCTCGACCTCGACCTCGACCCCGACCCCGACCCCGACCTCGACCTCGACCTCGACCCCGACCTCGAGCCGTTCACGCCGAGCGCACCGCCACCGCAGGCGGGGGTCGCACGGCGGACGGCCGCTCCAATCAGAAGGCGGCCCGGGCCAGGGCGAGCAGGTCGGCCTCGCTGCAGGGCCGCGGGTTGGTGCGGTGCGAGGCGTCCTCGAAGGCGCGCCGCGCCACGAGCGGGAGGTCCTCCTCGCGCACGCCGGCGTCGCGCAGGCGCCCGGGGATGCCGATGGCCCGGGCGAGGGCGCGCACCTGCTCCGCGGCGCGGGCGGCGAGCGCCTCCTCGGGCACGTCGGGCGGCGCGCCGAGCGCGAGC
>DATIDF010000199.1:0-6986 GCA_035456445.1 Anaeromyxobacter sp.
GAGCGCGTCCTCGAGGTCGGCTCCGGCTCGGGGTACGCGGCGGCGGTGCTGTCGCGCGTCGCGGCCGAGGTGTACGGGATCGAGCTCGAGCCGGAGCTCCACGCGCGCAGCGTCGCCACGATCGCGGAGCTCGGGTACGCGAACGTGCACCTCCGGCGCGGAGACGGGTTCCTCGGGTGGCCCGAGCTGGCGCCGTTCGACGCGATCGTCCTGAGCTGCGCCATCGAGGAGCTCCCGGCGCCCCTCTGGAAGCAGCTCGCCGACGGGGGACGGGTGGTCTATCCGAAGGGACCGGCGGGCGCGGTGCAGTCTCTCGTGGTCGTGACGAAGACGCCGGGCGGCCCGCGCGAGGAGCAGCTCGCGCCTGTGCAGTTCGTTCCGCTGCGCCGCGAGCGCTGACGGCGGCGGCGACGGCGGTCACGGGCACAGGGGCGAGCGCGAGGGCCCGTCCGGCGGGGCTCCTGCCGTCGAGCCCGCCCGCGCGCAGATGCCGCCGTCACGCAGGTCCGCGCAGGACCGCGCGCAGATGCACCGGCTCTCGCCCACGGAGATCGCCGGCGAGCGTACGACGACGGTGCAGCCCGACGCGTGCTCGTGGTCGTCGTCGCACGCGAAGAAGCTCGCGTCGAAGCCGGGACAGCAGGCGCCGAGCCGCGCGACGGCCTCGAGGCAGGCGAGCTCCCCCTCTCCGCCGACGCCGCACTGCCCCCCGGCGAGGGCGAGCGCCGCGGCGCCGACGAGCACCCGCGCTGGAAGCCGCATGGCGCCTCCCCGCGCTCCCCGGCTCACGCGTGTGGCGCGTGAGCGGGCGACATCTCCACCCCGTCCACCGTCGTGCCGCACGCGGGACAGCAGCCGTTCACGATCCCGTTGCGGAGCACGTGGAACCCGTAGCGCTCGACGAGGAGCGTGTTGCAGAGGTGACAGCGCGTCAGCTCTCCGTCCGAGCCCGGGACGTTCCCCTCGTACACGTGGCGGAGGCCGGCGGCGCGGCCGATGCGCGCGGCGCGGTGCAGGGTCCCGAGCGGCGTGGCGGGGAGGTCGAGCATCTTGTACGCCGGGTAGAACTGCGAGACATGCCACGGCACCTCCGGGCCCACGGAGCGGACGAACTCCGCGATCCCGCGCAGCTCGCCGTCCGAGTCGTTCACGCCCGGGATGACGAGGGTGGTCACCTCGACCCAGACCCCCAGCGCGCGATAGAGGCGAATGGCGTCGAGGATCGGCTCGAGCCGGGCGCGGCTGATCCGCCGGTAGCTCTCCGGTGCGAAGAACTTGAGGTCGACGTTCACCGCGTCGAGCACCTTCGCGATCTCGCGCAGCGGAGCCTCGGAGGTGAAGCCGTTCGTCACGAAGACGTTCTTGAGGCCGCGCGCCCTCGCCCGCACCGCGGTGTCGTGGGCGAGCTCGTAGAACACGGTCGGCTCGGTGTACGTGTACGCGATGGAGCGGCAGCCGCTCGCGACCGCGCGCTCGACGATCTCGTCCGGCGTGACCTCCTCCCCCACCACCGCTTCCGCCGCGGCCGCGAGCTGCGGGCAGATGAGCTCGGTCGGCTCGCGTCCCCCGTGCTCATCGAGCGTCCGCGGGAGGTGATCCTTCGGCCACTGCGACACGGTCCAGTTCTGACAGAACGAGCAGCGCAGGTTGCAGCCGACGGTCGCGATCGAGTACGCGCGGGAGCCGGGCAGGAAGTGGAAGAATGGCTTCTTCTCGATCGGATCGATCCCGCGAGACACCACCCGGTCGTAGACGAGCGTGTAGAGCGCGCCGCGTACGTTGAAGCGGACGCCGCATGCCCCGCGTCCGCCGGCGCGCACGTGACAGTCGTGCGGACAGAGGGTGCAGCGCACCTCGTGGTCCGGGAGCCGCTCGTAGAAGCTCGCCTCGTGCAGCGCCGTCATCGCACTGCCCTCCGGCGCACGAGCGCCGTGGCGCCGCTCCAAGCCGCCGCCGCGCATATGCCCATACGGGAGTAGACCACCCGCCGTCTTCCGGCTGAAGGCCTCGGCGGGGCTGCCTGCGTGAGCTGTTCGGAGAGCGGCCGTCACGGAGAGCGCTCTCCCGCTGGAGGCGCTCTACCCGGCGCGCGCGCCTCAGACGCTCTGAGTGAGCAGGAAGCGCGCGAACGCGGCGTCGGTGCTCGTCACGTGCTCCGTCAGCCAGCGCGAGAGATAGGTCCCGATCCGCAGCGCCTCGAGCCCCGGACCGCCGCGCCGCTCGTGCTCGTCCGACATCCTGAGGATGTCCTTCACGAAGCGATCGTGCTCGGCCTTGTGCTCGGCGTAGCCCCCGTAGTGCACGTCGCGCATCCAGGCCTCCTCCGCGCCGAAGTGCGTGACGCAGTACATCCGCAGGTACGAGAGCAGGATCCCGATCTCCTGCCGGTCTGCCGTCCCGAGGCTCGCCACGAAGCGCTCCGCGCGCCGGAAGAGCTCCTGGTGCTGCTCGTCGATCTCGTCGATGCCGATCGCCAAGGCCGGCGTCCACTTCAGCATGATGACCTCCGCGCCGCGCGCGCTCGTCGTACGACAGGCTCGGGATGAGCGGGGCTCAAACCATCTCCGCGTCGAGGGAGGATGGCACGACTCCCGGGGTCCCGAGCTTGAGCGCGGTCAGTCGCGGGCGGCGCGGAGGTCCGACCCGGCGGGGGGCCGAGCAGGCGCTCAGCGCCGCAGGTCCTCGCGCGTCTCGCGCCGGTCCTCGCGGAGCTCGCGGTGGTCCTCGGCGAGCTCGCGCCGGTCCTCGCGCAGCTCGGCCTTGGCCATGACGTTCAGCTCCACGAGCATGGCGCGCTTCCGGTCGAGCGAGCGGCGATCCATGCGCCCCTGCAGGCGCGAGAAGTCGCTACGGATGGCCGCCACGCGGCGCGCGTCGCGCCGATCGTCGCGCAGGTCCCGGCGATCGTCGCGCAGGTCGCGCCGGTCGTCGCGAACGTCGCCCCGGCCGTCGCGCTCCCAGCGCTCCTCGCGCTGCTCCACGGCGGCCTCGCCCCGCGCGCGCTGCAGCTCGCCACGGGCGTTCATCACCTCGAGGCGCGCCTCGCGCTCCTCGCGCGCGAGCGTCCGCGAGACGTCCTGCTCGATCGCGCGCAGCGCGCGCAGGTCGCGCCGCGCGCGCGCGCCGTCGAAGCGAGCGAGGAGCTCCTGCATCCAGCGGAGATCGTGGCGGTCGCGCGCGAGCTCTCGGCGATCCTGCCCGAGCTCGCGCCGGTCCTGGGCGCGCTCGGCGTGGTCGCGCGCGAGCTGCGCGCCCGCGGCGGCGGGGAGGGCGAGGACGATTGCGGCGGCGAGGACGGCTCGGGTCATGTCTGCTCCAGGGCGTTCGAGAAGAGCTTCCACCGGCGTGGACGGCACGCGCGTGGCCCGAATTCAACCAGGCGAGCGAGCGTGCCGCGAGGGCGACGCTTGGCGACCTGCGCTTACAGGCGCGCCGGGGCGGTCCGGCTCCAGCGCCGGAGCGAGGGCCCGCCGGCCATCCGCCGCACGCTCGTGGCGATATCGCAGCTCGCCCGGATGGAGGGCAGGCACCCGAGCGGTGACCCCCCTCCCCCACGAGTTCGGCTCGACGCGCGGCTCAGGACGGGTTACACCTCGGCGGCCTCTCGAGAGGCGCATCGACGCGGCAACTTTCTGCCGCCGATTCAGAAGAGAAAAGAGTACGAGTAATGGCGACCGGTACCGTGAAGTGGTTCAACGACGCGAAGGGCTTCGGGTTCATCACGCAGGACGGCGGTGGCGAGGACGTGTTCTGCCACCACACCGCGATCCAGGCGCAGGGCTTCCGCACGCTGGCCGAGGGCCAGAAGGTGGAGTTCGACGTTCAGCGCGGCCCGAAGGGCCTCCAGGCGGCGAACGTTCGCCCGCTGTAAGCCGCTTCACGTCTAGCTGAAATCGAGCCCGGTTCCTCGCGCGAGGGACCGGGCTCTCACGTTCTGGCTGACGCACGCTGCGGCCGGAGCCGAAGGTGTGACCGCCGCGAGGGGCGCGGATGAATGTCGCGCCGTGGGCCGGCCGCGGAGATTCGTTGCGCCTCCAACGGACGGCGCGCTCTGCCCGTGCGCCGGGCAGCGCTCTGCCCGCGCGCCGCGCAGGCCCCGAGGAGCGGTCCGTCCCCGACGAGTCCGGACTTGTCCGCGTCCGCTTGCCGCGAGTACCTTGGCACCCGTCTTTTTGCGCGGCCGTGCGGTGCGGCCCGGCGGAGGGAGGTGTCGTGGCTCACGTCGACGTCCGTGAGAGGCCGTTCCTCCACGAGGAGTGCTGCAAGGGCTGCCGGCGGTGCCGCGAGGCATGCGCCCGCGGATGCATCGCGCCGGGCGCCGAGATCAACGAGCTGAGCGGCCTCATCCCGATCGTGCTGAGCCTCGACGCCTGCAACGGCTGCGGACTCTGCGCCGAGGCCTGCCCCGAGCCCTACGGGCTCGAGATGAGGGCGGCGGGGGCGGGCCGCGAGGCCGCCGCCGAGGTGCCGCGCGCCAGGGCGGCAGCCCCGGCGGATCTCCCCGACGAGCGCGTCCCGCTGCCGGTCGGCCGTCCGCTCGTGATGAAGGGCACGCATGCGTCCGCGGTGGGCGCGCTCCTCGCCGGGTGCCGCCACTTCTTCGGCTACCCGATCACGCCCTCCACCGAGGGCGCCGAGCTCATGGCGAAGCTCCTGCCCGCGCTGGGTGGGACCTTTCTCCAGGCGCCGAGCGAGGTCGCCGCGGTCAACCTGATGTACGGCGCAGGCGGCGCGGGGCAGCGCACGATGACGTTCACGTCGTCGCCGGGCTTCAGCCTGATGCTCGAGGGCGTCTCGTACATGATCGGCGCCGAGGTCCCCGCCGTCTTCGTGAACGTGATGCGCGCCGGGCCCGGCCTCGGGAACATCGGGCCGGAGCAGGCGGACCTGAAGCTCGCCTGCCGAGGGCTCGGCCACGGCAGCACCCACGCGATCGTGCTCACGCCGGCGACGCCGCAGGAGATGCTCGACTTCACGATGCTCGCCTTCGAGCTCGCGTTCCGCTACCGGAGCCCGGTCGTGATCTGCGCCGACGCGCACCTCGGCCAGATGACCGGCAAGGTGGTGCTGCCGCGCGCGCTCGTCCGGCCCGGCCTGCCCGGCTGGGCGGTCTTCGGCGACGGCCCGCACCGGGGGAACCTCGTGTCCTCGATTCACCTTCGCGAGAGCGACCAGGAGGAGCTGAACCTCCGCCTCTTCGAGAAGTACGCGCGCATGGCCGCGGCGGAGCAGCGCGCGGAGCGGTTCCGCTGCGAGGATGCCGAGACGCTCGTGGTGGCGTGCGGCACGCCCGCGCACATGGCGGCGGGCGCGGTGAGCGCGCTCCGCGCCGAGGGCTCGCGGGCAGGGCTCTTCCGGCCGCAGACGGTGTGGCCCTTCCCGGTGGACGCGCTCCTGCCGCTCCTCGACCGGGCGCGCCGGATCGTGGTGGTCGAGGCGAGCGACGGCCAGCTCGAGGACGAGCTCAGGCTCGCGCTCAGCCACGCCGGCGCAGGCGCAGGGGTGCCCATTCACCACATCCGGCGGCACGGCGGCCTGCTCCCGTCGCAGCGCGAGATCGCCGAGGGCGTACGCGCGGCGGAGAGGCGGGTGACGGCGTGAGCGTCTTCTACGAGCGGTTCGAGCGCCACGACCACGCCGAAGGGCTGAAGGGCCGCACCACCCACTACTGCCCGGGCTGCGGCCACGGGATCGTGCACCGCTACCTCGCCGAGGCGATCGAGGCGCTCGGGATCCAGGACCGGACGATCGCGATCTCGCCGGTCGGCTGCAGCGTGTTCCTCTTCTACTACTTCGACGTCGGGAACACCCAGGCGGCCCACGGCCGGGCGCCGGCGGTCGCGCTCGGCCACAAGCTCTCCAACCCGGACAGCGTGGTCGTGAGCTACCAGGGCGACGGCGACCTCGCGTCGATCGGGCTCGCCGAGATCCTCCACGCCGCCCAGCTCGGGGTGCCGCTCTCGATCATCTTCGTGAACAACGCGGTCTACGGCATGACCGGCGGCCAGATCGCGCCGACGACGCTCATGGGCCAGAAGACCACCACCTCGCCGCACGGGCGCGATCCGAGCATGGGCCAGCCGCTCAGGATGGCGGAGCTCGTCGCGCAGCTCGACGGGCCGGTGTACGTGGAGCGCGTGGCGCTCTTCGACGCGAAGCAGCGGGTCCGCGCGGCGAAGGCGGTGAAGAAGGCGCTCCAGCTCCAGGCGGAGAACAAGGGGTTCTCGTTCGTGGAGGTGCTCGCCGAGTGCCCGACGCACCTGCGCCTCTCCCCGGAGGAGGCGGAGCGCTGGGTGAAGGAGCAGATGGTCCCGGTGTTCCCGCTCGGCGTGAAGAAGGACGTCGCCGCGACGGCGAGCTGGGGCGCGTGGAAGTCGCCGTCGTTCGATCCCGCCACCGTCCTCGACGCCATCGACGCCCGCGAGCCAGCCGCCCCATCCTTCGGGTCCGGGTTCCCCGAGACGCCGTTCGGCGGCGACGAGCTCGGCCTCAAGTTCGCCGGCGCGGGCGGCGACGGCGCACAGACCGCGGCGATGGTGATGGTCCACGCGGCCGTGAACGAGGGCCTCGACGCGACGCACATCCCGAGCTACGGCCCGGAGTCTCGCGGCGGGACGTCCTACGCCGACGTGCGCATCGCGCGCGCGCAGGTGCTCTCGCCGGACGTCCCTCACCCGCACGCGCTCGTCGCGTTCAACGCGCCGAGCCTCGCGAAGTTCGGCCCCACGGTCGCGCCCGGTGGCGTCGCCCTCTACGACAGCTCGGTCGTCCGCGCACCGCACGTGCTCCCCGACGGCGTCCGCGCGCTGGGCGTGCCGCTCTCCGAGATCGCCGCCTCGCTCGGCCAGCCCCTCGTGAAGAACGTCGTCGCGCTCGGCGCGCTGCAGGGCGCGACCCGCCTCTTCCCGGCGGAGACGTTCCTCGGCGTGATCCGGCAGGCGCTCCAGAAGCGCCCCGCGCTCCTCGCGGTGAACGCCGAGGCGTTC
>DATIDF010000200.1:0-16958 GCA_035456445.1 Anaeromyxobacter sp.
ATGATCAGACCCTCGCCGCTGCGGCGGCCGCGCGGCGGCCGCGCAGACGGGGCACGAGTATGAGAGCCACGCCGTAGCACGCGAACGCGACGAAGAGCGTCGCCGGGCGGCTTCGGAAGACGTCCTCCAGGAGGAGCTTCACGCCGATCGCGGCGAGCGCGGGGTACGCGAGGGTGCCCGCGTCGGCCCAGGCGTCGCGCCGGCCGAGCCATGCGAGGAGAAGCGTCGCGGCGACGAGCAGCGCGGTCCGGACCGTCGCGACCTCGCCCGCGGCGGCGCCGTGGCCGGGGATGCCTGCGATGGCCGGGACCACCCAGCCGATCGCCACGCCGGTGACCCCGCAGGCGAGCACGCCGAGGAGCACGATGCGGGGCACGCGGCCGGCGCGGGTGCGCACCGAGGCGTCGCTGCCGAGCCACGCCACGGCGCCCAGCGCAGCGAGCACCGGGAGGGCGGCGCGAGGCGCCGCGCCCCACTCGACGGCGGGCGACGCGACCAGGGCCTCGACCGCATGCGAGACGAGGCCGCTCGCGAACGCGCTCACGACGGCATACACCGCCGCGTGCGCGGCGAGGGAGGTCCGCCGCTGCCACCGCCCGAGTGCGGCCGCGACGACCCCGAGCACCGCCCACGCGATGGGCAGGGCCTGCCGGGAGAGGAGTAGCGCCGTTCCGGTGAGTACGAGCACGAGCGCGGCGGAGGCGTAGAAGGTGAAGTTCCTCCGGCGCTCCCCGTCGCGGTCGAGGAAGGCGAACGCGACCCCGTACGCCGCGAGGCCGAGCGCCGTGGTCGCGGCGCCGAGCGCCGCCGCGCCGCTCCCGGAGCGCACCGCGACGAAGGCCGCGCCCCCGAGGCCGGCCGCGATCGCCGCCGCCGTCTGGCCGACCTCGAAGGGCAGCACCTCCCGGCGGAGCAGCAGCGTCCGCGCCGCGACGCTCCCGAGGTAGAGCGCCATCAGCACGATCTGCAGCGAGAACGCGACGAGCGCGCCCTCCCCGCCCCGCCCCATCCCGACGCGGACCGCGAGCGCCGCCACCGCGAGATCGGCCGCGATCGCCGCCGGCCAGCGGAGCGAGAACCAGTCGAGCACGTAGCTCATCCACAGCGTGGCGACGCCGAGGAGGACGAGCGCGAGCGCGGGCGGCCCGAGCCTGCCGGTGACGGCGCCGAGCGCCACGGCCGTGGCGATCCCGCCGAGCGTCACGATCCACGCCAGCGCCTCGAGCCTCCGCCGCGCCGCGACGGCGAGGGCGGCGGCGCCGAGGACCGTGAGGAGCGCCGCGGCGGCCGGGGGCGACAGGAGCCCGAACCGGCCGGCGGCCTCGAAAATCAGCGGGAACCCGATCAGCACGGCGGCCGCGCCGTGGTACCCGGCGCTCGCCGCCGCGCCGGCGCGCCCCGCGACGTCCGCGAAGACGATCCAGGCGCCCGCGTAGGCGAGCCCGAGCGCGACGCCCACGGACGCCGGCACCGTACCCGCGTCGGTGAGCGCGCGCAGCACGAACCCGCCGGCGAGGACGAGCAGCGTCCGACCGACGAACGAGACGCTCGAGAGCACCGCGGCCGTGTCCGAGCGCGCCCGCGCGGCGCCCGGGGCCCCGTGCGCGGCGCGGGCGCGGGCGCGCGAGGTCGCCGCCGGCCGGGCCCCCTCGAGGGAGGCGATCCGCCCCTCGAGCCGGCGGAGCTGGTCCGCGACTTCGGCGTACTTCGCCTCGAGCTCGGTCAACCGATCCGACAAGGCGCCCTCCCGGACGGCGCTGGGGCCCGCCGCCGGGGCGCCCGGCGGCGGGCGGGCACGGCTCAGGCGGTGCGCCGCTCCGGCTCCACCACGCCCTCCGCCGGCGGGCCGGGCGGGGCCGCGGCGGGCTCGATGGGGAGCACGCGATCGAACACGTACAGCAGCGCGAACGGCAGGATGAAGAGCCCGATCGCGACGAGGACGCCCTCGCGATCGAACAGCGCGGGCTGGTACCCGGAGCGCAGGCCGCGGAACGACTTCGAGAAGAGCTGCCCGCCGATGACGACGTTCCAGCGCATCGCGAAGACCTGCACGAGGAGGAGCAGCGAGGCGATCACCGCGAGCGTGTTCCGCACGCGATCGTGCAGGTAGCGGTTCATCGTCACGACGATCGCGAGGAGGATGAACGGGACGAGGCTTCCCACGATCATCTGGATGGAGATGAAGGAGAACTCGAGCCGGGTGGTGAGGAGCTGCGAGATGATGTGCCAGGCGTCGGAGTTCTCGTACGCGAGGAGCATGATCTCGAGGAGCTCCAGCGTCACGGTGAGGATGAGGAAGAACCAGAGCCAGCGCGCCATGGCCTGCACGGTCTCGCGCTCGACGGGGCGCCGCCACAGCCGCGCGGTGATCTGGTGGAGCAGTACGAGCAGCGCGATCCCGGAGACCGCCGCCGAGAGCAGGAAGATGACGGGCATGAGCGGTGTGGACCACCACGGGTTCGCCTTGATGCCCCCGAAGATGAAGCCGACGTACCCGTGGAGCATGCACGCGGCCGGCAGGCCGAACGCGGAGAGCACCTTCACGGCGCGATGATCGATCTCGAGCGCCTCGGGCGACGTGTCGTACGTCCCGAGCGCCAGGGCGGCGTAGAACGCGCGCTTCAGCCCGCGGCTCCGGCGCGCGGTCTCGATGATCTCGCGCCGGTAGACGAACCAGACCTCGAGCAGGAGGATGACGAAGTATCCGGAGTACAGCAGGCCGAACCCCGCCATGGCGGAGGAGAAGTGCGGCGTCACGATGACGTTCACCGAGCGCTCGGGGTGGCCGAGGTGGAGGTTCAGGGGGAACGTCGCGATCGCCATGAAGCAGAACGAGGTCGCCAGGGCGAGCCGCGCGACCGGCTCGAACTCCTTCTTGCCGAAGAGGTGGTAGAGCGCGGTGACGATGAACGCGCCCGCCACGAAGCCGGTGATGTACGGGTACATCACGATCATGAGGCTCCAGTGCACGTGCACGTCGTTCGGGAACGCGTAGCCGCTGATCTCCGGCATCACCGCACCTCCTTGTCGAGGCCGAGGTAGAAGCACTGCGGCTCGGTGAGCAGGTGCGGCTGCAGCACGCTCACCCGGCCCCGCGCGACCGCGAGCCGGACCGGATCGTCCTCGCGGCGCATGTCCCCGAACTGGCGCGTGCCGGTCGGGCAGACCTCGACGCAGGCGGGCTTCATGCCCTTCGTCACGCGGTGGTAGCACCAGGTGCACTTCTCGGCGGTGTGCGTGGTCGGCGACAGGAACCGGCTGCCGTAGGGGCACGCCTGCACGCAGTACCCGCACCCGATGCAGCGCTCGCCGTCCACCAGCACCAGGCCGTCCTGCGTGCGGTACGACGCGCCGACCGGGCAGACCTGCACGCAGGGGGTCTCCTTGCAGTGGTTGCACATCTTCGGGACGAAGAACGACTTCGTCGGCGTGAACGGCGTCTGGATCGGCGGGAACCCGTCGAGCCCGCCCTTCGGCGAGTCGACGTGCGACGCCTCCGGGGAGACGACGTACCGCTCGACCCAGGTGCGGAAGAAGCCGTCGGGGACGTCGTTCTCCGCCTTGCACGCGCGCACGCACGAGCCGCAACCGATGCACTTCTCGGTGTCGATGAGGTACGCCCACCGGTGCTGCGTCCAGTCGTAGCCCTCCCCCGCCCGCTCCTCGCCGAGCGCGGGCGCGCCGGCAAAGAACACGAGCACCCCACCGCCCAGGCGGAGCGCGGAGGAGAGGAACTCCCGCCGGCCGACCGGCTCGGGCGCCGAAGCTGGGACCTCGCGCTGGGTCTCGTCCATTGGGACCTCCTCTAGAGCTTCGGACCGTGCGGATCGTGGCAGTCGATGCAGGCCGTCCCCTCCACGCCGCCCTGGTGCTGGGCGAGGACGATCTGCGGGAACGCGGCGGGGCGTCCCTCGATGCGGCGGTGGCAGCGCGCACATAGGGTGAATGATCGATCCACCGGCATGTCGGCGACCTTCGCCCCCTCCCGGACGTGCACGGCCAGCGGCGCGTGGCAGACCTCGCAGCTCACGCTCCGGTGCGCGCCCGCGGAGAGCGCCTTCAGCCGCTCCGCATGGCACGCGCCGCACGCGGCGGCGCCGCCGTGCCGCGGGAGGCGGATCGCGGCCTGCTCGGCGACGTTGTCGAAGCGATAGGGGCCGTACGCCCCGTACGACTTCGGGACGAGGAACGTGCGCCCGATCGAGAAGATCGCGATCCCCACGAGGAGCAGGAACAGGACGCGGAAGACGTGGCGGGCGGATTCCATGGGCGCCTCCTCGCTACGGCGGGTCGAGCGGCTCCGGCGCGAACAGCCACCTCAGCCAGCGGGAGCGGCGCGGTCGCGGCGGAGGCGCGGGCGCGCGCTCCAGCGTCTCGATCGCGAGGAGGAGCCGCAGCCATCCGCGTCGCCGGCGCGGCGCCTCCTCCGGGTCGCGCGGGAGCGGCTCGGGCGCGAGGAGCATGCGCACAAAGCCTCGACCGCGGCGCTTCGCCGCAGCAGGAGCGGGCGGGCCAAGGCGCTCGATCGCGAATACCTTGCGCAACGACGAAAAAGTCGCAGCCCAAATTTGCGTCACAACGAACAGGCAATCACAGTCGGGCGTCGCGCCGCAATGTGCCCCAAATTAGCTATGCGCCCGGGACGTCGAGGTTTCCCCGCACTTGAGGACGTGCACCCCGAGGATTTTCCGGGGTTCTCTCGACCCGGGTGCGCGTTTGAGCGCAGGTCTCAATTGATCTTGATCAATTAATTGTCGCATCGAGCCCTGGACAAAATCGCGCAGCGGGGGCTGACTCGAATGAGCCGCGATCTTCGCGGGCACCGGAACGGAGGCCACCATGCCCGTCGTTGCCGTCGTGCGGAACGCCTGGAGGGAACACAGCGCTGACTACGGGATCGTGGTCGCGGTGCTCCTCACGATGCTGGTGAGCGCGCTCGTGTTCCTCTTCTTCTAGAGGCGCTCGCCACCATCACGGAGGCGGCTCTGGCGCTCGCGCCGCCGCGGTGAGCAGCCGGCGCGCCTCGTCTACCCACTCCGGCGCGTCGGGATCCCCCGCCGCTGCGCGGACCTCGGCGAGCGCGAGCCCGCGCTGCGCTTCCGCGCGCGCGGCTGCCGGATCGCCGTTCGCCGCGAGCGCTTCCGCGAGCGCGAGCGGGTTCGGCGGAAAGTCCGGCGCGCGGGCGGACGCCTTCCTCGCTTCCGCGAGCGCCGACTCCGGATCGCCGGGCCCGAGCGGCCACCCCGGCGCGCGGAGCAGGACGAGCGCGAGCACCCGCTCCGGGCCGCCGTGATCGATCGCCGGATCCCTCGCGGCGGCGCGGCGGAGCCGCTCCACCATGAGCTTCAGACCCTCGCCGACCGTGCTGGGACGCTCGCGCGCCTGGACGCCGAGGCCGAGCGCGAGGCCATAGTCGCACCGCGCGTCGTCCGGCGCGCGCGCGGCGCAGAGCTGCCCGAGCTCGACCGCCTCCGTCGCGCGACGGGCGCGCTCCTCCGCCGAGCGCTCCCGCTGGGCGAGCCAAACCGCGGCGCGCAACGCGCCGTGCAGCCCCTCGACGCCGGCCGGGTCGGCCTGCGCCGCCGCCCGGTACAGCGCCACGGCCGTTCGCACCGCGGCCGGCTCCGGCCGGCGCGCGAAGGCGGCCTCGGCGTCCGCGAGGAGCGCTGCCGCGCTGCGGTCCTCGGAGACGGCCGCGGGCGCGAGCGGCGCTGGCTTTCGCAGCGCCGGCGCGCAGGCGAGCGTCGCGACGAGGCCGGCGACCGCCGCGCGTGCCGTCACCGCGCGAGCCCCGAAGCGGCTGCGCTGCACGCGAGCAGGAGCGTCACCGAGACGTCGCACATGCCGCACCTATAGCGCGGGACGACCGCGACGAGACCCGGACAGACGGGGTCCAAAGGGCTACCCTTCGCGGATGCCCCGCCCACGGCTCGAGCGCGCCTTCCGCACAATCGTGGCGCTCCGCTGGCCGATCCTCTTCCTGTACGCGCTCCTCGTCCCGGCCGCCGCGTGGCTCGCGGCGGGCATCCCGTCCCAGGGCGCGCTCGACCGGCTCGTCGTACCGACCGATCCGGACCTCGTCGCCACCCGCGAGTTCCAGCGCGTATTCCCGGAGCGGCCGCTCGTCGTGGTGCTCCTCGAGGCCGACGATCCCTTCGACCCGCGGGTGCTCGCGGAGACGGCCGCGCTCGAGACAGCGCTCCGGGCGCTCCCGGGCGTCGCGCCCGTGTCCATCCTGGACGCCTACACACGGGCGCGCCCGGGCCCGGCGCCGTCCGCGGACCCGGCCGCCGCCGAGGCGCTCCGGCGGTTCGCGACCGGGACGGACTTCTTCCGGCGGCAGGGGCTCGTCGGCGATCGTTTCCTCGGCCTCGTCGTGGCCTTCGAGGCGGCGACGCCCGCCGCGCGCGACGCGGCGCTCGCGCGGATCGACGCGGCGGTGGAGGGCGCGCACAAGGACGCGATCCGGGGCGTGCGGCGCGTCGGCGGCCCGTACCTCGAGTCCTGGATCGAGCGGGAGTCGCGCGACGCGTCGCGGCGCCACTTCCCGGTGTTCGGGCTGCTCGTCGTCGCGGTCGCGCTCTTCCTGTACCGCTCGGTGCGCGCGCTCCTCGCGATCCTGCTCACGCTCGCGGCCGCGGTGGCGCTCGCGGCCGGCGCTGGGCGGCTCCTCGGCTTCTCGTTCACGGTGGTCTCGGCCATCGTCCCGCTCACCGTGATGGTCACGACGCTCGCGTCGCTCGTGTACCTGCACTCGCGCTTCGTCGATCAGCCCGAGGGCGTGCCGGTCGAGGCGCACCAGCTCTCGGCGCTCGCGGGCAAGTTCCTGCCGGTCACCGCGTCGAGCGCCGCCGCCGTGTCGGGGTTCGCGGCGCTCGCCGTCTCGCGCATCCGGCCGATCCGCGAGATGGGGCTCTGGACCGCCGCAGGGCTGGCGATCGCCTGGGTCGTCGCGTTCACGCTCTTCCCCGCCCTCCAGCGCGCGCTCCGTACGCCCACGCGCCGGACCGTCGAGATCCGCGCGCGCCTCTACGACCGGGTGGCGGCGGCGCTCCCGGCGTTCACGTGGCGCTGGCGATGGTCGCTCGTCGCCGGCGCGCTCGGCCTCGCCGCGGCCGGCCTCGTCGCGCTCACCGGCGTCCCGGGGCGGCTCGCGCCGATGGGCGTCGGCCTCGACGTGCTCCGGTACGTCGATCCGTCGCTGCCCATCCACCGCGACATGCTGTTCTTCCGGCGCCACGTCTCCGGGCTGAACGTCGCGCGGCTGTGGGTGCGGACGCCGCCGGGCGCGATCACCGATCCCGAGGTGCTGCGCGCCCTCGACCGCTTCACCTCGCGCGTCGAGGCCATCCCCGGCGTGTCCTCGGTCGTCGGCCCGACCTCGCTCCTCCGGCTGCGCCGCTACGCGGCGGGCGGGCGCGAGGCGCTCCCGCAGGATCCCGCGGCCTTCGCGACCGCGGTGGCGGACCTCGAGCAGCTCCTCCTCACCGAGCCGGAGCTGCGCGCGTTCGTGGACGTGGGGACGCTCGCGAACGCGCAGCTCACGGTCGTGTTCGAGCGTGGCGACGGGCCTGGCGTCGCGGCGCTCACGCGCGCCGCGCGCGAGGCGTGGGACCGGACGAGGGCGGAGGAGCCGGCGCTGCGGGCTGCCGAGCTGCGCGTGGTGGGAGAGTCCATCCTCGCCGGGAAGGTCGGCGCGAGCCTCGTCCCGACGCTCACCGAGAGCTTCGCGATCACCGCCGTCCTGATCTTCGCCGCGTTCCTCCTCGTGTTCCGCTCCGCCTCGGCGCGGCTCCTCGCGATGATCCCCTCGCTCTTCGCGATCCTCGTCACCTTCCTGGCGATGCGCCTCGCGGGCGCGTCGCTCGACGTCGCGACGATCCTCATCGCGACGACGGTGCTCGGGACGACCGAGAACGATCAGATCCACTTCTTCCACCACCTGCACGAGGACGATGGTGGCGCAGGGCTCGACGGCGCGCTCCGCCACACGCTGCGGGTCTCGGGCCGGGCGATCGTGTTCGCGACCTTCATCAACGCGGCGGGCTTCCTCGCGCTCGCGCTCTCGAGCTTCCCGCCGCTGCGGCAGTTCGGGATCGTGACGGCGGGCGCCTTCCTGCTCGCGATGATCGCCGACTTCACCGCGCTGCCCGCCGCGCTGTGGATCGCGCGCCGCGAGGCGCCCGCGCCCGATGCGGTGCGCGGGCATGCAGGGGCGCCCTGACCTCGCGATGGTCGCAGAGACGCGTCGAGCGGCTCGTCCCGCAGCGAGCGGGCCGGCCGCACGCGCTGCAGCCGCACCGCGACGTGCAGGTCGGCGCCTGGGCCTGCGCCCGGTGAGCGTCGGGCGCGGCGCAAGCGATTCCTCGCCGCCGACCACGGCGGGGGACCGCCGTCCGGAGTCCCCCGCCGTGAAGCGCACGCGCCGCCGATCGAGGCGTAGCATCGACTCGGAATACCCGCGGCGGGTGGGCGCGAGGTCGGCGGTGCGACGGCAGGAGAGCACTCGGGGACGAGACGGAATCGCCGCCGTCCGGCAGGCGCTCGCCTCCGTTACACGGATCGATTCAGTGCGCCACCCGATCGCGCTCGCGATCGAGGACGGGGTCCTCGTCATGGAGGGCGAGGTCGCCGACGCGGGCGCGAAGAAGCTCGCGCTCGAGCGCGCCGCCTCCGTGCCGGGGATCCACCACATCGTCGACCGGCTGCGGGTGACGCCGGCGCGACGGATGAGCGACGCGGAGATCCGCGATCACCTGCGCGACGCGCTGCTCTCGGAGCCGGTGTTCGGGGAGTGCGCCGTCCGCGTGTCCTCCGGCGCGACTCCCGCGGCCGAGGTGGGATCTGCGCCGGGCCGCTTCGCGATCGACGCGCGTGTCGCCGGCGGAGTGGTGACTCTCGCCGGAGAGGTGCCGGGCCTCGGGCACAAGCGGCTCGCGGGCGTGCTCGCCTGGTGGATCCCCGGCGCACGCGACGTGGTGAACGGGCTGGAGGTGGTCCCGCCCGAGCGCGACGGAGACGATGAGATCACGGACGCGCTGCGCCTCGTGCTCGAGAAGGACCCGTTCGTCGACGCGGCCCAGGTCACGGTGACGACCCGGCAGGCGAACGTGACGCTGGAGGGGTCCGTCGCCACGTCCGAGCAGCGTGAGATGGCGGAGCTCGACGCGTGGTTCGTCTTCGGGGTGGACCGGGTGGTGAACCTGATCGCGGTGCGCTCTCCCTGAGCACGGCCCGCTGCTGGGCCCGGGGCGGGCCTCCTGGTGCCGCGATCGTGCGCGTCGCGGACGAGGGGCGCTTCGACCTCGTGGTCGTCGGCGCACAACGCCACGGCGTCGCGCGCGTGCTTCTCGGCTCGATCGCCGAGCACGTGGCGCGCCATGCGCCGTGCCCGGTGCTCGTGGCGCGGCCGCCGCCGGAGTGGGGCGACTGAGCGCCCGGGGCGACCCGTACCCGCCGCGTCGCCCTCGCGCGACGAGCGATCCGAGCGCGGGGTTGTGAAGTCCGCGCCGACCGGGTATGGTGGCTACGTGGTCCTTCGGAGCTATCGCGCGTATCGATTTAGCTGCCCCCCGCCCCGGCCTGGGCGTTGGGTTGGCTTCCGCGCGTAGCGAGAGACCTTCCCACACCATCGAGATCGCTCGGGCCTGGACGGGGGGGACGCTTCGCCTCCCAACCTTCGCCGTCGCTTAGCCGACGCCCCTTCGCCCGAGGACTCGCCGTGAACGAACAGACAGAGAGACGTGCCCCCCTGCCCGAGTGCATGACGCTGCGCGACGTGCGCGCGTCCATCGACGACGTCGACCAGCGCATCGTCGCGCTGCTCGCCGAGCGGCGCGGCTACGCGCTGCAGGCCGCCCGGTTCAAGAGCGCCGCCGATGGCGTGAAGGACCCGGCCCGCGAGGAGCAGGTGGTCGCGAACGTGAGGGCGCTCGCCGACGAGGAGGGGATCGAGCCCGACCTCGTCGAGACGCTCTACCGCGACATGATCGCGGGCTTCGTCCGCGTCGAGCTCGCCTCCGGCGGGCATCGCGCCGCCCCCACCATCGAGAACCTGAACGTCGCCGCGTTCGACGCGATGCTGCCGCCCGAGGAGGTGAAGCTCCGGATCCCCGTATCGGAGCGGGCCGCGCGGACCGTCGTCGAGGGGCGCCGCACGCTCGAGGCGATCCTGGAACGCCGCGATCCGCGGCTCGCCGTCATCGTCGGTCCCTGCTCGATCCACGACACGGTCGCGGGGCTCGACTACGCCCGGCGGCTGCGCGATCTCGCCAGCGAGCTCTCGGACACGCTGTTCCTGGTGATGCGCGTCTACTTCGAGAAGCCGCGCACGTCCGTGGGCTGGGAGGGGCTCACGAACGATCCGCAGATGAACGACTCGTTCCGCGTGAAGGAGGGCATGGAGCGGGCGCGGCGCTTCCTCCTCGAGGTGAGCGACCTCGGGCTGCCGACCGGGACGGAGGCGCTCGATCCGATCTCGCCGCACTACCGCGGCGATCTCGTGACCTGGACGGCGATCGGGGCGCGCACCTCCGAGTCGCAGACGCACCGGAACCTCGCGTCCGGGCTCTCGACGCCCATCGGCTTCAAGAACGGTACGGACGGCGAGGTGGACGGCGCCGTGAACGCGATCCTGGCCTCCGCGCGGCCTCACGCTTTCCTGGGCATCAACGACCAGGGCCGCTCGTCGGTCATCCGTACCCGCGGCAACCGCCACGGCCACCTGGTCCTGCGCGGCGGCGGCGGCCGGCCCAACTTCGACAGCGTCTCGGTCGCGATCGCGGAGCAGGCGCTCGCGAAGGCCGGGCTGCCGCAGACGATCGTCATCGACTGCTCCCACGCGAACTCCTGGAAGAAGCCGGAGCTCCAGCCGCTCGTCGTGCGGGACGTCGCGAGCCAGATCCGCCAGGGGAACCGCTCGATCGTGGGCTTCATGATGGAGAGCTTCATCGAGCAGGGAAGTCAGCCCATGGGGGATCCTGCGCAGCTCAAGTACGGCTGCTCCGTCACGGACCCCTGCCTCGGCTGGGACCACACCGTCGAGACGCTGCGGGAGGCGCGGGCACTCCTGCGCGGCATCGTGGAGGAGCGCCGTCACGCCGACGCGCCCCCTTCCGGCAAGCGCGCCGCGGCGACGTAGCGATCAGCGTTCGGCGTCGAGGGTCGCCTCGAGGGCGCGGCGGATCCGCACCGCCTCCGCGGCCTCGTCGACCTCGACGTCCGCCCACCGGACCGGCTCGCCCGCGCGCACCGGCGCGCGGAGCCGGACGCCGTGCGCGAGGCCGATGGGAAGCGCACGCGCGCGGCGGGCGTCCACCGCGGGCGCGAGCCTCCCGTACACGAGGTGGCCGCCCTCGCCGTCCAGCACCTCGCCCGCCGCGAGATCGCGCTTCGCGACGGACATGACGTCGGCGAGCCAGCGCCGCGGCGCACCGGTCGGCTCGCGCCGGAGCGCGACCGAGGCGACGGAGATCCCGAGCTCGAGCCCGATGAGGTGGAACGGCTCGTACGTCGCCGTGTACCGCCCGCTGTCGTCGGTGACGAGCCCGTACTCCCGGAAGCAGCGCTCGACGTACGCGCTGGCCGCCTCGACGACGACGTACACGCCCCAGCGCAGATCGCGTGGCACTGGCGAGCCGTCGCGCGCGAGGCTCGAGACCACCTCGACCTGGCCCGCGTGGTGGAGCGCGCCGCCCGCCTCGCGCGGGCGGAGGACGCGCGCGAGGTCGTCCACCCCGGCGGGGGGAAACGCGAGCCCCGCCGGCGCGGGCGTGAGGCCCGTCGCGTTCGCGACGGCCGCCATCTCGATGGCGGACTTCGTGCCGTCGAGGAACGAGTTGAACATCTGCGCGTTGAGGCCGCTCGCCTTCGCCTCCTCCGGGGCGATCCCGTAGTCGTCCCAGACCGTGTCCGGCGTCGAGGCGTGGTAGCGCGGCAGGTACCGCGTCCCCTTCCCCGCGGCGACGACCTCGAAGCCGGCCGCGCGCGCCCAGTCCACGAGCTCGCAGATGAGCGCCGGCTGATCGCCGTAGGCGAGCGAGTAGACGATCCCGGCCTGGCGCGCGCGCTCCGCGAGGAGCGGCCCCGCGAGCGCGTCCGCCTCCACGTTGACCATCACGACGTCCTTCCCGTGCGCGCAGCAGGAGAGGACGTGACGGATCCCTGCGGCGGGGCTGCCGGTCGCGTCGATGACGAGCTCGATCGCGCCGGAGGCGATGAGCCCCTCCGCATCGTCGGAGATCCAGGTCGTCCCGCGCGCCAGCGCCTCATCGCCGGTCCGTGCCGCCGCGCGCTCCGCGGGCCAGCCCGCCTGCGCCAGGGAGTTGCGGGCACGATCGGGGCGCAGATCGGCGATCGCGACCACGTGGATCCCGGGCGTGCGCGCCGCCTGCGCGAGGTACATCGTCCCGAACTTCCCCGCCCCGACGAGCCCGACCCGGATCGGCCGGCCCTCCGCCGCGCGCTCGAGGAGCCGCCGGTGCAGGTTCATCCGAGGTGCTTAAGGGCTAACATCCCGGTACGCCCTGCCCTAGGACTCGGAGCCCTCGATGGAACAGACGCCTACCGCCGCCGCGCCCGCCCGGCAGATCGCGAAGACGGAGCTCATGGCGAAGCTCGTCTACATCCTCTATCTCGCGTCGCTCGTCGTGGGCGTCACCTCGCTCGTCGGCGTCGTGATCGCGTACGTGTACCAGGGGGACGCGCCCGAGGGCCTCCGGACACACTTCCGGCTGCAGATCCGGACGTTCTGGATCGGGCTCCTCTACGGGCTCGTCGGGGCGCTCCTGTCGCTCCTCGGCATCGGCCTCGTGCTGCTCGTGTTCGTCGCGGTCTGGCTCGTCGTGCGCTGCGTGAAGGGGCTGCGTTACCTCGACCGGCGCGAGCCCTACCCGAACGACGGCACCTGGCTCTGGTAGCGGGCGGGCGCCCGCTCTCTCCCCTCCCACCGAGACGTGAAGGAGGTCCCATGCCGTACGTGAACATCAAGATCACGCGCGAGGGCGCGACCGCGGAGCAGAAGGCGGAGCTCATCCGCGGCGTCACGGAGCTCCTGCGCGACAAGCTCGGCAAGAACCCCGCGACGACGGTGGTCGTCATCGAGGAGGTCGACACGGACAACTGGGGGATCGGCGGCGAGTCCGTCACGGTCCGTCGAGGCCGAGGGAGCTAGCCCGCGCCTGTCCTCATCGGCCGATTCAGGTGTCGGTCCTCGCCGGGAGCGGGGCCCTCGCGCGGCCCCTCAATCGAGAACGTCGACCGATTGCATCGACAACGCAATGGGTCGCCCGCCGGTGGGACCTCGAAAATTAACGCGGGCCCCCTTGCGCACGCGGATCGCGATGTGCGAATCGTGTGGGTCCGAAGCCATCGAGCCGTTCGCGAGGCTTACGGATCCCGGCTCAGTCGTCGTCAGCGTCGTGGCGCTCCCCAGCAACCGGCGGGGGCGACCGAGCCGAAGTCGAATTCGTGGATCCCGAACCGCGGAGGCTTCGTTGAACGTCCTCGTCCTGAACTGTGGCAGCTCGTCGGCGAAGTTTGCAGTCATCGACTCCTCAAACGGCTCCGAGCGGATCTCCGGCATCGCGCAGCGCCTCGACTCGGCGCACGCCACGCTGGACTGGAAGCTCGATGGGCACAAGCACAGCCGTGACCTGAACCACGCCGACCACGACGCTGCGCTGCGCGCGGTCGTCGAGCTGCTCCGGGGGGTCGGGCTAGTCGACGATCTCGCCGGGGTCGGCCACCGCGTCGTGCACGGCGGCGCGCGCTTCTCCGGCTCGATGCCGATCACCGAGGAGGTGGTCGCGAAGATCGAGGAGTGCATCCCGCTCGGCCCGCTGCACAACCCGCCGAACCTGCTCGGCATCCGCATCGCCAAGGAGCTCTTCCCCGAGCTGCCGCAGGTGGCGGTGTTCGATACCGCCTTCCACGCGACGATGCCGCCGCGCGCCTACCTGTACGCGGTGCCCTACGAGTGGTTCGAGAACCACGAGGTCCGGCGGTACGGGTTCCACGGCACGAGCCACCGCTACGTCTCGGAGCAGGCGGTGCGGCTGCTCGGGCTCCCCCCGTCCGACCACACCCTCGTCACCGCCCACCTCGGCAACGGCTGCTCGCTCGCGGCCGTCCACAACGGGAAGAGCGTCGACACGACCATGGGGCTCACGCCGCTCGACGGCGTGGTGATGGGGACGCGCTCGGGCTCCATCGACCCGTCGATCATCGCGCACATGAAGAAGGCCCTGCACCGCGACGCCAGCCACGTGATGGACCAGCTCAACAAGCGCTCGGGCCTGCTCGGCATCTCGGGCCTGTCGAACGACATGCGGACGCTGTACGAGGCTGCGGCGAACGGGCACGAGCGCGCCGCGCTCGCCATCGAGAAGTTCTGCTACTCCGTCGCGAAGGCCGCCGCCGGCATGGTGGTCTCGCTCGGGCGGCTCGACGCGCTCGTCTTCACCGGCGGCATCGGCGAGAACGCGACGTTCGTCCGCGCGAAGGTGTGCGAGCTCCTCGGCTTCCTCGGGATCACCCTCGATCCGGACCTCAACGCCGTCCACGGCAAGGGGCACTGCGGCCGCATCACGCGAACCACCGGGCCCCAGGTGATCGTCGTGCCGACGAACGAGGAGCTCATGATCGCGATGGACACCGCCGAGATCATCGCCTCCGCGCGCCGCGCCGCCTGAACCCGTCCACCCTCCAGGTTCCACATGCCCCGCACCCTCCTCGTCGCCCCCGCCGGCCGTCAGGTCGGCGTCACCACCGTCTGCCTCGGCCTCGTTCGCGCCCTCGATCGCCTGGGCGTCCGCGTCGCCTTCACGAAGCCGATCGCCGCCCGCGGTGAGAACCGCGCCGCGACGCTCGTGAAGCTCGGCGCGCACCTCGAGCCGCCCGAGCCCATCGCGCGCGCCGCCGCCGAGGACCTGCTCGCGACCGGCGACGACCAGACGCTCATGGAGCGCGTCGTGGCGTTGTGCACCCGCGCGGCCGAGGGCGCCGACGTCCTCGTCGTCGAGGGGCTGGCACCCGAGCCGGGCCATGTCTACAGCACGCGCGTCAACGCGCTCATGCTGAAGGCGCTCGACGCGGAGCTCGTCCTCGTCGGCTCGCCGCGCGGGGAGACGCCGGCGGATCTCGCGAACGCCGTGGCCATCGCCGCCCGCGGGCTCGGCGCAGACCTGGACGGGCGCGGCGTCGACTGCATCCTGAACCGCGTCACCGGGAGCGCGGGGGGCACGGCGCGCGAGGTGGAGGGGCGCACGCACTGGTTCGACGCCGCCATCGAGGCGGAGGACGTCCCGGCGGCCGAGCTCGACGCCTACGCGGAGGCGCTCCGCGCGGAGAAGCTCCGTCCCATCGGCATCGTCCCGTCGCGCGGCGACCTCGCGGCGCCTCGCGTGAAGGACCTGGCCGGCGCCCTCGGCGCGAAGGTGCTCCGCGCCGGCGACCAGGACCACCGCCGCATCCGTAGCGTCGCCCTGTGCGCGATGAGCGTCCCGGGCTCGATCAAGGTGTTCCGGCCCGGCACGCTCATCATCACCCCTGGGGACCGCAGCGACATCGTGGTCGCCGCGTCGCTGGCGGTGCTGAACGGCACGCCGCTCGCGGGCCTCCTCCTCACCGGCGGCGTCGAGCCCGAGGAGCACGTGTTCGCGATGTGCGAGCGGGCGCTCGAGACCGGCCTCCCCGTCCTCGCCGTGAAGGATGGCAGCTATGCCGCGGCGAGCGCCGTCGCCGCGATGAACCTGCAGATCCCGCCGGACGACGTGGAGCGGGTCGAGCGGGTCATGAACGCGGTCGCCGACCGGATCGACCGGGAGTGGCTCGAGAACCTCGTCCGCACCCAGCGCGTCCGCCGCCTCTCGCCACCTGCCTTCCGGCACCGGCTCATCGAGACGGCGCGCGTCGCGAACAAGCGCATCGTGCTCCCCGAGGGCACCGAGCCGCGGACCATCGCGGCCGCCGCGATCGTCCAGGAGCGCGGCATCGCGCGCTGCGTGCTGCTCGGTAACCCGGACGAGGTCCGCGCCGTCGCGCGGAAGCAGGGCGTGACGCTGCCCGCCTCGCTGGAGATCCTCGACCCGGTCGAGGTCGCGCCTCGCTACGTGGAGCCCCTCGTCGAGCGCCGCAAGAGCAAGGGGATGACGCCGGAGATGGCGAAGAGCGAGCTCGCCGACACCATCATGGTGGGCACCATGATGATGGCCCTCGACGAGGCCGACGGCCTGGTCTCGGGGGCGCTCCACACCACCGCGCACACGATCCGCCCCGCGCTGCAGATCATCAAGACCGTGCCCGGGTGCGACCTCGTGTCGAGCGTCTTCTTCATGTGCCTGCCCGAGCAGGTGCTCGTCTTCGGCGACTGCGCGGTGAATCCGAACCCCACGGCGGAGCAGCTCGCCGACATCGCCATCCAGAGCGCGGACTCGGCGCGGGCATTCGGCATCGAGCCACGCGTCGCGATGCTCTCCTACTCCACCGGGGCGAGCGGGACCGGCGCCGACGTGGAGAAGGTGAAGAAGGCCACCGAGCTCGCGCGCGCGCAGCGCCCCGACCTCCCCATCGACGGCCCGCTCCAGTACGACGCCGCGATCGTCCCCGAGGTGGGGCGCGCCAAGGCGCCGAAGTCGGAGGTCGCGGGCCGCGCGACGGTGTTCGTGTTCCCCGACCTCAACACCGGGAACGTCACCTACAAGGCCGTGCAGCGCAGCGCGAACGTGGTGAGCATCGGTCCGATGCTGCAGGGCCTCGCGAAGCCCGTGAACGATCTCAGCCGCGGGTGCCTCGTCGAGGACATCGTCTTCACGATCACCCTCACCGCGATCCAGGCGCAGCAGCGCGCGGCGCGCTGACACGACCGAGCCGCGCAGGGAGGGACGGGACGACCGGCGACCGAGGCTTCAGGCCTCGGGCGAGAGTCCCGTTCCCTGCGCTGCTCGACACCCCTCTTCCTT
>DATIDF010000201.1:0-2105 GCA_035456445.1 Anaeromyxobacter sp.
CCCTCGAGCCCACGCGCGCCCCCAAAGGAGTCGCCGATCGGCGAGACGCGCACCGATTGTGGAATCGCGAGGCACGCTCGCGGAGCGCGCCCGAGACTCGGCCTCAGAGATCCGTGCGGCCGAGCCGCCGCACCGCGAGGATCGCTGGCACGACGATCCACAGCGCGATCGACACGGCGAGCGCGGCCGCGGCACCGATCTCGCCGCGCGTGAACCGCAGGAACGCGAGGGAGGCAGCCCCGAACGCAGCGGTGCCTTCGATCGCGAGGAGAGACCCTGTCCTGACTGCGCCGACCGGGTTCACGATCACGGAGACGACGAGGAGGCGCGACGCAGTCCCGGAGGGAAGGAGCGACGCCGTCCCGAGCGCCGCGACGTCGAGGAGCACCACGGCCACGAACCAGACCACGATCGCGATGGCGAGAGCGCGCACCCGCTTGCGGCCGACCGCGCCCGCGGCGAGGAGCGCGGCGATGGCGAGGAAGGCGGCGGTGAGCAGGATCGAGCCGAGCACGAGCAGCGCGTATCCTCCCCCTCCCGTCTCGCCGGCCTGCGAGAAGATCACCAGGCCGGCCGCGCCGAACCCCACCGACTGCGCGGCTGAGAGCGCCGCGAACAGCCCGAGGAGCTTGCCGAGGAGCACCGTGCGGCGTGACACCGGCTGCGCGTACAGGAGCTCCGCAGTCCCCCGTTCGGGCGCGAGAGCGAGGACGCCCATGAGGAGCGCCGCGAGCGGGACGACCAGAGACACCAGCTCCACGAGCGACGCGCTCGTCCGGGCGAAGTCCTGGAACCCATGTCCGCCCGAGAGGATGTAGCCCGAGGCCGCGACCCCGAGCGCGAGCAGCGCGAAGACCGCCGCGAAGATCTGCACCCAGCGCGAGCGCGACGCGAGGAGCAGCTCCTGGCGTGCGAGGAGGAGGAGCGGTGACCGGGCCCGGTCAGGCATGCCCGACCATCCTGAGCGTGGTGCCCTCGCAGCGGGTCGGGAGTCGAAGGGTCATGGACCCCCGTCCGGCGCACCCGCGGGCCCGAAGACCTCCGACGCGGCAATCGGGATCGCGCCCCCG
This sequence comes from Anaeromyxobacter sp., assembly GCA_035456445.1. GTDB lineage: Bacteria > Myxococcota > Myxococcia > Myxococcales > Anaeromyxobacteraceae > Anaeromyxobacter. The sequence continues at coordinate 1,071 of DATIDF010000201.1, forward strand.
ACGGACCTATCGGCGTCCCGCGACGTGGCGTCCTCGTGCGCGACGAGGTGCGAGGACATGGGCGTCTCGAGACCCGGCACGCGCGCGTATGTGGCCCGCGCCGCGCGCACCCACGCTCCCGTTCGGTGATCCGCGACGTACGCCACCGAGCCTCGGGGCAGCTCCGGGTGGGCCCGCAGCCAGTCGCGCAGGCATCCCAGGTCATCGAAGAAGCGCGGCTCCTCGTGGGGGGCGACGACCTCGGACGCGAAGCGGGGATCCGACACCGCCATCCGGCAGTGGGCGCACGCGTCGTTGCGCGTGTCGAGCGGCGCGGGCACCGGCGGGCCACGCTGACAGGCGGCGGCCGCGAGGGCGAGCGCGGTGAGGGAGGCCTTCATGCGGAGCTCTCCACGAGCTCGCGGTAGAGCGACTCGAGCCGGCCCTCCTCCGCGGTGAGCCCTCGGATCTCGGCCCCGGCGGCGCGCGCCGCCTCGATCGCAGCGGCGCGGAGCGCCGGCGGGCCCGGGATGATCATCTCCTCGCCGGTCCAGCGCGCGCCCGGCGCGATCGCGGCGAGTCTCGCCGCGAGCCCTGGCGGGCAGGCGTCGAGCCGGACGCGCATGACCCCGCGCGCCGCGAGCCGATCCGAGAGCTCCCGCTGGCCGAGCTCCGCGGCGAGCCTGCCGTCCACGAGGATCGCGATCCGATCGGCGAGCCGTTCCACGTCGCCGAGCTGGTGCGAGCTGAAGAGCACCGCCCGCCCCTCGCGCCGCCAGCGCTCGGCGAGGCCATAGAAGGCGCAGAGTCCGTCCGCGTCGAGCGACGAGGTGGGCTCGTCGAGGAGGAACGCCCGCGCGTCCGGCAAGGCCGCGACCGCGAGGCCGAGCCGCTGGGTCATCCCGCCGGAGTACGTCCCGACCGCCCGGCCCGCCGCGCCGTTCAAGGACGCGGCGCGTAGCACCTCGCGCGCGGCGGCTGCGGGCGCCCCGCGCAGCCGCCGATAGAACTCCACGATCTCGCCGCCGGTGAGCGACTCCGGGAAGCTCACTCGCT
>DATIDF010000202.1:0-2335 GCA_035456445.1 Anaeromyxobacter sp.
ATCGATCACGGTGGTCAGGTAATATTCCCGGCTGGTGCGCTCGCGGCGCCGACGCCGGAGCACTTCCTCCCGGTGCTCGTCGCGCTCGGCGCAGCGCGCGAGGGTGATCGCGTCGAGACGCTGTACGACGCGATCGATTACGGGAACCTCGGAATGCGGAGCTTCGCGCTTCGCCCCGGCAGCGCGGACGCCGGGTCCTGAACGCTCGCCCCCGCTCATCCTGAGCCTGCCGAAGGACGACAGGCTCAGGGCGAGCGGACGGTGTGAGGACCCGCTCGCCGGGGCGTGATGAAGACCGCGCGAGCGGATGGCGTGAGGACCCGCTCGCCGGGGCGCGATGAAGACCGCGCGAGCGGATCGTTGAGGACCTGCTCGCCGGGGCGCGATAAAGACCGCGCGAGCGGATCGTTGAGGACCTGCTCGCCGGGGCGTGATGAAGACCGCTCGTGGTGAGCCTGTCGAACCACGAGCGGGCTGTGGCCGCGGTCCCGGCGGCGGCCTCGCCGTCCGCGCCGCGCCCGTCCACCTGAACACCCGCCCAGCGCTGACGCGACCGGACCGGCGGCACATCGGTTGCTCTCGCCTCTCCGCATGCCGTCCATCGCGTCAGACGTCAGCGCTCCGAGCCACGATCGCCCGCGGGAGCGGCTCCTCGCCGAGGGTGCGCGCTCGCTCTCCGACGCGGATCTCCTCGCGGTCCTCCTGGGCACCGGCTCCTCGCGCCTGTCGGCGCGCGGGGCGGCGCTCGCCCTCGTCGAGGCCATCCCGCTCGGGGAGCTGGCCTGGGCCCCGCCCGACGCCATCGCGAGCGCGCCGGGCGTCGGGATCGCCCGCGCGACCGCGATCGCCGCCGCGTTCGAGCTTGGCCGCCGCGCCGCGTGGTCGCCGCCCCAGCGCGGCGAGCGCTGCCTCGACCCACGGCGCGTCTCCGAGCTGCTGCGCCACGCAGCGCACGCGGAGCGGGAGGGCTTCCACGTGGTCCTGCTCGACGTGCGTGGCCGGCTCCTTCGCGCAGTCCAGGTCGCGGAGGGCTCGCTCTCGCAGTGCCCGGTCTCTCCCCGCGATGCGCTCCGGCCCGCGGTTCGAGAGGGCGCGCACGGGATCGTGTTCGTCCACAACCATCCGAGCGGCGATCCCTCCCCGAGCCCGGACGACGCGGACCTCACCGAGCGGCTGCGCGCCGCGGCCGAGCTCGTCGGCGTGCTCGCGCGCGACCACGTGATCGTCGCCGCGGGCGGCTACTACAGCTTCGTCGAGGCGGGCAGGTGGCGGAGATAGGCGGCGGGCGCCCCCATCTCCGGACGCGTCGCGCTCGGGGCAACCCGAATGCCTGCGCGGCAGCGCACGGCAGGAAACGCCTCCTCGACAGGGCGCATCCAACCGGCGAGCGCGAGGCGCGGTCCGGTGAGCCGTACACTGACAACGGCGGCGGCGGGGCACCCCCGCCCCGGCTGCTGGCCGGACGCGGCGGTCGACTGCGTCGAGGGTGGGCTCGATGCCATACGCTGCGAACGAGGACCTCCCGGAGCCCGTGCGGGCGCACCTCCCGCCGCACGCGCAGGACATCTATCGCGAGGCCTTCAACCATGCCTGGGAGCGGTACGGCGACGAGGCGACCGCGCATCGTGTCGCCTGGGGCGCGGTGAAGCGACTGTACGTGAAGGATCGCGGTTACTGGGTGCCGAGGAGTCCGTAGGAGTTGCGAGCGCCCCGGGGCCACGGCGCAAGCCGACCAGGCGCGGCCCAGGCGATGGGATCTAGCGGCGCCGCGCCGGCTTCGTCGCCGTGGCGGGGACCTTCTTCGAGATCGCGCTCGACACCTTCTTCGTCGGGAGCGGCGCGTCGTTCATCGCGATCTGCTTGCGGTCGAACGCCGCGATCCTCTTCGCCTCGACGGCGTCCTTTCCGCTGAGGCCGGCCTTGAGCGCGCGCATGGCGAGCGGCTTCGCGTCCGCGTGATCGCCGGCCGCCTGCGCGGCGCGCGCGGCGGCGAGGAGCGCGCGCGCGTCCCGCGGCGCGGCTGCGAGCGCGCGAGCGGCGGCGCGGCGTGCCTCGGCGGGCTCGTCCTCGGCGAGCCAGGCGGCGGAGAGCAGCGTGAGCGCCGGGACGTCGTTCGGGCGTGCGAGCAAGACGGCGTCGAGCTCCGCTCGGGCGGAGCCGGCGAGGCCGGCGGCGAGACGCGCCTCGCCGAGCGCGCGGCGCGTCTCGAGATCGGCGGGGTCGAGCCTCACCGCGTCCTCGAGCGGCGCGAGCGCGTCCTTGGCCATCCCTCGCGCGACGAGCACGCGGCCGAGCCCGGTGGGGCCCTCCGGCGCGAACGGCTCGCGCTCGATCG
>DATIDF010000203.1:0-3477 GCA_035456445.1 Anaeromyxobacter sp.
GAGCTCCGCGCCGCCGCACGGCGCGCGCTGGCCTTGCCCGACGCCGCGCTGCTGGCGGAGTGCGAGGAGACGTTCTTCGTGGGCGGCGGCCCCGGTGGGCAGCACCGGAACAAGACGGAGACCGCGGTGCGGCTCGTCCACGGCGCGACCGGCGTCACCGTCACCGCGACCGAGCGGCGCAGCCAGCTCCAGAACCGCGAGGCCGCGCTCGCGCGCCTCCGCGAGCGGCTCGGCGCGCTCGCTCACCGCCCGAAGCCGCGCCGGCCGACGAAGCCGACGCGCGGCTCGAAGGAGCGGCGGATCGCCGAGAAGAAGAAGCGGGGCGAGAAGAAGGCGGGACGGCGCGGGTGGGACTGAGCCAGCGCCGGCGACGTGCTGCGATCAGTTCCCGAGCTGCGAGGCGAGCGGGATGGGCGCGACGACGCCCGCGGCGACGAGCCGCTCGAGCGAGGCGCGAACCTCGTCGGCCGCGATGCCCGCCGACTCGAGCTCGCGCACGAGATCTGGGACGCCGAGCCGCTTGCCGCGCAGCTCCGCGAGGACCACGCCGTCTGCAGGCGCGACGCGGCGTGGCCCGGCCCACGCGGCGATCGCGGCGTCGAGCGCCGCGCGCCCGCTCGTGCGCGACTCCGCGACGATGTTCCGGTACGCCGCCTCGGCGTCGGCGCCCTCGTTGGACAGGGTGAACTTCTGCCCGCGTGGCCACCGCTTCGGTTCGTTGCGCTTGCCCAGCATCGGCGGAACGTATCGATCTTTGCATGGGTCCTTGTCAAATCTTGGGGAGCCCCACGCGAGGAGGCGAGCGCCCCGCCGCGGGCTGGAACGGGGCCGCCGGCGCCGCAATGAGGGCGGGGATGGAGGAAGAGCGCGAGCGCCGTCCGAGGGCGGCTCCGGGGTGGGGCAAGGCGCAGGTCCTCGCGGTGGGCCACTCCACCCGGCCGAGCGCGGAGCTCGTGGAGCTGCTCCAGGGCGCGGGCGTCGCCACGCTCGCCGACGTCCGGACCATCCCGCGCTCGCGAGCGAACCCGCAGTACGAGGGCGAGGCGCTCTCTCGCGCGCTCGCCGCGGCCGGGATCGGCTACGTCCACCTGCCGGCGCTCGGTGGGCTGCGGCGCGCGCGCAAGGACTCCCCGAACGGCGGCTGGAGGAACGCGAGCTTCCGCGGCTACGCCGACCACATGGCCACCCCGGAGTTCGAGGAGGGGCTCGTGCAGCTCCGCGCCCTCGCCCGCGAGGGGCCGGTCGCGATCATGTGCGCCGAGGCGGTGCCCTGGCGCTGCCACCGGTCGCTCATCGCCGACGCGCTGCTCGCGCGGGGCGTCGTCGTCCAGCACATCGTCGGCCGCGGGCGGACGCGCCCGCACCGCCTCACGCCGTTCGCGCGGATCGCCGGGCGCCAGGTGACCTATCCGCCGCCCGACGATCGCGACGGCGGTGCCGGATGACGATGACGAGGCCCGTCACGGCGCTCGCGAGCAGGATCGCGTTCGTCACGACGAACACCGGGTTCCCCACCAGCGCGCTGTAGATCGTGAAGCCGGTCGACGCCGCGACCTGGCCCACGAACAACCAGCGCGAGACGCCCTCGCTCGACCCCTCCTTCCACTGCTTGTGCACCTGCTTCGCGAGGGTCGCGACGAGGACCGCGGAGCTGAGCCAGCCGACGAGCTCGGTCACGCGTGAAGGGTGGCCCTCCGCGGCGGGGACGGCCACCGTTTGCGTTCGAGCCGGGACGGGGGAAGTCCTGGCACTCCCGCTCCCGAGGACCGCTTGCTCGCCCTCCCGCTCGCCCTCCTGCTCGCCGCTGCAGCCGCGCCGCCGGGCGAGGCCCGCCCCCGCGGCGCGGCGCCCATTCTCACGGGCGCATCCGGGCCGCGCAGCGCCGCAAGGGACGAGGTCGCCGCCCTCGTCCGCCGCTGCATCGAGGCGTACGGTGGCGCGGCGGCCGTCGCGCGCGCCGCGCGGAGCGTTCACGAGGGCACCGTCACCTCGCTCCTCCACCCCGGCGGCCCCGGACGCATCGCTCGCGCCTACGCGCGCCCCGGACGGCTTCGCGTGGAGGTCGCGTTCCCCGACGCCGGCGAGCCGGAGGTCCGCGTGCTCGACGGCGGGCGCGGGTGGCGCCACGGGCAGGAGGTGGAAGGACCGCTCCTCACCTCGATGATCCTGCAGGCGGCGCGCATGGATCTGCCCGCGCTCCTCGCCGCGCGCGGTGCGAAGGTGGAGGCGCGCGGCACGCTCGCGCTCGACGGCAAGACGCTCCGGGTGCTCGCGCTCACGCTCGCGCCGGGTGTCGTCGTCGAGGCGGCGATCGATCCTGGTACCGGCCGGATCCTGCGCTCGCGCGGGAGCGCCGGCGGGCCTACGCCCGTCGAGTTCGTCACTACCTACTCGGACTTCCGCACCGTGGACGGGGTGCTCGTCCCGTTCCACGAGGAGAACTGGGCGAACGGGAAGACCACGGGAGAGACGGCGCTCACGCGCGTCGACTTCCCCGTGTCGTTCCCGCCCGGCGTGTTCCGACCGTGAGGCGACGTAGGTCCTTTGAGCATTCAGCGCGAGCGAAGCGAGGCGCCGGGAGGACCGCGTTCGCGGCGGAGCCGCCACGTGGAGGCGCACGGGACCCGGCGAGCAGGGGTAGGGCGTAGCCCTCATCATTCATCAACAAGTCCGGCAACCGTTCTGCCGGGAACGGCCGTGTTCGCCAGGCAGGCGGCGCCGAGGCGGCTCGAGACGAGGAGGCCCGGATCGTTACCGAGGACCGGAACCGTTGCCGCGCGATCGGCTCACAAGAGACTCGAAGGCGAGACGCGCACTTGGCCAGGTCGGCGCGGGACGCGGGGCCGTGGAACGGCGGCCAGGGTTCATTTCACTCACAGTGTCTAACCGTGGTTAGAGCGACCCATTTGCCCATCGTTAAACCAGTTGACGTGATTCTCTTGCATCTCGCCTTCCGCGCCGGGCGGCGTCGAGCCGATCCGTCTTCACTCGATCCCCGGGCTTTGCCGGCACCAGCGAAGGCGCGATGACCTCGCACGCCACGCCGAGCTCCGCGAGCTGCCAATAAAGAACGTACCCGCACGGTCCGGCCTCGTAGCAGACCTTCAGGTCCTTCGCGGGCCCGAGCTTACGGACGAGTTTCCGAATCGCCTCCAGACGGTTTGGGATGACGCCGACCGTACGTACGCCGGTTCCCTCTGCGACCGCGACAGCGATCGAGTCGGCGTGCACGTCGAGGCCTACGAATCGCGTTACACTTCCCATGACCGGCTCCTTCGCATGTGGCTCTGCGCCACGGGTCCTCACCGATTCGCAGCGTAATCCACGGTCTGCGAACCGGAGCCGGTCGTTCCATTCTGACTGTCCACCGTGAACGAGCTCGCGAGGGTGCTCACCCCCGAGAACCGCGCGGAGGTGCTGCCCCGGTTCTTCGGACTCTCGCGCCGCGAGGCGGAGGCGGTCGCCGTGTCGCTCCGG
>DATIDF010000204.1:0-29243 GCA_035456445.1 Anaeromyxobacter sp.
AGACACCTCGTCGCCGTGCTCGCCCTCATCCCCGCCACGGCGCTCGCGCAGACCGGGACGCTCGACGCGGCGCGCGCCGCCGCGCGCACCGCCGGCGAGGACGGCGCGCGGGTGGAGGCGGCCGCCGCAGCCGTGCTCTCGGAGGGCGCGCCCGCCGTGCCCGGCGCCGCGACCGTCCCGGGCGAAGTGCCGGTCCCCGGCGACGCAGCGCCGGCCGCGGTCGATGCCGGCATCGCGCCGGCCGCCGCGGGGGCCGCGCTCGCCCTCGAGGACGCCGCGGGCGGCCAGCCCACGCCGGACACTTACACGATCCGGCACGGCGATACCCTCTGGGATCTGTCCGGGCGCTACCTCAACAACCCGTGGTACTGGCCGAAGATCTGGTCCTACAACCCGGACATCGAGAACCCGCACTGGATCTACCCGGGCAATCTCCTCAAGTTCTTCCCCTCCGCCGACGAGGCCCCGACGCGCGTCGAGCCGATCGCCGAGGCCGAGCCCGAGGAGCTCGCGCCGGTGCGCGACCTCGAGGACCTCTCGCGCGCGAACCTCACCGCCCCCGAGAGCATCGAGGAGCAGGACGCGGTCGCCGTCGCCGGGCCGTACAAGATCGGCTACGTCGCCCCGCGGGCGCTCCTCGCGCGCCACGACACGTTCGTCACCCCGCGCGAGCTCGCCGAATCCGGCGCGATCTCCGCCGCGTTCGAGGAGAAGCTCATGCTCGCGACCCTCGACAAGGCCTACGCGCGGTTCGAGCGGCGCGCCGGGGTGAAGCCGGGGGAGACCTACGTCGTCTACAAGACGGAGCGCCCGATCCGGCACCCGCGCACGAACGAGCTCTTCGGCTGGCAGTCCACCGTGCTCGGCGCGGCCAAGGTGGTCGCGGTCGACTCCAAGGCGGCGACGCTGGTCATCACCCACGCGTTCGAGCCGATCGAGCGCGGGGCGATGCTCGGCCCCTGGACGGAGCGGTTCCTCCGCCGCGTGGATCGCCGCGCGAACCGCCGCGCGCTCGAGGGGATGATCGTCGGCGGCCAGGTCCAGGTCGTCACGCAGCTCGGGGAGCACCACGTCGTCTTCATCGACCGCGGCGCCGCAGACGGCGTCGAGGAGGGCAACGTCTTCACCGCGGTCCGCGCGGGGGATCCCTATGGCCGCGCCCCGGGCGCGCCGGCGTGGGATCCCAGCCTGCCGAAGGAGGACGTCGGTGAGATGCTCGTCATCGACGTGAAGGAGCGCGCCTCCGCCGCGCTCGTCACGCGCAGCATGATCGAGCTGGCGGTCGGCGACCGCGTGGAGATGCGCGCGACCAATTCCTCGAACGAGGGGGCCGGCGGGCGCTAGCCGAGGGACGCCCGGGCATCCTCGCTGCGGAAAATAGCGGCAGGCGCTCGGGGGGACGCTCCGGGCCGCGCAACTGCCCGATTTTGCTGATCACCGGGCCCCCTTTGGGAGGCCTGCGGCGGGTACACTCCGTGCATCCGACCCCGCTGCCCCACCTTGACGGTCCCTCACCTGGTGGGTATATGGCCCCGCTCCATGGAGTCGGCGCGCACCATCCGGCCGGGCGACGGCCACTACCCGGAACGGCTTGCGCGCACGCCGGACCGCCCGGCCGAGCTTCGCCTCCGGGGTGCCCTCGCAAACGGGCGCCGCGTCGCGGTCGTCGGGTCGCGGCATCCGGATCCGTACGGCGAGGACATGGCCCGCGTGCTCGCGGCCGGCCTCGCCCGGGCGGGCGTCTCGGTCGTCTCGGGCGGCGCGCTCGGCGTAGACGCGATCGCGCACCGGGCGGCGCTCGACGCCGGCGGGCACACCGTCGCGGTGCTCGGCACGGGCGTGGACGTGCTGTACCCCGCCTCGAACCGACTGCTCCTCGAGCGCGTGCTCGCGGAGGGCGGCGCCCTCGTGTCCGAGCTGCCCGACGGGACGCCGGGTTTCCCGGCCAACTTCCCGCGGCGGAACCGGATCATCTCCGGGCTCTCCGAGGCGGTGGTGGTCGTGCAGGCAGGCGAGAAGAGCGGTGCGCTCGTCACCGCCGACTGGGCCAGGTCGCAGAGCGTACCCGTGTTCGCGGTGCCCGGGGACGTGCGGGAGCCGCTCTCTCAGGGGCCGCTCGCCCTCCTGCGCCGGGGCGCGCGCGTGGCTGCATCGGCGGAGGACGTGCTCGGTGCGCTTGGCATCGCCGGTGCGCCCGAGCCCGAGCGCCAGCTCGCGCTCCCGTCGCTCGCGGCGGACGAGAGCGCGCTCCTCGCAGCGCTCGCCCGCCGCCCGCGGCATGCGGACGAGGTCGCGCGCCGCGCCGGCCTCGCACCCGGCTCGGCGCTCGCCGGCTTGCTCACCCTGGAGCTCGACGGTTTGTGCGAGCAGCGCCCGGGACATTACTTTCTGCGCCGCACGTAGGGGACCCCGACAGATGCCGAGAGCGACGAAGGCGAAGGCGGAAGCCGCGGAGGACGTGAAGGCCGCGGAGGGTGTGAAGAAGGAGAAGGCCGCTCCGCCGAAGCGCGCTGCGAAGGCTGCGAAGAAGGCCGCGGTCGGGGGGTGCCTCGTCGTCGTCGAGTCGCCCGCGAAGGCGAAGACCATCAAGAAGTACCTCGGCCGCTCGTACGACGTGCGCGCGTCCGTCGGTCACGTGAAGGACCTGCCGAAGTCCAAGATCGGCGTGGACGTCGAGGCGGGCTTCACGCCGCAGTACGACGTCATCAAGGGGAAGGCGAAGGTCCTCTCCGAGATCAAGCGCGCCGCCCGCAGCGTCGAGCGCGTGTTCCTCGCGACCGACCCCGATCGCGAGGGGGAGGCGATCGCGTTCCACATCGCGGAGGAGCTCGGCGACACGGGCGACGGGCGCATCCGCCGCGTCCTCTTCAACGAGATCACGAAGAACGCGATCCAGAAGGCCATCGAGAAGCCGCTCGATCTCGATCGGAAGAAGTTCGACTCGCAGCAGGCGCGCCGGATCCTCGACCGGCTGGTCGGCTACCAGATCAGCCCCATCCTCTGGAAGAAGGTCCGCCGCGGCCTGTCCGCCGGCCGCGTCCAGTCCGTCGCGGTGCGCCTCGTCGTCGAGCGCGAGCGCGAGATCGAGGCGTTCAACCCGGTGGAGTACTGGACGCTCGAGGCGGAGCTCGCCGCGAAGCTGCCGCCGGAGTTCCGGGCCCGGCTCTCGAAGGTCGACGGGCAGAAGGCGGAGCTCAAGGACGGCGAGCAGACGCACGCGCTCGTGAAGGACCTCGACGGCGCGACCTACGTCGTCGCGAGCGTCGACAAGAAGGAGCGCCGCCGCAACGCGCCGCCGCCCTTCACCACGGCGAAGCTGCAGCAGGAGGCGGCGAACCGTCTCGGCTTCACGGCGAAGAAGACGATGACCCTCGCGCAGAAGCTCTACGAGGGCGTCGAGCTCGGCGAGGAGGGCGCGGTCGGCCTCATCACGTACATGCGCACGGACTCCGTCCGGCTCTCCACCGAGGCGGTGGACGCGGCGCGCGGCTACATCGCGGAGGCCTACGGCAAGGACCACCTGCCCGAGGCGCCGAACGTCTACAAGACGAAGGCGAAGTCTGCCCAGGAGGCCCACGAGGCGGTCCGCCCGACCTCGCTCGAGTGGACGCCGGCGCGCGTCGCCACGTACTTCGAGCAGATCGGCGAGCGCGACATGTTCCGGCTTTACGAGCTCATCTGGAACCGGTTCGTCGCCTGCCAGATGGTCCCGGCGGTCTACGACCAGACGACGGCGGACATCGCCGCCGGTCGCGCCACGTTCCGCGCCACCGGCTCCATCCTCAAGTTCCCCGGCTACCTCGCGGTGTACGGCGCGAAGCCCCCGGAGGAGGAGGCCGGCGCGGAGGAGGAGGCGAAGGAGAACGGCGACCGCGAGAAGGCGAACGAGGAGCGCCAGCTCCCGCCGCTCGAGGCCGGCATGACGCTCGACCTGCGCAGGCTCCTGCCCGAGCAGCACTTCACGCAGCCGCCCCCGCGCTTCAACGAGTCGTCGCTCGTGAAGGAGCTCGAGCAGCGCGGCATCGGGCGCCCGTCCACGTACGCCGCGATCCTCGAGAACATCCAGGAAAAGGGCTACGTCGAGAAGGTCGAGCGGAACTTCAAGCCGACCCACCTCGGTCTCGTCGTCACCGACGAGCTCGTGAAGAGCTTCCCGCGTGAGCTGGACCTCGCCTTCACGGCGGGGATGGAGGAGCGCCTCGACGAGATCGAGGAGGGGAGCGCCGCCTGGCAGGAGGTCCTGAAGGACTTCTACGACAAGTTCAAGGAAGACCTCGCGAAGGCCGAGGTCAACATGCGCGACGTGAAGCGGCAGGAGATCGCGACCGACCTCACGTGCGAGAAGTGCGGCAAGCCCATGGTCATCAAGTGGGGCCGCATGGGCGAGTTCCTCGCGTGCTCCGGCTACCCCGAGTGCCGGAACACCATGAACTTCCGGCGCGAGGATGGGAAGATCGTCCCGGAGAAGGAGGAGGACGTCCCGACCGACGAGAAGTGCCCGGAGTGCGGCGCCGCGATGGTGATGAAGCGCGGCCGCTTCGGTCGCTTCCTCGCGTGCACCCGCTACCCGGAGTGCAAGGGTACGAAGCCTCTCTCCATCGGCGTCTCCTGCCCGAAGGGCTGCGGCGGCTACATCACGGAGAAGCGCTCGCGCCGCGGGAAGACCTTCTACGGCTGCTCTTCGTACCCGAGCTGCGACTTCGTGTCCTGGGATCGCCCGCGCAACGAGGCCTGTCCTCAGTGCGGGAGCGTCTACCTCCTCGACAAGTACTCGAAGAAGACCGGCCCGTACGTCGCCTGCCCGAACAAGGAATGCGGCTACCGGCGCGACGCCGAGGCGAAGGCGGCGGACGTCGCCGGGAGCGGCGGGGCGTAACGGCTCCGGCCCGGCCCGATCGACGCGACGAGGCCGGCGACGATGTCGCAAGGCGCAGGAGACCGGAGCCGAGGCGGGCTACCGCAGCGGACGCGCGCCGAGGCGTACTGCTTCCGTACGCCGCAGGCGTAAGGAGCGAGGACGCCCGCCGCAGGCCCGGTATCGTGCGCCGATGCGCCCTACAGGGTCGGTGGCTGCTGCACCACGAACGCCGGCGCCGCTCGCTCGCTGCGGGTCGCGCACTCGGTACAGAGGAGCGCGTAGGGTAGAGCCGCGAGCCTCCGCGGGTCGATCTCCTGTTCGCAGTCCTTGCAGATGCCGTACTCCCCGGCGTCGATCCGAGCGATGGCCGCGTCGATCTGCTGCATCTCGCGGCGCTGGTTCTCCCCGAGGCGCGCCAGCGTGAACGCCTCGTGCTCGGTCTGCGCGCCCTCCTCGAACTCCGGGTCGCGCTCTGCGGAGCGGAGCGCGTCGAGCTCGGCGCCCCCACGACGGAACGTCTCCAGGATCACGCGGCGGCGGCGCTGCAGCTCGACCCTCAGCGCATCGAGGTTGGTGTCGGCCACGTTGCGTTCCTTTCGTGGGGGAGATAGATGGAGCGCGCCCCGGCCCGGCCGAAACCTTCTCGCCGCCGCCCTCCCGGGCCTCGGGCGCGCCCAGCTCAAACCTGCGCACCACCGGTCGAAGTCGCCAGGTCGTCTGGGTTGCGAGAGATCGGTAGGCGCCGACCTGGCGGGCGGGCAGCCATGCGGCGGGACGACGGGTGAACATGGGACGCGCGTGCGTGACGGTGATCGGCGGCGGGCTGGCCGGGAGCGAGGCGGCGTGGCGGCTCGCGCAGGGGGGCGTGGCGGTCGACCTCGTCGAGATGAAGCCGGCTCGCCGCTCTCCCGCGCACGTCCTCGACGGCTTCGCCGAGCTCGTGTGCTCGAACTCGCTCCGCTCCGACAACCCGCAGAACGCCGTCGGGCTCCTGCACGAGGAGCTGCGGCGCCTCGGCAGCCTCGTCCTCTCCTCGGCGGACGAGACGCGCGTCCCGGCCGGGGACGCCCTCGCCGTCGATCGGCAGCGCTTCAGCGCGCTCGTCACCGGGCGCCTGCGCTCCCACCCGCTCGTGCGCGTCCACGAGGAGGAGGCGCTGCGCCTCCCCGAGGGCCCCGACCTCGCGCTCGTCGCGACCGGCCCGCTCACCGGCGACGCGCTCGCGGCGGAGATCGCGGCCCTCGCGGGCGGGCGGCTCCACTTCTACGACGCGATCGCGCCCATCGTCGCGGCCGACTCGATCGACATGTCGATCGCGTACGCCCGCTCACGCTACGGAAAAGGGGCGGGGGACGACTACCTCAACCTGCCGTTCGACGAGGGGCAGTACCGCGCGTTCGTGGCGGCGCTGCTCGCCGGCGAGAAGGTGCGCCCCCACGAGTTCGAGGAGCCGCGCTACTTCGAGGGCTGCCTGCCGATCGAGGTGATGGCGGAGCGCGGCCCGGAGGTGCTCGCCTACGGGCCGATGAAGCCGGTCGGCCTCGAGGACCCGCGCACCGGGAGGCGCCCGTACGCGGTCGTCCAGCTCCGGCGCGAGGACGTCGCGGGGACGGCGTACAACCTCGTCGGGTTCCAGACGCGCCTCACCTGGCCGGAGCAGAAGCGCATCTTCCGCGAGCACGTGCCCGGCCTCGCCGGGGCCGAGTTCGTGCGGCTCGGCCAGATCCACCGGAACACGTTCCTCGAGGCCCCCCGCGTCCTCGCGCCCGATCTCTCCGCGCGCGAGCGGAGACACCTGTTCTTCGCGGGGCAGATCACCGGGGTCGAGGGCTACGTCGAGTCCGCCGCCTGCGGGCACCTCGCCGCACGCGCCATCCTGGATCGGCTCGCGGGCCGGCCGTTCCTGCCGCCGCCGCAGGCGACCGCGCTCGGGGCGCTCCATCGACATCTCACCGGCGAGGCCCATCCGCCGGGGTACGATTACCAGCCGACGAACGTCGTGTTCGCGCTGTTCCCCCCGCTCACGGGGCGTCACCGCGGCAAGGCCGCGCGCAAGGGTGCCCACGCCGAGCGGGCGAGAAAGGAGATCGCACCGTGGATCGACCCGTGGTCGAACGCCGCCACCGGAGCCCCCATCCCCTGACCCTCGCCCTGGCCCTCGCGAGTGCGTTCGCGGCGGCTTGCACCGGGGGCCGCGACGCCGGCGCGAAGCGCGGCCTCGGGCGTCCCGTGTACGAGGGGCAGGTGCGCGCGCTGAAGGGCTCGGCGGACGGTGCGTGGCTCGCCTTCCTCCGCGAGTGCGCGGACGTGAAGGGGCAGTACCTGCCGCCGCAGACCGCGAGCTGCGAGCTCCGCGTCGTCTCCGCGGCCGGCGGAGAGCCGCGCCGGGTGGCGTCCGCGGTCACCACGCTCCCGCACGGCTTCGCCTGGGCTCCCGCGGGCGACCTCCTCGCCGCGCTCGGCGACTACGATTACCTCGCGGGCGCCGGCACGCTGTACGTCGCGCACGGCGGCGGCGAGCCCGCCAAGGTCGCCGACGGCGTGACGTTCACCGGGTTCACGGCGGGCGGCGATCGGGTGGCGGCCATCGCGGGCGGGCGTCTTCTCTGGGTGAACCCGGGGGAGAATCCCACCTGGCTCCCGGGCGCGGACGGGCTCTCCTCCTTCGAGCTCCTCGCGCGCGACGGCGCCCCCGCCGCCGGCACGCCCGCCGCGCTGGTGAGGCGCGCGGTCCGGTCCGGGGGCACGCTCCTCGCGGTGCGCGCTGCGAGCGAGCCGCCGGCGCGCGTGGCGGAGAAGACGGGGGAGTACGCGTTCGCGCCCGGTGGGCCGGCATACGCCTTCACCGTGCAGGCGGGGAACGGCTACGACCTCATGCTCGCGGCAGGCGCCCCGCCCGTGCGCGTCGCCCGCCAGGTGCACGCGTTCGCGTTCTCGCGGGACGGTGGCGCGCTCGCCTACGTCGCGGGCGCGGAGCCCGGGCGGCAGGGCGACCTGTACGTGTCCGCCTTGGGGAAGCCGGGCGCGCTGTGCGGTCGCGAGGTGGGCGAGTTCCGCTGGGCGGCCCGCGCGCCGCGCATCGCCTGGCTCGAGCAGTACGACCCCCGCGTCCGCGCCGGGATCCTCGGCGCCGGCGGGCCGGGCCTCTCGCCCCGGACGTTCGGCACGAACGTCTCGGAGTTCGAGATCTCCGCGGACGGCGCGCACGTCGCGATGATGCAGCACACGACCCGGGGTGGCTACTCGGTCGACCTCGCGGTCGCGCGCCTCGACGCCCCGAAGGGCACGCCGGCGGAGACCGTCGCGCAGGGCGTCTTCGGGTTCGCCTTCTCGCCCGACGCGCGGTGGCTCTACTACCGGACTCGCTGCGCGCGGAACGGCGAGGCGTGCGATCTCGAGCGCGTCCCGGCTGGCGGCCTCGCCGGGGGGAAGAAGCCCGAGCAGGTCGCGCAGGGGGTGAAGAGCTTCGAGTTCGATCCGCGCGATCCGGAGCGGCTCCTCGTCACCTGGCAGCGCGCGGACATGGTCGCGCTCGACGTCGCAGTCTGGGAGAAGGGCAAGCTCGTCTCGATCGACACGGCGGTCCTCCCGGGGTCCGCTCATTTCCTCGGGCCGGACTCGCGGCGCGTGGTGTACGCGGTCGCGCATCCCAAGAGGGCGGGGGTGTACGTGGCGGAGCTGCCCCGGTGACGACCGCGCTCGATTGGAGCGAACCCGAGCCCGGGCCCGAGCCCGAGTCCGAGCCCGGAAAGAAGCCGGGCGCGGGCTCGGGCTCGGGCGCGTTCACGGGTCGACGGCGACGGCGCGGGGGGCGAGGACGAGGAACTCGCCTCTCCACCTGGCTGGTGCTACCGATTCGTCGTGGCCTTCGACGAGACGACGCTGCCGGTCGAGATCCAGCGCTTCACGGCCTACCTCCGCACGGAGCGCCGGGCCTCGCCGCACACGGTGAAGGCCTATCTCACCGACCTCTCGCAGTACGCCGCGTACCTCGGCGAGGCCGGGCAGGCCGTCGTGCCGTCCTCTCCCACCCTCGTCCGCGCCTTCCTCGCGCGCGCGGCGGGCGACGCCGGCGCGACGAGCCTCGGGCGCAAGCTCTCCGCGATCCGGACGCTGTATCGGTTCCTCGTGCGAGAGGGGCTCGCGCCGTCGAACCCGGCGCGCTCGGTCTCCGGCCCGAAGCGACCGAAGCGGCTACCCGAGGTCCTCCCGGAGGAGGAGGTCGCCGCGCTCGTCGAGTCTCCGCAGCTCGCGGCGCCGCTCGACCTGCGCGACCGCGCCTTCCTCGAGCTCCTCTACGCGAGCGGGCTCCGCGTCTCCGAGCTCACCGGGCTCGACCTCACGTCGATCGATCTCGCCGAGCGGCTCGTGCGAGTCCTCGGCAAGCGCAGCAAGGAGCGGATCGTCCCCCTGGGCACGAGCGCGGGCGAGGCGATCCGGCGCTACCTCGACGAGGCGAGGCCGATCCTCGCGACCGGCCGCGATCACGCCACTGCTCGCGAGGCGCTGTTCCTCAACTACCGCGGTGGGCGGCTGAGCCCCCGGTCGGTCGCCCGCCGCCTCGACGGCTGGGTGCTCGCGACCGGTCTGCCGCGCCACGTCCACCCGCACGTGCTGCGCCACTGCTTCGCGACCCACCTGCTCGGGAACGGCGCCGACCTGCGCGGCATCCAGGAGCTGCTCGGCCACGCGTCGCTCTCCACGACTCAGCGCTACACGCACCTCGACTGGAAGCGGCTCGCCGCGGTCTACGATGCCGCCCACCCACGCGCGAAGCGTGAGCGCTGAGCCGGCGCCGCGGCCTCCCCGCCGATCTCGGTCGTTGCCCGGGCGCCCATCTGGCGCTACCTACGGGCGATGCGCCCCTTCCACGGGACCACCGTTCTCTGCGTTCGGCGTGACGGCGCGGTCGTCATGGCGAGCGACGGGCAGGTCACGCTCGACAAGACCGTCATGAAGTCGACCGCGCGAAAGGTTCGCCGGCTCGCCGAGGGCTCGGTCCTCGCGGGGTTCGCCGGTGCGACCGCCGACGCGTTCCAGCTCTTCGAGCTGTTCGAGAAGAAGCTGAAGGAGCACGCGCGCTCTCTGCCCCGCGCGTCGGTCGAGCTCGCGAAGCAGTGGCGCACGGACCGGCTCCTGCGGCGGCTCGAGGCGATGCTCGTCGTCGCGGACCGCGAGCACATCCTCGTGCTCTCGGGAGCCGGCGACGTGATCGAGCCGGATCCGGTGGCGGGGGGCGGCGTCGTCGCGATCGGCTCCGGCGGACCGTACGCGGTCGCCGCGGCGCGCGCGCTCCTCGCCCATTCGCCGCTGTCCGCGCGGCAGATCGCCGAGGAGGCGATGAAGCTCGCGGCGGAGATCTGCATCTACACGAACGCGAACCTGACGTTCGAGGAGCTCTAGCCCGTGAAGCCCCAGGACCTGTCGCCGAAGGAGATCGTCGCCGAGCTGGATCGCCACGTGGTCGGGCAGGCGAAGGCCAAGCGCGCCGTCGCGATCGCGCTCCGGAACCGCTGGCGCCGCCAGAAGGTCGGCCCGGAGCTGAAGGACGAGATCCTCCCCAAGAACATCGTGATGATCGGCCCGACCGGGGTCGGGAAGACCGAGATCGCGCGACGGCTCGCGCGGCTCGCCGGCGCGCCGTTCGTGAAGGTGGAGGCCTCCAAGTTCACCGAGGTGGGTTACGTCGGGCGCGACGTGGACGCGATGGTGCGCGACCTCGTCGAGGCCGCGGTGAAGCTCGTGAAGGAGGAGGAGGTCGAGAAGCTGCGCGAGCGCGCCCGGGAGGCGGCGGAGGAGAAGGTGCTCGACGCGCTCGGCTACGGCGGCGGCTTCGGGCTCGGGTTCCGGAGCGCGGTGTCGCGGGTGCGCGGGGAGGAGGAGTCCGAGGCGCCCGCGCCGGCCGGCGGCCGCGAGCGGGCCCGGGCGCAGCTTCGCGCCGGGACGCTCGACGACGACCTCGTCGAGGTCGAGCTCACCGAGAAGCCGCCGCCGATGCCGTTCATGGCTCCCGGTATGGAGGACATGGCGCAGGGGCTCCAGGACATGATGAGCCAGCTCGGGAACAACCCCATCGTCTCGATGCTCGGGGGCGGCGCGAAGAAGCGCAAGCGCAAGCTCAAGGTGAAGGAGGCGCTCGAGCTCCTCACGCAGGAGGAGGCGGCGCGGCTCGTCGACATGGACCGGGTCGTCCGCGAGGCGCTCGATCGCGCGCAGAACGCGGGGATCATCTTCATCGACGAGATCGACAAGATCGCCGGGCGCGACGCCGGGCAAGGTCCGGACGTGTCGCGCGGCGGCGTGCAGCGCGATCTGCTCCCGATCGTCGAGGGCTCGAACGTCAACACGAAGTACGGCATGGTGAAGACCGACCACGTGCTCTTCATCGCCGCCGGCGCGTTCCACGTCGCGAAGGTGTCGGACCTCATCCCCGAGCTGCAGGGCCGCTTCCCGATCCGAGTCGAGCTGGAGCCGCTCGGGCGCGACGACCTCGTCCGCATCCTGAAGGAGCCGAGGAGCTCGCTCGTCCGCCAGTACACCGCGCTCCTTGCCACGGAGGGGGTGGACGTCCAGTTCCGAGACGACGCCGTCGAGGAGATCGCCCGGATCTCGGCCGACGTGAACGACCGGATGGAGAACATCGGCGCTCGCCGCCTGCACACCGTGATGGAGCGGCTGCTCGACGGCGTGTCCTTCGACGCCCCCGAGCTGCGCGGGCAGCGGATCGTCATCGACGCCGGGTACGTCCGCGAGCGCCTCGAGGGCATCGCCAAGGACGAGGACCTCGCCCGTTACATCCTGTAGCGCGGGCCGGGGCCGCGTCGCCGTCCCCGCTCTAGAATGCCCGCCCCGCCGCTGCTATAAGCGCGGGATGGCAGCCACCGAGCCGATCGTCGAGCGCGCACGCAAGGTCCTCACGCCGAACTACCGCCAGGCCCCCGTCGTCCTGGTCCGCGGGGAGGGGAGCCGCGTGTGGGACGCGGATGGGCGCGAGTACCTCGATTGCATCGCTGGTATCGCCACGGTGGCGCTCGGTCACTGTCACCCCGCGCTGGTCCGCGCCCTCGAGGAGCAGGCGCGGACGCTCTGGCACGTGTCGAACCTGTTCTACAACCCGCGCGCGGTCGAGCTCGCCGAGGCGCTCGTGCAGACGACCTCCTGGGCGAAGCGCGTCTTCCTCTGCAACAGCGGGGCAGAGTCGAACGAGGCGATGCTGAAGCTCGCCCGGAAGTTCCACGCCGACCAGGGCCACCCCGAGCGCCACGAGATAGTGGCGTGCAACGACTCGTTCCACGGGCGCACGATGTTCGCGCTCTCCGCGACCGGCCAGCCGAAGTACCACCACGGCTTCGAGCCGCTCGTGCCGGGCGTGAAGTTCGTCCCGTACGGCGATCTCGCAGCTCTCGAGGCGGCGCTCGGGCCCAAGACCGCGGCGTTCATCGTGGAGCCGATCCAGGGCGAAGCGGGCGTGATGCCCGCGCCGGCCGGCTATCTCGCGAAGGCCCGAGAGCTCACGCGGCGCGCGGGCGCGCTGCTCTGCCTGGACGAGGTGCAGACCGGGATGGGCCGCACCGGGCGCATGTGGGCGCACGAGTGGGAGGGCGTCGTCCCCGATCTCATGTCGTCCGCGAAGGCGCTCGCGAACGGCTACCCGATGGGCGCGCTGCTCGCGACGGAGGAGGCCGGGGTGCACCTCTCTCCCGGCAGCCACGCGAGCACCTTCGGCGGGAACGCGCTCGGCGCTGCCGTCGCGATCGCGGCGCTCGCGGAGATCCGCCGGGTGTTGCCCGCCGCGCTCGCGACCTCCGCCCGGCTCGTCGAGCGGCTCGAGGCGCTCCGCGCGGGCGGGCGCGTCTCCGGCGTGCGCGGGCGCGGAATGCTCCTCGGCGTCGTCCTCGCCGGCGTGGACGCGGCCGAGGTCGTGACGCAGGCGCGCGCACGCGGGCTGCTCGTGAACTCGATCGGCAGCGACGTCGTCCGGCTCGCCCCGGCGCTCACCCTGACGGCGGCCGAGGCGGACCTCGCCGTCGAGCGGCTCGCCGCGGCGATCGCGGCAACGCCCGCCAAGCCCTGACCCACGCGGAGGCTCCCCATGGCTCGCACGACCGGCACGAAGCGCGACTTCCTCCGCCTCACCGATCTCGACAGGTCCGAGCTGCTCGAGCTCCTCGAGCGCGCTGCGGAGTGGAAGCTCCTCGGCAAGCGGGGGCCGAGGCCGCTCGAGCACTCCACGATCGGTCTCGTCTTCGAGAAGGCCTCGACGCGCACCCGCGTGTCCTTCACGGTGGCCGCCTATCAGCTCGGCGCCGACGCGATGATGCTCTCGCCGCGCGATACGCAGCTCGGCCGCGGCGAGCCCATCCGCGACACCGCCCGGGTGCTCGCGCGCTACCTGGATTGCCTCGTCGTCCGCACGTTCGAGCACGCCAAGCTCGAGGAGATGGCGCGCTTCGCCTCGGTGCCGGTGGTGAACGCGCTCACCGACTCGTCCCATCCGTGCCAGCTCCTCGCCGACCTCCTCACCGTCACGGAGCGGTTCGGCGCTGACGCGCTCGCGAAGGGCGGCGTGTCCGTGGCGTGGATCGGCGACGGGAACAACATGGCGAACAGCTGGCTCGAGGCCTGTGTGCTGCTCGGCTTCGACCTCAGGCTCGCCTGCCCCGAGGGCTACGACCCCGACCCGCAGCTGCTCGCCCGCGCCGGCGCCCACGCGCGGGTGGTCCGCTCGCCCGCCGAGGCGGCGGTGGGCGCGCACGTCGTGACCACCGACGTGTGGGCGAGCATGGGCCAGGAGGGCGAGGCCGAGGAGCGCAAGCGCCGGTTCGCGGGCTACATCGTGGACGACGCGCTCATGCGGCAGGCCCGCCCCGAGGCGGTCGTGCTGCACTGCCTCCCCGCGCATCGCGGCGAGGAGATCTCGGAGGCGGTTCTCGAGGGGCCGCAGTCGGCGGTGTTCGACGAGGCCGAGAACCGGCTCCACGCGCAGAAGGCGCTCCTGGAGCTGCTCCTCGCCCCCCGTTGAGGGGGCAGCGCCGTCGGTACTCGCTTCACGCACACGATCCCGAGCGTGCTCGCGTTGACCCTCCCCCGAACGCGCCGATAATGGTCGGCGTGCCAGCGGGTGGGGGGTCAACTGCTTTGAGGGGCGACGGACACAGTGCATCCCGGCTCGCGTCCTCGGAGATCTCCGAGGAGGAGGTCGACCTGGACCTCGCGCGCCGGGAGGAGATCCTCTCTGCCGCCGCGCACGCTTCCGCGTGGACCCACTGGGAGGCGCTCGGTCTCCCCTGGAACGCCTCCGCCGAGGCCGCCCGAGCGGCGTATCTCGAGAAGGTGAAGCGGTTCCATCCGGACCGCTTCGCCGGCAGGAGGCTCGGGAGCTACCGGGAGAAGCTCGAGCGGATCTTCCGCAGGATCACCGAGGCGAAGGACGTGCTCGCGGACGAGGGCCGGCGCGCCGCCTACGCCCGCGAAACGGCGGCCCCCGAGACGCGCGCCCAGCTCGAGGCGCGGCGGATCGAGGACGAGCGTCGCACCGGGGAGCGCCGGGCTCGGCTCGCGCGCCAGAACCCCATCGTGGGGCGGGCTGCGCGAGTCCAGGAGCTCGTCGCGCGGGCGAAGCAGGCGATGTCGGAGGGGCGGTTCGGGGAGGCGTCGAACGACCTGCAGCTCGCGCTCGGGATCGATCCGCAGCATCCCGACGTGGCGCGGCTCGCCCCCGAGGCGCGCCGCCGGGCCTGCGCGCAGCGCGCGGAGCGGCTCGTCGCGGAGGGCGCCGCGGCCGAGCTCGCCGGGCGCGCGGGGGCCGCGCTCGCCGCGTACCGCGAGGCGCTCGAGGCCGAGCCGGGTAACGTGCGCGCTGCCGCGGCGGGGGCGCGCGCCGCGCTCGCCGCGGGCGACGTCCCGGCGGCGCGGGCGCTCGCGGACGCGGCGGTGCGCGCGGGGCCACGCACGGCGCATGCGCACGAGGCGCTCGGGATGGTCCTCGACGCACAGGGCGCGCGGAAGGAGGCGCGGCGCGCGCTGGAGCGGGCGCTCGAGCTCGAGCCGGGGCTCACGTCCGCGAAGGAGCGGCTCAAGAAGCTGCGCTGGAGCTTCCTCGCATGAGCGATCTCGAGCCCGTCGTCGGCATCGACCTCGGCACGACGAACTCCGTCGTCGCCACCGTGCAGGACGGGGTGCCGCGCGTGATCCCGAGCCGGACGGGGCAGCCGCTCACGCCGTCGGTGGTCGCCGTCGCGAAGAACGGGCGCCTCCTCGTGGGGGCGCTCGCGAAGCGCCAGGCGATCACGAACCCCGAGGGCACCGTGTTCGCCGCGAAGCGGCTCATCGGCCGGCGCTGGGGATCGCAGGAGATCGAGGACGCCCGCAAGGTCCTGCCGTACGCGCTCGTGCCCGGCCCCGAGGGGAACGACGTTCGTGTCCAGCTGGGTGACCGCGTCGTGTCCATCCCGGAGCTCTCCGCGCTGGTGCTCGCGGAGCTCAGGGCCGACGCGGAGGCGTTCCTGGGTCGGCCGGTGCGGCGCGCCGTCGTCACGGTCCCCGCGTACTTCAACGACGGCCAGCGCCAGGCGACGAAGGACGCGGGACGGATCGCTGGGCTCGAGGTGCTCCGCATCATCAACGAGCCGACGAGCGCGGCGCTCGCGTACGGTTTCGGGCGGCAGGTGCAGGGCAAGGTCGTCGTGTTCGACCTCGGCGGCGGCACGTTCGACGTATCGGTGCTGGACATCGGCGCGAGCGTCTACGACGTCGTCGCGGTGGGCGGTGACACCTACCTCGGCGGCGAGGACTTCGACCGCCGCGTCATGGACTGGCTCACCTTCGGGTTCGCGAAGGAGCACCGAGGGGTGGACCTCCGCCAAGACAAGATGGCGCTGCAGCGCGTGCGCGACGCCGCCGAGCGCACGAAGTGCGAGCTGTCCTCCGCGCCGAGCGCGGCCATCCATCTGCCGTTCCTGCTCGGCGGCGGGGAGGGGAAGCCCGCGCTCCACCTGGACCGTCAGCTCACGCGCGAGGGGCTCGAGGAGCTCACGAAGGATCTCGTCGATCGCTGCGTCGCGGTCGCCGAGCGGACGCTCAAGGACGCCGGCGTCCGTCCGGCGCAGGTCGGCGAGGTGATCCTCGTCGGCGGGATGACGCGCATGCCGCGCGTGCAGCGCGCCGTTCGCGAGTTCTTCGGCCGCGAGCCGTGCAAGGGCGTCCACCCGGACGAGGTGGTCGCGCTCGGCGCCGCGATCCAGGCGCACGCGCTGACCCGGCCGGGTCAGGGAGCGGAGGTCCTGCTCCTCGACGTGACGCCGCAGAACCTCGGCCTCCTGCTCGTGGGTGGGTACTTCCAGACGGTCATCCCGAAGAACACGACCGTCCCGACCTCGCAGACGCACCTCTTCACGACCGTGCAGGACGACCAGACGTCGGTGCGCATCGCCGTGCTCCAGGGCGAGAGCGAGCGCGCCATCGAGAACGAGCTCCTGGGCGAGTTCGTCCTCGAGAAGATCCGGCCGGCCCGGCGAGGTGAGGTCTCCATCGAGGTCTCGTTCGAGATCAGCGCGGACGGGATCGTCGGCGTCTCGGCGAGGGACGTCGCGACGGGGCAGCGGCAGTCGATCACCGTGACGGCGACCTCGGGCCTCACCGAGGAGGAGCTGCGGCGGATCCTGGACGAGCAGCTCGACGAGCAGCTCCAGCGCAAGCAGTCGACGCGGGAGATCGAGGAGCGGCGCCGGTCGGTCGCGCGGATGGTCGAGGAGATCGAGGCGCTCGTACCGGCGGCGCGGGCCGCGCTCGACCGGACACGGTTCGGCGGCGACGCGGTGCGCAAGGCCGAGGCAGTGCTCGCGCGGGCGCGCTCGGCGATGGCGTCGCGCGACGTCGACGCGCTCGCGGCGGAGGCGGAGCCGCTCGAGCGCACGCTGGCGCTGTTCCAGGGACTCGCCGCCGGTGGGCAGCCGCCGGGGGGGCGCTAGAGCGATGGCCGCGACCGTGGCGGAGCTCATCGATCGAGGCGTGAAGGCCTACCTCGCGGGCCGCGTGAAGGAGGCGCTCGCCGCGTTCCAGGCCGTGCTCGCGCTCGATCCCGGCAACGCGAAGGCGCGCGGCTACATCGTCCGCATTCACGCGGTGACGCCCGCGTCGACCCCGCTCCCGGGCACGCACCGGCCGGTGACGCCGGCCCCCGGCGGGCGTGCCCTGACGCCGCGCCCCGCCCCCGCGCCGCGGGGGCTCGAGCCCGTGCAGGAGTACGCACCGTCGCCGTGGGACGACGGCCCGGCCACCGCGGCGACCTACGTCGTCGAGTCGGGCGGCGGCCTCGATCTCGACGCCGTGTCCGAGAAGTCGGGACTCCGGCCGCTCGTCCCGGACCGGCCTCCCACCGCGAAGGGCGAGGGCGGGCGCGACGACGTGGGCACCTGGCTCTCCGCCGCGCGGGAGCTCCTCGCGCTCGGGGACTTCACCGGCTCCCTCGAGCTCATCGAGAAGATCCTGCAGGTGGAGCCGGACCACCCCCAGGCCCGGGAGTACCTCGCGCAGAACGAGGCGACCCTCGTCGCGATGTACGAGTCGAAGCTCGGCCCGCTCTCGGGCGTGCCGCACCTCGCGGTCCGGCCCGAGGAGGTCCTCTGGCTGAACCTCGACCACCGGGCCGGGTTCCTGCTCGCCCAGATCGACGGGACGGTCGACTACGAGGCGCTCTTCGCCCTCTCCGGCCTGCCCCGCCTCGACACTGCGCGGATCCTCGCGCGGCTGCTCGCGGACGGCGTGATCGCGACTTGAGGGGGCGCTCGGGGACGCGGCGACGCTGGAACGCGGCGGGTTTTTCTGCTACGTCGCGGGACCATGAGCCGGATCTACAAGTCGCTTCCGCCGAAGGGGACCGCCCTCGGCATCGCCTTCAGCGGCGGTCTCGACACCCGCTGCGCCGTGGCCTGGCTGTCCGAGCAGGGCATGGCCGTCCATGCCTACACCGCGGATCTCGCTCAGCCGGACGAGGCCAACCCGGCCGACATCCCGCCGATCGCGCTGCAGCATGGCGCCGTCAAGGCCCGGCTCATCGACTGTCGCGACTCGATGGTGCGCGAGGGGCTCGCCGCCATCCAGTGCGGTGCGTTCCACCTGAGCTCGGGCGGGAAGAAGTACTTCAACACCACCCCGCTCGGCCGCGCCGTGACCACCACGGCGATCGTGCGCGCCATGCGCGAGGACGGCGTCCACGTCTTCGGCGACGGCTCGACGCACAAGGGCAACGACATCCAGCGCTTCTATCGCTACGGGATCCTGGTCGATCCGGAGCTGCGCATCTACAAGCCCTGGCTCGATCAGGCCTTCGTGACCGCCTTCGGCGGCCGAAAGGAGATGAGCGAGTACCTCGAGCGCCGGAAGCTGCCGTACAAGATGGGCACCGAGAAGGCCTACTCGACGGACGCGAACGTGCTCGGCGCGACGCACGAGGCGAAGGACCTCGAGCGGCTCGACACGGGCATGCGGATCGTCAACCCGATCATGGGCGTGGCGCACTGGAAGCCCGAGGTCGCGGTGAAGGCCGAGGAGGTCACCGTCGTCTACGAGCAGGGCCAGCCGGTCGAGCTCGACGGCAGGCGCTTCGCTTCGCCGTACGAGCTGTTCCTCGAGGCGAACCGCATCGGGGGCCGGCACGGCCTCGGGATGAGCGACCAGATCGAGAACCGCGTCATCGACGCGAAGAGCCGCGGCGTCTACGAGGCGCCCGGGATGGCGCTGCTCCACCTCGCCTACGAGCGGCTCCTCTCCGCGATCCACAACGAGAACACGCTCGACCTCTACTTCACGCTCGGTCGCCGCCTGGGCCGGCTGCTCTACGAGGGGAAGTGGTACGACCCCGAGGCGATGATGCTCCGCGACGCGCTCACGCGTTGGATCGCGCCGGCGGTCACGGGCTCCGTAACAGTCGAGCTCAGGCGCGGCGACGACTGGACCCTCCTCGACACGAAGGCCCAGTACATGAGCTACGCGCCCCACAAGCTCTCGATGGAGCGGGTGGAGGAACCGGCGTTCACGCCGGAGGATCGGATCGGCGCGCTCGAGCTGCAGAACCTGAACGTCGGCGACAACCGGGCGCTGCTCCTGCACCACCTCGACGCAATGCGCGCGCTCGGCGCCGCGAAGAGCGGCCCGAGCATCGCGGCGCTCCTGGGAGCGGGCGAAGACGAGGAGTGACGTCGCGGGGGATCCCTCGCCTCCCCCCTCCAGGTGCGCCCGTTCCCCCGCTCGGTCCGTGATCGACCGGGTCCGCCGGCGGTGCCCGCGCTAGAACGTTGGTGGAGAGGAGGATCGCTCGATGAGAACGTTCCACTGCCGTGAGCTCGGCCCGAGCTGCCACTTCGTGGCGCGGGGGAGCAACGACCCCGAGGTCCTGGAGCACGCGAGACAGCACGCCCTGGAGATACACGGAATGCGGCTCGATCTGGAGCTCGAGCGGCGAGTGCTCGGGCTCATCCACGACGAGGAGAGCGACGCGCACAGACAGGGGATGGGAGGGTTGATCCCGTAGCGCTCGGCCGTGGTCCCACCCGGCGTGCGTTCGTTCCGTCAGCATCACGACTACTGCGAGGGAACCCTCCGCTTCGATCGCTCGCAGCTCGTGCCCGCGGTATGGCCTCGCTCGGAGGTGGGCCGTGAAGGACATGCACTGCCGGGACGTGGGGATGAACTGCGACTTCGTGGCGCGCGGGAAGGACGAGAAGGAGATCCTCGAGCAGGCGGGGCGGCACGCGCAGCAGGCGCACGGCATGACCGTCACGCCGGAGCTCGCGGAGAAGGTGAAGGGTCTCATCCACGACGAGTCGAGCGAGGCGCACCAGAAGTCGATGACGCGGCGCTGATCGCCGGCGTCGCCCGATCGCCTCGATGCAGGCGTAGCCGCGCTCTCCCCGCGAGGGAGCGCGGCCCCCGCCCTCAATTCCGGATGATCGCCGTCCAGACGCCCTTCACCACCACCCGCCCGTGCTGGTTGCGCGTCGTGGTGGTCACCTCGACGAAGTCGAGGTTGCCGCGCTCCTGGAGGCGGGTGATCTCGCCCTCCGTCTCGAGGAGGTCGCCCGGGCGCACCGGCTCGTGGAACTCGAACTCCTGCTCCCCGTGGACGAGCCGGAGCACGTTCACGGCGAGCTCGGGGTCCACGCAGGCGCGCGCGAACGGCTCGATCGCGAACGTCGTCGCGAAGGTCGGGGGTGCGATGATGCCGCCATGCGGCGACGCCAGCGCGGCCTCCTCGTCCCATGTCCACGGATGGTGATACCGATCGGGGGCGCTCGAGAACACGTGGCCGGGCACGCCGCCCCCGGTCGCGGCCACGAAGTCCTTGATGTGCTCGACGCTCACCTGGAACCGGTACGGCCCGTAGCGGCGGCCGAGGTGCTTCTTGTCGACGGGCACGATCACCTCTCCTCGACGCGGCCCTCGGCCACGGCGCCCTTCAGGACGTCCTCGCCCCGCTGGTTCTTCGCGGACACCTCGAGCTTCACCCCGCTGCCCTCGATGGCGATGCAACGCCCCTCGACCCGGATGACGTCCCCGACCTGCACCGGCTTCGTGAAGCGCGCGCGCAAGCGGACGAGCCGGGAGGGGTCGCCGAGGAAGGCGACGCACGCATCGGAGAGCCAGGAGAAGGTGCACATCCCCTGGAGGATCGCGCCGTCGTAGCCGGCGGCGCGCCCGACGCCCGGGTCGACGTGGATCGGGTTGTAATCGCCGGACGCGCCCGCGTAGTAGATCGGGCGGTACGAGTCGACCTCCCGGACGAGCTCGAAGGTGTCGCCCACGGTGAAGTCCTGGAGGCGTTTCATTCCATCCCTGTAAGGGAGGGCGGCCGGGAGCACAAGTCTCCGGCCCGGTCGCCCGTGACGCCGCGCGTCAGGCGGGCGGTGCCCGGGGGGCCGGCCGCCTTCACTCCTGCGGATCGAGCGGATCTTCGGCCGCGCCCGCCGCGCGCTCCGCGTCCTGGCGCCGCTGGGCGAAGGTGCCCTGCACGAACTCGATGAGACGATCGAGGTAGCTCGTGATCGGCGGGCAGCGGATGCCCGTGCCGTCGAGGAGATCGAGCTGGTTCCGGCAGTTGTAGATGGCGAGCTGATCCAGGTAGTCGAGGGCGGGCCGCTGCGCGCGGGAGAGCCGCTCGAGCCCGGGCAGCTGCAGCAGCGTCCGGAGCGCGCGCGAGGAGAGCGACACCGACGGGAGCCTCTTCCCGACGCGCGTCGCGATGAGCTCATACACGCGGCGCGCCGAGAGCGGCGCCGGATCGGCGAGGTGGACCGTCTTGCCGATCGCCGCGCGGTTCTCGGCGATCGAGAGCGCCGCCTCGACGACGAAGTCGATGGGCACGACGTTCAGCGGGGCCGCGCCGCCGCGCGCGAGCGGCAGTGGAACGGCGAGCGGCGAGGCGACGAGCAGGATGGCGAGGGCATACGGTCCCTCGAACCGATCGATCTCGCCAGTTCGCGAGTCGCCGATCACGATGCTCGGCCGGTAGATCGTCGCGGGCAGCTCGGCCTGAGCGCGGCGGACGAGCAGCTCCGCCTCCTGCTTGCTCTCCTCGTACGCATTGTGGAAGCGCTGGCCCATCGCCAGCTCGTCCTCGAGGATGACGCCGGCGCGATCGCCGGAGACGAGCGCGGTCGAGAAGTGGTTCAGCCGGGCGAGCCGCGGCGCGCGATGCGCGAGCTCGAGGACGTTGCGGGTACCCTCGACGTTCACGCGCCTCACGTACCGGGGATCGGCGCCGAGCCAGGAGATGGCGGCGAGGTGCCACACGTCCGTGACCGACGCGGCGAGGGTCTTGAACTCCGTGCCGGACAGGCCGAGGTGCATCTGCTCGACGTCGCCCTCGATCACCTCGGCGCGGCGCGCGCCGAGCGCGGCGAGCTCCGCGCGCGCGGCCGCCGCGTGCTGGGGCTGGACGAGCAGCACGATCCGCGCGCCGTCCCGGTGCGCTCGCGCGAGCCCGCGCACGAGCCGCGTGCCGATGAAGCCAGGGTAGCCGGTGACGAGCTGCACACGCTCGGGCGAGGGCATCGCGGCGGTCAATAGCGCACGGGGGCGGCGTTGGGAAGCCTCCGCCCGAGCCCCCGGCGGAGGTCCGCGAGCAGCCGGTCCGCCTTCTGGCCGAGGTTCTCCTCGTCGGCGTTGTCGATGACGAAGTCGGCGCGCGCGGCCTTCGCGTCCACCGGAAGCTGTGCGGTGAGCCGGGCGTCCGCCTCGGCGGGTGTGATCCCGTCTCGCCGGACCACCCGGGCGCGTTGCACGTCGCGGGGTGCCCAGACGACGACGACACAGTCGAGCGCGCCGTCGAGCCCGACCTCGAACAGGAGCGGCGCGTCGTAGAAGACGAGATCGTGGCCGAGCCCCGCGAGGCGCAGCGTCTCCTCCACCATCGCCTCGCGGATGGCCGGGTGCGTGATCGCCTCGAGCCGCCGGCGCGCGCCGGGATCCGCGAACACGATCGCGCCGAGCTTCTTCCGGTCGAGCGCGCCCTCCTCGTCGAGGATCCCCTCGCCGAAGGTGCGCACGATCTCGGCGAGCGCGGGCGATCCGGGCTCGACGACGGTGCGCGCGAGCGCGTCCGCGTCGACGACCGGGACTCCTCGCGCGCGAAGTGCGGCGCCGAACGTGCTCTTGCCGGTGGCGATCCCGCCGGTGAGGCCGACGACGCGCATGCTAGTGCGCGCCCAGGGCCGGGGGAGCCGGGGTGTGGGCGCGGGCCGCGGCGTCGGGTGCCGCGGGCGCGCGGGCCGGCTTGCCGGCAGAGAAGGTGAGCGCCTCGACGTTGCCGTCCTTGCCGAAGTAGACGCTCACGCCTGCCGCCGGGTAGAGCCAGACCTTCTGGAACGTGTCCTCCACGAACGTCCGCTGCGGCGGCTTGCCGTAGGTCCCCTCGACCGACTCGGCGTCGAGCTGGACGGTGAGGAAGATCGTGATCTCCTGAACGACCTCGGCCCCGTCGACGTGGAACTGCGCCTGGCGTGTCCCCGCGGGCGCGCGCTCGCCGTGGTACGCGAGGACGGTCCGCGCGCCGCGCTTCGCCCGCGTCGCGGGCTCGCCGAAGCGCTCGACCACCTCTCGCTGGGTGCTGACGCCGGGCTGGATGCCCTGCCAAGGGCGCGCCTGCGCGAAGGAGGGCGCGAGCGCGGCGAGGACCAGCAGAGCGAGGTGGACGGGACGCATGAGGCATTATACTCCGTGGCCCCGTGCTCGACCCCGCCCGCCTCGTCCTCGTCTGCGCCCTCGCGCTGCCCCACTCCGCCCTCGCCGGCGATCGCGTCGGCCCCGAGACATGCAAGGCCTGTCACCCCGCCGCCTATGCCCGCTGGCGGGCCGGGCCTCACGCGCGCGCGCGGGAGAGCCTGCCCGAGAAGAGTCGCGAGGATCGACGCTGCCTGGCCTGCCACGCGCCGGACGCCGCCGACGGCATCTCCGGGGTGAGCTGCGAGGCCTGCCACGGCCCGGGCGCGCTCTACGCGGCGAGCTACGTGATGCGAGACCCCGAGCTCTCCCACGCGCTGGGCCTCGTCGATCCCGGCGAGAAGACCTGCGTCGCATGTCACACCGAGTCGACCCCCAGCCTCGAGCGCTTCGACGCCAAGCGGAAGCTGCCGCTCATCGAGCACTGGGTCGACGAGCGGAAGGGGCGCTGACGTGCCGATTCAGGTCGTCTCGTCGGAGTTCGTGAAGACCGCGACGCGCCAGGAGGAGTGGCCGCGCGGCGCGACCGCGGAGCTCGCGTTCGTGGGTCGCTCGAACGTGGGGAAGTCCTCGATGCTGAACGCGCTCACTCGCAAGAAGGGGCTCGCGCGCGTCTCGGGGACGCCCGGACGCACTCGGGCGCTCCAGTTCTTCGACGTGGCGTTCCGGCCCACCCCGGCGGCGAGGCCGCGCCACGTGCGCTTCTGCGACCTGCCCGGCTACGGCTACGCCAAGGTGTCGCGCGAGGAGCGCGATCGCTGGGCGGCGATGATCGAGGACTACCTGCGCGGCCGCGACGTGCTCCGCGCCGTGGTGCTCATCGTCGACGCGCGCCATCCGCCCGCCGAGAGCGACGTCGATGCCGCCGCGTTCCTTCGCGGCACCGGACGGCGCGTGCTCGTGGCGGCGACGAAGATGGACAAGCTGCCGAGGACCCGGCGCGGGGCGGCGCTCCACGTGGTCGAGCAGGCGCTCGGCCTCGCGAGGGGCGAGGCGGTGCCGTTCTCGGCGATCGAGGGCACCGGCACCGACGCGCTCTGGGCGCGCATCGCGTCCGCGTCCGAAGGGGCGCCCGCGCCGGACGGGGCCGGCGCGTAGCGCACTCACGGGCGGTCCCCGCGGTTCACCTCAGTGACCCGCCGACGTCGTCGGCGGGAGCCCGGTCTCGACCCCCATCTCTCGCGGGAACTCTTGCCCCGCGCGGCCGCGGTTCTTCAGGGCCTCTCCGACCAGCTGCCGCATCTCGTCTCCGCGCTTGGGCGCGAACATCAGGCCGAGCCCGGCGCCCACGAGCACGCCGACCGCGAACAGGCCGAGTCCCGTGAACAGGTCGCCCGCCGGGGTGCGCTCCTCGAGCCCGACGCGCTTCAGGAGCGCATCCCGCTCGAGATACTTCTTCATCAGCTTCAAGTTCCGGTTCATGTCCATCGAGTTCCTCCCGCCCGCCTCGGGCACCGCTTCTTAGGCTGCGCACGGTCGCTCTCCCTCACATTCACCCCGCCGGGCGAACGGCGCCCTCGCCCGTCGCCGGGGCGCGCGTCGCGCCGCCTCCCGCGGGTCCGAGGTCAGCTCCTCACGGTCGTCTCGACGCCTGCCACCTCGATCTGCTGGGGAGCGGGCGGCGGGCGGCGCGCCTGAGCGGAGAGCTCGAGGTCGACGACGAGCGGCAGGTGATCGGAGGCTCGCCGCGCGAGCGCGCTGCGAACGACCTCGCAGCCGACCACCCGAAACGCCGAGTCGACGAACGCGCGATCGAGCCGGAGCAAGGGGAAGGCAGAGGGGAACGTCGGCGCCTCGTGACGCGCCTCGTGAGCGCAGTCGGTGAGCTGCCGGCGCAGCCAGCGCGGCACCGCTGAGCGGTTCGACAGCGAGTTGAAGTCGCCGACCAGGACGAGCGGGTGCGCGAGCGCGGTGTCTCGCAGGATGTCTGCGGAGAGGAGCTGGGCCACCTGCTTCCGGCGCTCGCGCCCTTGCAGCCCGAGGTGGGCGGAGAAGAAGTGGACTCGGATGTCTCCGACTGCGACATCCGCGCGCAGGCAGCCGCGCGGCTCGCGGCCGGGCACCGAGAGATCGTAGGTGCGGGTCGCGTCGATGGGGTGACGCGAGAGGATCCCGTTCCCGTAGGGATGCCCCCCGAAATGCCTCGTCGGTCCGAACGCGCTCTGCATCCCCGTGAGCCCCGCGAGCACCTCGGCGACGTCGCGCGGCCCATCCGCCGCGAGCTCACCCCCGACCTCCTGGAGCCCGGCGATGTCCGGCCGGAGATCCTCGATCACGCGCGCGATCCTGTCGGGATCGCGTCGGCCGTCCGTCCCCCGGAGCGAGTGGACGTTCCAGCTCATGACCCTCACGTCGCCGGCACCTCCTGCGGGTCCCCGGGGCCCACCGAACGCCGCGACCCGCCCGACGCGACGCGCAGTCCACGCGAGGGGCGCGCGGACCATTCCGCGGGCGTGCGATACCCTTCCTCGAAGTACCGGTACAGCTCCGACGGACGGATCACCCGGTCGAACGCGTGCGGGCGTTTCGCGGGGTGAACGATGAACGCCTCGGTCTCCTCCGGCCCGACGCCGCCGTGCGACCCGAACTCCCAGGCGTAGGCGACGACGGGCCTGCCCTCGCCGCGCCAGCCCAGCACCACGATGTCGCCCGAGTCCGGGAGCGACACGAGATCCGAGAGGTACGTCGCGAGGATCGGCGGGTGCGGGTGGGGGAGCCGGGCGACCTCGCGAGCCTCCGCGAGGTCCATCACCTCTCCGCGCACGAGCGCAAACCCACGCCGGCCGCCGCGCACTGCCATGAGCCCGACCCCGCGGCTCGCGGACAGGGCCGCGAGCACGCGCCAGTGGCGCGAGCGAACACCCTCGAGCGGGAGCGGCGTGGGCTCGTCCAGGAAGTAGACGTGCGCGAGGTCGCCGGCCTCGGCGGTGGCGATACGCCCGGAGCGTCGGGCTCCGAGCGTGCGCCCGCCGGGGAGGCCCTGGCGCCGCCCCACGCACCGTGTCTCGCGTGGCAGCGCCTCCCCCCGGTCCGCCGCCGCGACGTACTCGGGCAGGGGCGCGCCCGCGAGCGACTCGAACGGCAGCGTGGCGACGTGGCCGTGATCGGAGAGCACGTAGACGTCGTAGCCGAGCGCGGGGACCGCCTCGGCCGCCGCGAGGATCGCTTCGAGCGCGGCGTCGATGGAGACGAGGTTCCCGAGCGCCGCCTCGGAGTCCGGTCCGCGCCGGTGCGCGTACTCGTCGAAGCCCAGGAAGTCGACGTAGATCGCAGGGACGCCGTTGGAGATGTCGAGCAGAACGTTCTGCACCGCGAGCTCGCGCTGCAGCCCCTGCACGACGAGGCGGTGCGCGAGGAAGCGCGGCTCGTTCTTCGCGCGTCCGAGCGCGACGGACCAGCGGAGGCCGTCCACGATCCCGGCGCCCACCTCGTGGGCGAGCCGCACGGCACTGCAAGCGGTCCCGACCGCGTGCGCGAACGCGGACGCCAGCGCGTCCGCGGCGCCGAGGCGTCGTTCATGCCACTCGACATCGACCTCGCCGGCGAGGCCGGAGACGCAGAAGTAGGGGAGGGAGGCGCCGCCGGAGAACAGCGAGAAGTAGGAGGTTCCGCCGCGCAGGAGCGGACGCGAGACGCCCGCCGCGACGCGCGTCTCGACGGTGGCCGCGTCGGCGGGGCGGTCCATGCGGAGCTCGCGCCCGGTGCGGCGATCGAACCACACGAACCCGGGGACACTCGGGGAGACGCCGTAGAACAGCCCCGCCTGGAACGCGGGCGTCGACGACGGCGCCCCGCTGCGGATGGACGAGAGCGCGTGCCCTCCCGTCGCGAGCCGCTCCGCGAGCGCGGGCAGGTAGCCCTCGGCCATGGCGCGCTCGAGCCGCGGGCGCGACAGCCCGTCGACCTGGACGAGGACGACGCGCCTGGCACCCAGGGAAGGGCACGAGGAGTGGGGGCGGAGGGCGGCGAGCGGGGGGAAGAGGCCCCGCATCGCCATCGCTGCCGCGTCGCCGACGCGAAGCGCGGATCGGCGCCACCGGGCGCGGTCTCGTTCCTCCCCGACCACGACCTACAACGTAGGGTGGCGCGCCCTCGCACGGGACGCGTCAACCCCGCCGGCGCGCCTCGAGGTCGCCCAGGAGGCGCTCGAGCCGGCGCTCCTCGGCGGAGACGTCGAGCCCAGCCGCGCGCGCGCCGTCCACGACCGAGAGGCAGAAGAGGAACAGCTCGATGTGAGCGCGCTCCGGCGGCTCGCCGGGATGGTCGAGGAGGAAGTGCGTGAGCCGCGCCTCGGCGCCCGCGAGATCGCGGAAGCAGACGGCGGCGGGCAGGCCGGGCAACGGTCCCGTTCCTGCGGTCACGGGAGCGAACGCGATGCCTGCGTCCGACAGCGCGAATTCCGTCCCGTCGTCGCGCAGGAGGGCGAGGTACGGGCGTCCCGTCGCCGCGTCCTTGCGCTCCTCCACGGCCGCGAGGTGCGCGTAATCGAGCGCGAGCGACTTTCCGGAGAAGACGTCCAGGAGCGCGGGTCCGGTCGCGTCGAGGAGGAGCGAACCCGGATGCTCCCGGACGTAGCGCTCGACGAGGGTGCGCTGCATGGCTCGGTCGGTCACGGCCCCTCCGGCGGGGTCCATCGGATCCCGACCACGGTGAGCTCCGCCTCACCGGCTGGGCGCCGCACGACGACCGTGTCGCCCTCCCGCTTCCCGAGGAGCGCGCGCCCGAGCGGCGCGTCGACGCTGATGAAGCCGGCGGCGATGTCGAGCTCGTCCGGCCCGACGAGCCGGTACGTCCGCTCGTCTCCGTCCTCACCCTCGATCGTCACCCACGCCCCGAAGAACGCGCGCCCGTGCGGGTGGGGCCGCGGGTCCACCACCGTGAGCGCGTCCATCCTCTCGGAGAGGAAGCGCAGTCGGCGGTCGAGCTCGCGCAGCTTCTTCTTGCCGTAGATGTACTCGGCGTTCTCGCTGCGATCCCCGAGCGCGGCCGCCGCCTCGACCTCGGCGACGATCCTGGGGCGCTCGACGGACCAGATCCGCTCGTGCTCGGCGGCGAGACGGCGGAACCCTTGGGGCGTGATGTAGCGGTGGGTCTTCGACATGGCGATGGGACGGTCTTCATTGTAACCTCGGGCCCGACCGTGCGGATCTGCGACCTCCTCCGTTTCGCCCGCGAGCGCGGCGAGCCCATCTTCTCCTTCGAGTTCTTCCCGCCGAAGACCGACGACGGCGTGCGCCAGCTCTTCGAGACCGTCGAGGCGCTCCGTCCGCTAGCGCCCGCTTACGTGTCGGTCACCTACGGCGCGGGCGGCTCGACCCGGCAGCGCACGCTCGAGCTCGTGAAGCGCCTCCGGCGCGATACCGAGGTCGAGGCGATGGCGCACCTGACGTGCGTCGGCGC
Organism: Anaeromyxobacter sp.; assembly: GCA_035456445.1. Taxonomy (GTDB): domain Bacteria; phylum Myxococcota; class Myxococcia; order Myxococcales; family Anaeromyxobacteraceae; genus Anaeromyxobacter. Next base: position 28,475 of record DATIDF010000204.1, read on the forward strand.
CTCTCGCGAGGAGCTCGCGGGCGTCCTCGACGAGATCGCGGATGCCGGGATCCAGAACGTGCTCGCGCTGCGCGGCGACCCGCCCCGCGGCCAGGCGAGCTTCACGCCCCACCCCGACGGCTTCCGGTACGCGAGCGAGCTCGTCGCGTTCATCCGGTCGCGCCCGGACCGCTGGCGGTTCTGCGTCGGCGCGGCCGCCTACCCGGAGGGTCACGTCGAGACGCGCGACCTCGCCGCCGACCTCGCGAACTTGAAGATCAAGGTGGACGCGGGGGCGGACTTCCTCGTGACGCAGCTCTTCTTCGAGAACGCTCACTACTTCCGCTTCGTCGAGCGCGCGCGCGCGGCTGGCATCACCGTCCCGATCGTGCCCGGCATCATGCCCTTCACGAGCGTCGACCAGACGGAGCGCTTCACGGCGATGTGCGGCGCGGCCATCCCGACGCCGCTGCGCGCCGCGATGGAGGTCCGGCGGACCGACCCGGACTCCGCCCGCGATCTTGGGGTGGCGTACGCGAGCCTGCAGTGCGCCGACCTCCTGCGTCGCGGCGCACCGGGCATCCACTTCTACACGCTGAACCGGTCGACCTCGACGCGGGCGATCGTGGCGGCGCTGAGGGCCGGCCAGCCCTGGCTCGGCTAGGACCCCGGCGCACGATACCTGCCTGCGCCGGGCGGGCTCGTCGCCTCGCACCTGCGGCGTACGGAAGCAGTACGCCTCGGTGCTCGGCTCCTCGCGCGCCCGGCTCGGCGACGGTCTCGTGCGCCT
>DATIDF010000205.1:0-2900 GCA_035456445.1 Anaeromyxobacter sp.
GGGAGAAGAGGCGGATCCCGATCCTCGCCGACGCGGATCCGAAGGACCTCGCCGTGGAGAGCCTGCGCAGCCTGCGCACGAGCCTGCAGTTCGCGCTGTTCGAGTCGGAGAGCGGCGTCGTCTCGCTGTCCGGCCCGGCGCCGGGCGTGGGCAAGTCCTTCGTGTCGGCTAACCTCGCCCACCTGCTCGGCGAGGCCGGCAAGCAGGTCATCGTCGTCGACGCAGATCTCCGCCGCGGGCACCTCCACGAGTACTACGGCACCGATCGCGCGCGCGGCCTCTCGGATCTCATCGGCGGCCACGTCACGCTCGAGGAGGCGATCCGCGAGACCGCCTCGCCGAACGTGCGCTTCATTCCGACCGGCACGATCCCCCCGAACCCCGCCGAGCTCCTCTCGAGCGAGCGCTTCTCGCGCCTCCTCGAACACCTCGGCGCCCACTACGAGGTCGTGCTCCTCGACACGCCGCCCATCCTCGCCGTCACGGATGCCGCCGTCATCGGCCGCCACGCGAGCGTGAACCTGCTCGTGCTGCGCGCCGGGGAGCACCCGCTCCGCGAGGTCGGCGCGTCCCTCCGCGCCTTCGCCCGTGCGAACGTGCGCGTCCACGGCCTCGTCCTGAATGGCGTCCATCTCGACCGCGGGCTCGGGCGGGGGAGCGGGTATCACTATCAGTATCGGTACGGGTAGGGCGGAAGCTCGCGTGCGGTCGATCGGGATCGCTCCGGATGCGCTATGACCTCCGCATGACCGCGCTCCGCTCGCTCGCCCTCGCCGCCCTGCTCGCCGCGCCCGCGGTGCACCTCGCCGACGACCCCGCGCCCGCGGACGCGCCGTACCCTCTGCAGTTGAAGGTAGGCGACTCGCTCTCGCTCTGCGGCACCGGAACCCTCACCTGCCCCGCGAAGGCGGTGCGCTGCGACGATCCGAGGGTGGTCGCCCCCGCGCAAGGCCCGGACGGCGCCGCGCTCCTCGGCGTTTCCCCGGGCACGACCGTCTGCTCCGCCGCCGGCGGCACCGTGCTCGGGGCGCGGCGGGTCTACCGGGTGACGGTGGTAAAGGACGACGGCGCTCGGTCGAAGTGAAGCCCGCGGCGCAGGGCGGCAGCGGCCCCTACGGTGGCCACGCCATCACGGTGAGGAAGAGCGCTGCGCCCTTCTTCTCGCCGGTGACCTGGTGGACGATCCGCTGGCCCTTCTGCACGGTGAGCCGCGACTGCGTGTTCCGCGAGGTGAGCGCCACCTCGAACGTGACCGTATCGCCGTGCCGCTCCTGGAGCGTGAGCGCGGCGGTGTCGCCGTCCGGCAGCTCCACGAACTCGGTGCGGCCGCGGTTCAGGTCGAGGCGCTTCTCGCTCACCTGCTCCCATCGGACGTAGGCGAGCGGCGAGAGCTGGCGGCGGAGGTCATCGAGGCGCGGGTCTACCTTCGGCGGACCCTGGCGCAAGCCCTTGATGACGCGGACGTGGACGGGCACCTCTGCGCGCGCGATCCCGGGGGCGACGGCGGCCAAAGTGACGAGCGTCGCGGCGAAGAGCGTGCGGAGCACGTTGACTCCATGGCGGCGACTGGCCGCTCGTGCTGACGCCTCGGCAGGCTCGGCGGAAGCACAGGCGCTGGACCTGATCACGAGTGCTCCCCGTCGTCGAGCAGCACCACGGGGCCGTCCTTCGTCTGCAACACCATGGTGACCTCACCCTCGGTCGCCATCTCGAACATCGCGACCTCCCCCGAACCGCCGCCGCTACTGGAGCGAACGTACACGACGAGGGCAGCCACCGCCACAACCGGCACGACTGACGCGATCGCGGCGCGCGGGTGCGCGAAGAGCCACCCGAGGAAGCCGCGGCGGGCGCGCGCGGTTGCGCCGCTTCCCGTCCGCTCGCCCTGAGCCTGTCGAAGGGCGACGCGCGCCATCACCTGGTCCACGAACGGCGCGAAGTCGCGGGAGTTCGCGCGCGCCATGAGCGACTCGCCGACGAGCCCATCGAGCGCCGCGAGCTCCGCGGCGGTGGCGCGACAGTCCGCGCAGCCCTCGAGGTGCGCGTCGAGCGCGCGCTGCTCGTCCTGGGTGAGCTCGCCCTCGCGGGCGCCGAGCATCGGGGCGAAGCGGACGCAGTCCTTCATGGCGCCGACTCCTCGTCGTCAGCGGCGGCGCGCTCCGCGTAGTCGCGCAGCGCGACCTGCATCTTCTTCCGCGCGTGGAAGAGGCGGCTCATGACCGTCCCCTTGTGGATCTCGAGCCGCTCGGCGAGCTCCTCGTAGGAGAGCCCCTCTACCTCGCGCAGGACCAGGATCGTACGGTGCTTCTCGGGCAGTGTCGCGAGCGCGTCCTGGATCTTCTCCGCCATCTCGCGCCGGAGCACGTTCTCGGAGGGATCGTTGCCGAGCGGGGTCGCGAGGATCCCCTCGCCGGCCGACGACAGGTCGGTCTCGCGCACCTCGTCCATGTCGTCCTTCTGCGAGATGCGCTCGCGCCGGACGGTGTCGATCGAGAGGTGCGTCGCGATCCGAAACACCCAGGTCGAGAAGGACGACTTTCCCTCGAAGGCGCCCAGGTGCCCGTGGACCCGCACGAACGCCTCCTGGGCGACATCCCAGGCGAGGTCCGCGTCTTTCACGATGCCGAGCGCCAAGGCGTAAACCTTCCTCTGGTAGCGGACGACGAGCGCGCGGAACGCGGCGGGATCACCGGCCTGGGCCTTCGTGACCAGCGCGAGGTCGTCAGCTTCCATCGGTTGGACGGCTGCTCCAGAGCGGAAATTCAAGCGGACCGGCGGAACCTAGCACACCCTGCGGGCCGCGCCCGCACGCGCGCGGTGTGCGTGCGTCCCCGTGAATCACGCCGGGGCATCGCGGACCTGCCCGCGTTATTCTCCCTGGACTGCCCGGGCCGGGGCGG
>DATIDF010000206.1:0-15344 GCA_035456445.1 Anaeromyxobacter sp.
CTTCTGCGGAGACGTCATGGCGGCGCACACCGCCGGCTGCGCCTTCGTGAAGGAGACCGCGATGGTCCCCTGCGAGCGGCCCTTCCCGATCGTCGTGACCACGAACGCCGGGTACCCGCTCGACCAGAACCTCTACCAGGCCGTGAAGGGGATGCACGCGGCGATGCAGGTCGTCGAGCAGGACGGCCTCATCGTAGCGGCCTCGCGCTGCAACGACGGATTCCCGGATCACGGCAACTTCAAGCGGCTGCTCTTCGAGCATCCGACGCCGCGCGCGCTGCTCGAAGCGATCAGCTCGCCCGGGTTCTCGGTGTACGACCAGTGGGAGGCGCAGCTCCTGGCGATCGTCGCGCTGAAGGCGCGCGTGGGCCTGAAGAGCGAGCTCGCCCCCGATGATGTCCAGCGCGCCTATTCGGAGCCGATCGAGGACGTGGGGCGACGGGTCGCCGCCGAGCTTCGCGAACGCGGCGACGTGCCGATCGCGGTCCTGCCCGAGGGCCCGATGACGATCCCGTACCTCGCGTGATGTCGGGATGGGCTCGCCGCTGACGGAGCGCTCCCGGGGGGTGCACCGGGCGTAGCGGCGGCTCACGCCTTCCAGTTGTCGAGCCCGAGCGGCACGCCCCAGCTCGTGGGCACGAGGGTGTGCCGCGCGAGCGCCAGGGGCGTCCCGTCCTGCGAGAGGATCGCGCCGCCCGTGATGAAGGCCCGCCCCTGCCGCCCGGCGCTCCACCCGACGACGACGTGAGGCTCGCCGGCGCGGACGGGCCCGGATCGGATCACCGCGAGCCGGCCGGTGACGACGCGCTCCGTGGCATCGGGCGCCGACTGGAACACGAGCGCCATGATCGTCGGACAGTCGAGGACCGCCCACACGAGCTCGGGGCGCACCATCCCGGCTGCGTCCGCGAAGGCGAGGTGAGGCGTCCACGGCGCCGCGACGAGATCGCGACCGGGGACCGGGCCGGCAAAGAGCCTGACCCCGTCGCCTTCGGCCCTCCCGGCCCCGCAGACGAGGCAGCCGGGGAACGGGTGGCGGTACTCGGAAGAGAGCTGGAGCGAGCGTCGCGAGGCGGCCCAGGCCTCCTCCGCCGTGACCGGCCCCGGGACGGTCTCGAGCTGCGCGACAGGTCTCACTGACGCGAGCGTCTCGTCGCCGTCCAGCAGCGCGGTCGTGCCGTCCTCCGAGGCCAAGAGGCGCAGCGGCTTCCCGAGCGGGACGGGCCGGCGCAGCGTCACCTCTCCGCCGTCGAGCTCGCGCGCGAGGAGCCCGCCCACGTAACCGCCGAGCGCGACCCCCGGGATTCCCCGGAACCGCTCATCGATCTCCACCGTGACGGACGGCGACATGGTCGTCCCTCCGCGAGGTCCCAGCGCGCTCAGCGCCCCGCCCGCCGCAACAGCACGTAGATCGCCCCCGCGCCGCCGTCCACCGGCCGCGCGGTCGCGAACGCGAGCACGTGCCGCGCGAAGCGGCCGGTGGCGAGCCAGGTCTTGAGCGCGTCCTTCAGCACGGGGAGCTGGTCCTTCGAGTGAAGGCCGCGGCCGTGCACGATGAGCACGCAGCGCTTTCCCGCCTGCCGCGAGCTGCGCAGGAACGCCTCCACCGCGCCCTTCGCCTCCTCGCGCGTCATGCCGTGCAGATCCGCGTGGCCCTGCACCGCGAACTCGCCGCGGCGGAGCTTGCGCGCGACGTTCGCGTCGAGGCCCGCCATGCGGCCCTCGATGAACTCGTCGGAGTCGGAGAGGTCGAACGGCACGTCCCCGGCGACGAGCGCGCGCAGCTCGTCGATCGCCTCCAGATCCGGGTGCCAGAACGCGCCGCTCGCGGGCGGCGGAGGCGGGGGCGCCGCGACACCGTTCCCGGGATCGAGCGGGCGCACGCCCGAGGTGGCGCTCTCCCACAGCTCGTCCTCGGACGGTTCGCGCACGCGCGGCGGCGGCGGCGGTGGTGGTGGCGGCGCGGAACGGGGCGCGGGGGGCGCCTCCTTCGCGAGCGCCTTCAGCTTGTCGAAGGGGTTGTTGAAGGGCTTCTTCCCCACCGGACGACTATAACGGCGGGCGTCGTGGACATCGAGGTTCAGTGCCCCTACTGCGGCGAGTGGGTCGTCGTCTTCGTCGATCCCGGCGGCGGCGAGGAGCAGACCTACGTGGAGGACTGCCCGGTCTGCTGCCGGCCGTGGACCGTGCACGCGCGCGAGGAAGAACCGGGCGGCTTCGCGGTCGGGCTCGCGCGGCAGGACGAGTGACCCGGGGTGGGGAAACCTCACCCTCCGGATTTGCGTGCCGGCCGCCGTCGCGGTGGCAGAATGCGTCCGCCGCGGCAGCGGCAGATCGGGAATGCACCCATGTCGATCGTCTCCGTCGAGCACGTCTCCAAGGACTACATGCTCGGGAAGACCGTCGTGCCGGCGCTGCGCGACGTGTCCCTCTCGGTCGGGAAGGGCGAGTTCCTCTCCATCGCCGGCCCCTCGGGCAGCGGCAAGACCACGCTCCTCAACCTCATCGGGTGCGTCGACACGCCGACCGTCGGGCGCGTCATCGTCGCCGGACAGGACACTGCCCGCCTCTCCGAGCGCGCGCTCACCGAGCTCCGGCTCCGGACCATCGGCTTCATCTTCCAGAGCTTCAACCTCGTGTCCGTCCTCACGGTCTTCCAGAACGTGGAGTTCCCGCTGCTCCTGCAGGGCGGCCAGACGCGCAAGGACCGGGCGGATCGGGTGCTCGCGCTCCTCGACGCGGTCGGGATCGCCGAGCACGCCCGGCACCGGCCGAGCGAGCTCTCCGGCGGGCAGCGGCAGCGCGTCGCGATCGCGCGGGCGCTCGTGACGCGGCCCGCGCTCGTCCTCGCCGACGAGCCCACCGCGAACCTCGACTCGGAGACCGGCGGGAACATCATCGACCTCATGAAGGAGATGAACCGGCGGGACGGCACCACGTTCATCTTCTCGACGCACGATCCCAAGGTGATGGCGCACGCGAGCGCCCTCGTCCGGATCGAGGACGGGCGCATCGCGAGCCGGGAAGACCTCGACGGCGCCGCGCTCGCGGGGGGGCGCTAGATGTCAGCGCGGCGCGACGCGCTGCGGGTCCTCCTCCGCATCGCCTTCCGGAACCTCACCGCGAGCCCGGTCCGCACCGCGATCCTCGGGGCGATCGTGCTCGTCGGGTCGCTCATCGTGGTCGTCGGGTCGTCGCTGCTCGACTCGATCGACCGCGGCATGCGCACCTCGATCCAGGGGAGCCTCGGGGGCCACCTGCAGGTCTACGACGCACGCTCGGAGGGGACGCTCGAGCTGTACGGAGGGCTCCGAGGCGAGTCGCTCCTCGAGCCCATCGAGGACTTCGCCAAGGTGAAGGAGGTCCTCGCGAAGGTCCCGAACGTGAAGCAGGTCGTGCCGATGGGGATCGACCAGGCGATGGTCGCCGTCGGCAACGCGTTCGACGTCGCCCTCGAGCGGCTCCGCGACGACGCGCGACGCCTCGAGGCGGGCGAGGACGGACCGGAGCTCCGCCGGAGCTACGCGGCGCACCAGGCCCACGTCCGCCGCATGGTCCAGCTCCTGCGCGAGGAGATCGCGCAGGCGCGCCAGATCGTCGACGAGGGCGGGCGCGAGGCTGCCGATCAGAAGCAGCAGTGGGAGGCGCTGCAGCGTGCCGCGACGGACGACTTCTGGGAGGGCTTCGACCGCGACCGCTACGGCAGCCTCGAGCTCCTCGAGAACCGGGTCGCGCCGCTCGCGATGGACAACGCGTTCACGTTCCTGCGCTACGTGGGGACCGACGTGGACGCGTTCTTCCGCGCGTTCCCGCTCGCCGAGGTGGTGAAGGGCGAGCGGATCCCCACCGGCCGGCGCGGCGTCCTCGTCGGGAAGCAGTACGCCGAGGAGTGGCTGAAGCTCAAGAACGCGCGGCGCCTCGATCAGATCAAGGACGCGCGCGATCGGCGCGGCAAGCGGATCGCGGAGGACGAGGAGCTGCAGCGCTGGGTGCGCGAGAACCGCGCCGGGATCCGCGAGATCCTCCTGCAGCTCAACCCAGCGCGCGCCGACGCGCTCGCGGGGCTCCTCCGTCCGGCGCTCGGCGCGCCGGAGGGCGAGCCGCTCGAGCCGCTCCTCGTCCGGCTCTTCGCCACGACCGACGAGAGCTTCGACCGGAGCTACGCGCTGTTCTACGACGTCGTCGCCCCGAGCCTGCGCCTGTACCGGATCGACGTCGGCGACACGATCACCATCAAGGCGCCCTCGAAGAGCGGCTACTTCAGCTCGGTGAACGTGAAGGTCTACGGGTTCCTGCAGTTCAAGGGGATCGAGCGCTCCGGCATCGCCGGGATGATGAGCGTCCTCGACATCGTGAGCTTCCGGGATCTCTACGGCTACCTCACCGCCGAGAAGGCGGCGGAGATCGAGCGGCTGCAGCGGTCGATCGGGGCGCGCGCGGTCGAGCGCGATCGAGCGGAGGCGGAGCTGTTCGGGGGCGGCGGGGGGCTCGTCGGCGAGGCGCGCGCCGCCGAGATCGACGAGGGTGCGCTCGTGCGGGGGGGCGAGGAGGACCGGGCGAGCGCGGCGGATCTCGCGGCGCGCGTCTACTCGCAGGAGGAGATCGAGCGCGGCGTGGCGCTCAACGCGGCGCTCATCCTCGACGATCCGCGCCAGCTCCGCCGCACCGAGCGCGACGTCCGCGCGGCGATCCGGGACGCGGGGCTCGGCCTCGAGGTGGTGGACTGGCAGCAGGCGGCGGGGCTCGTCGGGCAGTTCGTGACGCTGCTCCGCGTCGTCCTCGTGACCGCGGTCGTCATCTTCTTCGCCATCGCGCTCGTGATCATCAACAACGCGATGGTGTTGGCGACCTTGCAGCGGGTGAAGGAGATCGGGACGATGCGCGCCATCGGGACGCAGCGGCGGTTCGTCGTGACGATGCTCCTCGTCGAGATCGCCACGGTCGGCGTCGTGTTCGGGCTCGCCGGCGCGGCGCTCGGGGCGCTGGTCGTGTGGGCCATCCGCGCCGCGGGGGGCATCCCGGCGGTCACGGACCTCCTGTACTTCGTGTTCTCCGGGCCGGCGCTCCTCCCGCGCCTGGGCGCGCTCTCGGTGGGCGCCTCGCTCGCGGTCGTGCTCGTCGTGGCGATCCTCTCGGCGCTGTACCCGGCGCTCATCGCGATGCGCGTCACGCCCGTCGAGGCGATGGCGACGGAGGACTAGCGTGCTCGGCGTCGACCTCCAGATCGCGGGGAGGAACCTCGCGCGCCACACCCGGCGGAACCTGTTCCTCGGCGGCGCGCTCGCGGCCGTGACGGCCCTCCTCGTCCTCCTCGGCGCGCTCACCGCCGGCATGGAGTCGGCGATGATGCAGTCCGCCACGACGCTCATGACCGGGCACGTGAACGTGGGCGGGTTCTTCAAGGTGACGAGCGGGAGCGCCGCGCCGCTCGTGTCGCAGTACCCGCGCGTCCTCGAGATCGTCCGCGCGACCGTGCCCGAGGTGGACTACGTGACCGTGCGCGGTCGCGGCTGGGCGAAGGCGGTCTCCGAGCACGTGTCGATGGATCTCGTCCTCGCCGGCGTGGACGTCGCGAACGAGCCCACGTTCCGGCAGGTGCTCCGCGTCGTGGAGGGCGACCTCGAGGCGCTCGCGCAGCCGGGGACGGTGCTCCTCTTCGAGGGGCAGGCGGAGCGGCTCAAGGTGCGGGTGAACGACGTGGTGACGCTGTCGGCGCCGACGGCGCGGGGGGTGAACAACACCGCCGACGTGCGCGTGGCGGCCATCGCTCGGAACGTCGGGCTCCTGTCTGCGTTCTCGGCGTTCATCCAGGCGGACACGCTCCGCGAGCTCTACGGGCTCAACGCGGCGACCACCGGCGCGCTCCACCTCTACCTGCGCGATCCGCGGGACGCGTCGGGCGTCGCGGCGCGGCTCCGCACCGCGCTCACCGAGGCGGGCTACCGCGTGATGGAGCCGGAAGCTCAGCCGTACTGGATGAAGCTCATGCAGACGGTGCCGAGCGAGGACTGGACCGGCCAGAAGCTCGACGTCACCACCGCGGACGACGAGATGGGCCAGTTCAAGCAGTTCATCCTGGCGCTCCGCGTCGTCACCGGGCTCCTCGTCGTGATCCTGATGGTGGTCGTGGTGATCGGGCTCCTCAACACGCTCGCGATCGCGATCCGCGAGCGGACGCGCGAGATCGGCGCGCTGCGCGCGATCGGCATGCAGCGCCGCAAGGTGCTGTGGCTGTTCGTGCTCGAGACCACGCTCCTCGGCGTGCTCGGGACCGCGGCGGGCGTGGCGATCGCGCTCGCGATCGCCGTGGGCGTCAACGCGGTGGGGATCGCGCTGCCCGAGGCGGTCCAGGTGTTCCTCGCGCAGGAGCGGCTCCGGTTCCTGCTCGACCCGCGCGCGATCGCCACCGACGCGGCGCTCCTCGCCGCCGTGACCGTCGCCGCGTGCGTGTTCCCCGCGCGTCGGGCCGCGCGCCTGAAGCCCGTCACCGCCATGCACCACGTCGGGTGAGCTCGCATGCACAGTCCCCTCGCGCTCCTGGTCCTCGCCGCCGCCGCCGCCGCGGCCACCCCCCGCCCCGCGCACGCGCTCGGCCCCGACGAGCTCGCGAAGGTCGTCGCGACCATCGACGAGCGGCAGCGCAACTCGGGCGATTGGAAGGCGCTCTGCTACATGGAGGCGAAGGAGAAGGGGAAGACCGACGTCGTCTACGAGCTCGTCGTCTACCGGCGCGACGAGGACGACAAGCAGATGTTCCTCTTCACGAAGCCGCGCGCCGAGGCGGGGAAGGGCTACCTCCGCATCGACAAGAACCTCTGGCTGTACGACCCGGCGGTCGGCCGCTGGGAGCGGCGCACCGAGCGCGAGCGGATCGGCGGCACCGACACGCGCCGCGGCGATCTCGACGAGTCCCGCCTCGTGGAGGAGTACGACGCGACGTTCGAGGCCGACGAGAAGCTCGGGGTCTACGACGTCCACCGAATCCTGCTGGTCGTGAAGCCGGGCATGGACGTGGCATTTCCGAAGGTGCGGCTGTGGGTCGACAAGGCGACGCTGAACGTCCTGAAGCGCCAGGAGCTCGCGCTCTCCGGCCGCCTCATGCGCACCGCCTACTACCCGCGCTGGAAGAAGCTGTTCTCGCCGTCGAAGGGCGCGGACGTGTGGTACCCGGAGGAGATGCGCCTCTTCGACGAGATCGAGAAGGGCAACTCGACGCTCATCCTCATCAAGGAGATCGACCTCCGCCCGCTGGCCGCGAACCTGTTCACGAAAGCGTGGCTGGAGTCGAAGAGCAGGTAGACTCGTCCTTCGACTTCGCGCCGCCTACCGGCGGCGCTACGCTCAGGATGAACGGCCTCCAGAGGTACGGTCGCGCTCGTGACCGCTCGCCCTTTGTGGTCCGCTCGTGGTGAGCCTGTGTCGAACCACGAGCGGGGTCGGGGTCGGGGTCGCGTGGAAGTCGCGGTCGAACGGAGAAGACGATGAGGATCGCCGTCGCGCTCGCCGCGCTCGCCGTCGCAACGGCTGCGCTCGGACAGGACCGGCCCAGCGAGGAGGAGCTCTTCGGGAATCCGCCCGCAGAGTCGCCGCAGGCGGGCGCCGAGAGGGAGGAGGAGCCCGAGCCTCGGCCGCCCCGCGAGGAGCCGGGCTCGCCCCGCCCCGAGGAGGCCGAGCTCTTCGGCGGCACCGGCTCGCCGAACGCCGCCCCGCCGCCGGCGCAGGGCATCGTACCTCGCGAGATCGTCGATCCGCTGCGGATCGGCGGCCAGCTCTACCTGCGCGGGCAGACCCTGTTCCAGGAGGACGTCGCGCCCGCGGACTGGGCGCTCTCCTCGCCGAACCTGCTCGACGTGTGGCTCGATGCCCGCCCGAACGACCGGGTCCGCGCGTTCACGCTCGGCCGCATGCGCTACGACCCCACCGCGCCAGGGACCGCGACCCCCTCGCTCGCGTCGGCGGAGCAGGCCGTCCTGGGCTACGACACGAGCACCGGCGGGCTCACCGCGGGAGTTCGCGGGCCACGCGTGGTTCTGGATCAGCTGTGGGTGAACTTCGACGTCGACCGGCGCATCTTCGTCACCGCGGGCAAGCAGCACGTGAAGTGGGGCGTCGGCAAGTTCTGGAACCCGACCGACTACCTCCACCCCGTCCCCCGCAACCCGCTCGCCGTGTTCGACGAGCGGGTCGGCACGACCATGGTGAAGCTGCACGTGCCCTGGGAGGCGCGCGGCTGGAACGCCTACGGCGTCGCGGTCCTCGAGGACATCTCCGGGCTCGAGGAGCCGACGAACCGGCTCGGCCGCGTCGGGGTGGGCGGCCGCGCGGAGGTGGTGGTCGGCACGGTGGAGCTCGGGGCGGACGCGCTCGCCCAGGACGGGCATCGACCGCGCTTCGGCGTGGACGCCTCGGCGGGGGTCTGGGACCTCGATGTGTACGGGGAGGTCGCGCTCCGCACGAGCCGGGACACGCCGCGCTGGGGCGTCGTGAGCCCGGGGGCACCGCTCGTCTCCCGCTACGGGCGCGTCGATCCGGAGGGCTTGACGCCGGCGCTGGTGTTGGGCGGGACCTGGTCCGCGAACTACAGCGACGAGGACGCGGTCACGGTCGGCGCCGAGTATTCCTTCGACGACGCGGGCTACACGTCGAAGGACATCTACCCGTTCCTGCTCGCCGGTGCGCCGGAGCTCACTGGGGATCCCGCCGCGCCGATAAGGCAGCGCGATCCCACCGCGTTCCGGCCGTTCTACCTGGGGCGGCACTACGCCGGGGCGTTCGTGCTCCTGCCCTCGCCTGGGCGCTGGAACGACACGACGTTCACGCTGTCCGTCCTAGGCAACCTGTCCGACCGGAGCTTCGTCGCCCGGCTCGATCACGCCGTCCTCGCGCTGACGTACCTGCGCGTCGAGTCGTTCGTCGCCGCGTCCTTCGGCGCGCGCGGGGGAGAGTTCCGCCTCGGCTTCGACGTGCCGCTCTCCGACGTGGCGCCCGGGTTGCCGGCGGACCAGGTGATCTCCGTGGCCCCGCCGGTGCTGCAGCTCGGCGTCGCGCTGCGCATCGCGCTCTGAGCGGTCGCCGCCTCTCCGGCCGGCCCGGCGTTCGCTCCGCCGGCGTGCACCGATCCCGCGCGCCGGGGCTCCCACGGGCGAACTCGAAGCTTCGAGGGGGTGGCACGTGGCGGAGCTCGGCATGCGGAGGCAGGTGAGCGGGACGTACGACGAGGTGCTCGCGAGGGTCCCCGAGCTGCTCAAGGGGGAGGGCTTCGGCGTCCTCACGCGCATCGACGTGAAGGCGACGCTGAAGGAGAAGCTCGGCGTCGACTTCCGGCGCTACCAGATCCTCGGCGCGTGCAACCCGAAGCTCGCGCACCAGGCGCTCACCTACGAGATCGGCCTCGGGGTCATGCTGCCGTGCAACGTGGCCGTCTGGGAGGACGACGCGGGCAAGGTGATGGTCTCGGCGGTCGATCCGCTGCAGACCATCGCGTCCCAGGATCCGAAGCTCGAGCCCATCGCCACCGAGGTCCGCGAGCGGCTCTCCCGCGTCCTCGCGCAGCTCGGCTGACCGATGGGCGACTGGGATTTCCTGGCGTTCCTGGCGTTTGCGGTCGGCTGGATCTTCCTGCAGCGGGTCGTCCTGCCCCGCGCCGGCGTGCCCACCTGAGGGGTTCCACCGCGCCCCCGGGACGGGGCGAACGGAGACGAGGACGAGGAACAGGGCGGCGCGTGTTGAACGCCTCCCCGCACGCGCTCGGCGCGCGAGCGGACGGGCGCTGCCGTGTTCAACACGATGACTCGGCTTGATTTAGCGCAAGTCACCATTGTGCATCGGATACCCGCCGGCTTGCCTCGACGGCAGCGATCACGATGAGTCAATAAGCGGGCGTTTACTGGTGGCGGGGTGCTTCCTCGCAGATGGCTGCGCGGTTGACGGGCATTTCGGCGCTTCCTTCGTTCCACCTCGAGATCGGGGCGAGGGCGGTGCCTGCCTCAGGCGCTGATGCTCGAGTCGTTCCTCACGGGCCTCGGCGACTTCGCCGCAGGGCCTCAGCCGGTCGCTTACCGAGAGTACGTCCCGTCGATGGGGCGTCACGTCGGGTGCGTCTTGATGGGCCCGACACTTCCGGGCGGTTGAGGGCCGAACACGGCCGCGGCTAGCGTGAGGACGCGGCCGATACCACGACCAGCTATGTCAGGCAGAGCGCCGCGCCGAGGTCGCTCGTGGGCGCGTATCCCTCGACAAATTCTCCCAAGCCCGCGAACACGAAGAACCCATTGAGCGTGACGAGGGGTGAATCACGCTAGGCGGGAGGGACAATGTCGAGACGGGCGCTTCACGGTTCGGTGATGTCGATCGTCTTCCTGACGATCGGCGCATGGACGGTCCCGAAGGCCTTCGCGCAGATCGAGGGGGGATCGCTCGATCCCAATTCGATCCCGAAGTACGAAGATCAGAAGCTGGTCATCCCGCCGGCGATGCCAAAGACGGCTAGCGGGCGGGTGGATTACTACGAGATCGCCGTGAGGCAATTCGAGCAGCAGATCCTGCCGGATGGATTCCCGGAGACGACGGTCTGGAGCTATGGCTCCGTCAATCACCCGGGCACCGTCTTGGAGGGAGGCACCTTCAATTACCCGGCGTTCACCATCGAGGCCACGTTCATGAGGCCGGTCCGCGTCAAGTGGATGAACGAACTGGTGAACGACCCGGTCGCCTGTTTCCACTCTCCGAGCCCTTCCCCGACCGACTGCGAATTCCTCCCCCATATCCTGCCGGTGGATCAGACGCTCCACTGGGCGAATCCGCCCGGTGGCGAGGAAGACCGGGACATGCGTCCCGAGGACCTGGCGGTCACCCCTGGAACCTACACCGGCCCGGTCCCCATGGTGCCCCACCTGCACGGCGGGCATAACGCGCAGGAGAGCGACGGCTTTGCGGAAGCGTGGTATCTGCCCGCGGCCAGCAACATTCCTGCTGGCTTCGCGACCGAAGGCACCTGGTACGCTCCCTTCAAGGGTATCTTCCAGGACAAGTTCGGCGTGGTCTGGGAGCCCGGCACGGCGACGTTCCAGTACCAGAACGATCAGCGGGCGGGGACGTTCTGGTACCACGACCACACCCTCGGGATGACCCGCGTCAACGTCTACGCCGGGCCGGCCGGCTTCTACCTGCTTCGTCGCGGACCAGGCGATCTCCCGGCGCCGGTGCTTCCTGGACCGGCCCCCACCGTCGGATCCGACCCCTTCGGCAAGTTCTACGAGATCCCGATCGCGATCCAGGACCGCTCCTTCAATGATGATGGGTCGCTATTCTACCCAGGCACGCGGGCATTCTTCGACGAGTTCGGCGGTCCGTACATCCCATTCAGCGACGTGTCCCCGATCTGGAACCCCGAGTTCTTCGGCAACACCATGGTCGTCAACGGGCGCACCTGGCCTCAGCTCGAGGTCGAGCCGCGTCGCTACCGTCTTCGCTTCCTGAACGGCTGCAACTCGCGCTTCCTCCTCCTGAAGCTCGCCACGGACAATACGCCCGAGGACGGCAGCATCGATGACGGCGACTATGCGGCTGTGTCCCTCCCCTTCTGGCAGATCGCCGCGGAGGGCGGGTTCCTGCCCGCGCCGGTGAACCTCGACCAGCTCCTCATGGGATTAGCGGAGCGGGCCGACGTCATCGTCGATTTCGGGGCGATCGCGACCTCGCTCGGCCTCGAGACGGGCGACGCGATCTATCTCGTCAACCAGGGACCCGACGAGCCGTTCGGTGGCGGGACGCCGTTCTTCGGGTGTTCGGAACCGTCGGAGCCGCCACCACCACCAGACTGCTTCGAGCCCTCCGATCCAGGCACCACCGGCCAGGTCATGAAGTTCACGCTCGTCGATCTCGCGAGCCGTGACACCAGTCTCGACCCGGCGCGATTGAGGTTGCCCGCGTTCAGGCCGCTGGGCCCCGCGAGCAACACGCGGCAGGTCTCGCTCAACGAGGCGGCGTCCACGGTCGAGGGCTTCGACGGTCCGATCGCGGCGCTCCTCGGGACGATGAACGGTGACGAGCCGACACCGCTGGCCTGGGACGACGACATCACGGAGAACCCGGCCTTCAACTCGATCGAAGTCTGGGAGATCTACAACTTCACGGAGGACGCGCACCCGATCCACATCCACGAGATTCAGTTCCAGGTCGTGGACCGGCAGCCGTTCGAGGTGGAAGACGGAGAGATCCAGCTCGGTGACTCGCGCGGCCCGGAGATCTGGGAGACGGGCTTCAAGGACACCGTCATCGCCTACCCGGGCGAGGTCACGCGAGTGAGGGGCCTGTTCGATCTCCTCGGCCTCTACGTCTGGCACTGCCACATCGTCGAGCACGAGGACAACGAGATGATGCGGCCGCTCTGCGTCGGCCCTCTCCAGGATTGCGAGCCTCCGCCGCAGTAGAGTCGAGTCCGCTGAAATGATGAGAGGGCCGCCGGGTGGCGGCCCTCTCGTCATGTCCGGCGTCGGCGCCCCTTGGTGAAGGCGCTTCCGGCGATCAGAACACGAACTTCTCGCCCTGCGCGCGCAGCGCGGTGATGGCCGCGAGGTTCACGATCGACTGCACGGAGCAGCCCATCTGCAGCACGTTCACCGGCTTCTGCATGCCGATGAGCACGGGCCCGATGACCTCGGCGCCGCCGACGTTGGCGAGCATCTGGTAGCCGATGTTCGCCGAGTCGAGGTTCGGGAACACGAAGACGTTCGCGTTGTCCTTCAGCGTGGAGAAGGGGAACTCCGGGACGCGGACCTCCGTGTTCGTGGCGATGTCCACCTGGATCTCGCCGTCGACCTCGAGCTCGGGGTGGTGCTGGCGCACGAGGTCCTTCGCCATCGCCATCTTCCGCGGGCTCGGCCCCGCGGCGGAGCCGAAGCTCGAGTACGAGAGCATCGCCACTCGCGGCACGACGTCGAAGTAGCGGGCGAGGTCGCTCGTGGTGAGCGCGATCTCGGCGAGCTCCTCGGAGGTCGGGTCCACGTTCACCGTGCAGTCGGCGAAGAACTTGAAGTCGTTCTTCGTGACCACGATGTAGACGCCCGCGGCGCGCTGGCCGGGGCGCGTGCGGACCACCTCGAGCGACGGGCGGATCGACGCGGCGTAGCCGGAGGTGAGGCCCGTCACGAGCCCGTCGACCGCGCCCTGCTCGAGCATCACGGCGCCGTAGTAGTTCCGCATGCGCATGCGGCGCTGCGCCTCCTCGAACGTGACGCCGCGGCGCCGCCGGAGCTCCCAGTACCGCGCGACGTATCGGCTGAAGGAGTCGCTCGTCATCGGATCGATGATCGTGACGCCGTCGAGGTCGTCGAGCCGCTGCTCGGCGATGGACCGCTGGATGTCTTCCACCGGGCCGAGGAGCACCGGCTCGCAGATCGCCTCCTCGCGCAGGATCTCCGCCGCCTGCTGGATCTTCGGGTGGTGACCCTCGGGGAAAACGATGCGGGTGAGCTTCTTGCGCGCCTTCGACATGATCGAGCCCATCACCTGGTTCGCGCGGCTCTGCATCTTGCGCAGCCGATCGCGGTACTCGGCGAGGTCGATGTTCTGGCGGGCGACACCAGCGTCCATGGCGGCCTTCGCGACGGCCGGCGCGACCCAGAGCAGCACCCGGGGGTCGAGCGGCTTCGGGATGATGTATTCACGGCCGAAGCGGAACTTCTCGCCACCGTACGCGCGGGAGACGGAGTCCGGCACGTCCTCCTTCGCGAGCGCGGCGAGCGACCGCGCCGCCGCCATCTTCATCTCCTCCGTGATGGCCTTCGCGCGCACGTCGAGCGCGCCGCGGAAGATGTACGGGAACCCGAGGACGTTGTTCACCTGGTTCGGGTAGTCGGAGCGCCCGGTCGCCATGATGACGTCGAGGCGCGCCTCCTTCGCCTCGGGGTAGCCGATCTCCGGGTCGGGGTTCGCGAGCGCGAAGACGATGGGGTCCTTCGCCATGGAGCGGACCATGTCCTGGTCCACCATCCCCTTCGTCGAGCAGCCGAGCAGGACGTCCGCGCCCTTCATCGCGTCCGCGAGGGTGCGCGCCTTCGTGTCGGCCGCGAACTCGGACTTGTATTCGTTCATGCCCTCGGCGCGTCCCTTGTAGATGACGCCCTTGGTGTCGACCATCGTGACGTTCTCGCGGCGAACGCCGAGCGACAGGTAGAACTTCGTGCAGGCGATCGCGGACGCGCCGGCGCCGGAGACGACGACCTTCACCTTCGCGATGTCCTTGCCGGCGATCTCGAGCGCGTTGAGCAGCGCGGCGCCGGAGATGATCGCGGTCCCGTGCTGGTCGTCGTGGAAGACCGGGATCTGCATCTCGCGCTTGAGCCGCTCCTCGATGACGAAGCACTCCGGTGCCTTGATGTCCTCGAGGTTCACGCCGCCGAAGGTCGGCTCGAGCGCCTTCACGACCTTGCAGAACGCGTCGATGTTCTTCTCGTCGACCTCGATGTCGAACACGTCGATGTCGGCGAACCGCTTGAAGAGGACGCCCTTGCCCTCCATCACGGGCTTGCCCGCGGCCGCGCCGATGTCGCCGAGGCCGAGCACGGCGGTGCCGTTCGAGATGACCGCGACGAGGTTGCCGCGCGCCGTGTAGAGGTACGAGAGGTCCTGGTCCTTCTCGATCTCGAGGCAGGGTTCGGCGACGCCGGGGCTGTAAGCGAGCGCAAGGTCGCGCGCGGTCGCCATGGGTTTCGTCGCGACGACCTCGATCTTCCCCTTGCGCCCGGAGGAGTGGTAGGCGAGCGCGTCCTCGCGGCGGATCTTCTTCTTCGGGATGGGCGAGGACGGCGGGTTCTTGGGCGGGGTGAAGTCTGTGGCCATTCGAGTCCTTCCTTCGCAGAATGCGTAAGGGTGGGCCGCGAAGACAACGCGGATGGCCGGGCACTGTCAAGGCGACGACAACCAGGCCCCATCGCAGCCGCCCGGACGGCTCGATTTTGACGCAACACGGCGAGGACGACGCAGTGCGGCTCGCCTCCCGACACAGGCGGCCGGCGGGCGCTCGGAGTGCCGCCGGCTGCCTGCAGTCCACGATGGGTGAACCGTGGCGACCGCGTCGTTCGCCACGGGTGGTCAGCGCGCGCGGCGCCTGCGCAGCCGGAGCGTGCCGAGGAGCCCGGCGACGGCGAGGAAACCGGACCCGCCACCAGACGCGCACCCGCCCACCACCGGCAACGCCGAGGCTTCCGTCTGGCCGCCGCCGGCTCCTTCGGCGGGGGGCGGTGAGGGCGGGAGCGGCAGCGGCTCTCCCTCCGGCGTCGGCGCGGTGGCGCCGAGCGCGACGATGCGGCGCGCGAGCTCCTCGCGCGCGGCCATGAGCGTCG
>DATIDF010000207.1:0-20214 GCA_035456445.1 Anaeromyxobacter sp.
CTTCGGCTGCAGATCGAGCGGAAGCTCGCCGATCTCGTCCAGGAAGATCGTCCCGCGGTCCGCCTCCTCGAAGGCGCCCTTGCGCATCCGCTCCGCGCCGGAGAAGGCTCCCTTCTCGTGGCCGAACAGCTCCGACTCGATGAGCGTCTCGGCGATGGCCGAGCAGTTCACCGGGATGAACGGCCCGTCGCGCCGCGCGGAGCGGGCGTGCAGGGCGCGCGCGACGAGCTCCTTGCCCGTCCCGGTCTCGCCCAGGATCGTGACCGCGGCGTCGGAGGCCCCGACCCGCTCGACGAGCTCGAACACCTGCCGCATGGCCCCGTCGCGGGTGACCATGCCCTCGAACGCCTCGGTGCGCGCCGGCTCCGGCGCGTCGCGGCGCTCGAGGACGAGCTCGGCGTCGCCGATCGAGACGGGGACGCCGAGCGGGAGCTGCGCCTGCGAGACGCGCGCGCCCGAGATGAAGGTGCCGTTGGTCGAGCCGAGATCCAGGACGTGCCACGCGCCGCCGCGCGGCTCGATCCGCAGGTGGCGCGCGGAGACGTAGGGATCGTCGAGCGGCGCATCGCAGGTCGGGTCCTTCCCGACCACCACACCCGCCGAGGTCACCGGGATCGTCCGCTCGCGGCCGCCCGCGCGGACCCGTAGCCGCGCGGGGCTCGGCCCCGCCGGTGCCTCCCCGGCGCGCAGCTGCGTGCCGCCCGTGGCGCGCGTCTCCTCCGGCGCGGGCGCTGCGGCCGCGCGGAAGAGCGCGCGCCAGGCGCCGAGCGCGATCTCGACGCCGTCCGCGAGCGCGCCCTCCGCCACCTCCGCGCCGCCGACGCGCGTGCCGCGCCCCGAGCGATCGACGAGGTGCCAGCCGTCGCCGCGACGCTCGATCACGGCGTGGACGCGCGAGAGCGCGGGATCGGGGAGCGAAACGTCGCACTCCGGCGCGCGGCCGATCTCGGTGCGGCCGGTGAGCGCCACGCGGAGGAGCTCCTCGCCGTGGCGGAAGAACGCGAGCTCTGGCATGCGACGGAGGGTAACGAAACGAAAACGGTCCGTGAAGTCTGGATCGCCTCGTCGCGCTCACGGTGGGTCACGGCCGCATCACCATCCGTCACGTGCCCACTCCGGAGTACCCCGCCGCGACCTCACCGCGCCGACCTCTCATGGCAGCGCTCGATTGGAACGACCCGTGAACGTGAACGTGAACGAGCCCGAGCCCGGTTTCGGGCGCGGGCTCGGGCGCGGGCTCGTTCACGGGCTCAGCCAACCGACCCCGCCCGCTCACCCGTGGGCGAGATCGTCGAACTCGGGCGTGCCCTTCAGCGCGTCGAACATCGGATCGGACTGCAGCCAGCCCCGCACCTTCGGAGGGTCCGACGCGACCGCCTTGCGGAGCGCCTCGAGCGCGTCGCGCGGCTTGCCCCAGAGCGCGTACAGCGCCGAGACGTTGTAGTTGAGGAGCAGGTCCTCCGGCTGGATCTCCCGCGCGCGCGCATAGGCGCGCTCCGCCTCGGCGTAGAAGCCCTTCTGCGCGTACGAGATCCCGAGGTCGAGGTGGGCCTCGAAGTTGTCCGGCTCGAGGCGCACGACCTCCTTGAGCTGCGTGATCGCGGTGCGGTAGTCGCCCTCGTCCATGAGGAGGGCGGCGAGCTCGTGCCGCGGGAACGGATCCTTCGGATCGAGCCGGATGGCGGTCTCGAGCTCCTTCACGGCCTCCTCTGGCTTGCCCTGATCGGCGAGGGTGAGGCCGAGGTTCAGGTGGGCGTCGGGGTACTCGGGATCGAGCTCGATCGCGTCGCGGTACTCGGCGACCGCCATGTCGTGCCCATGGGTGGCGAGGAAGCAGGCGAGGTTGTAGTGGGCCGTCGCGCTGTCCGGCTCGAGCCGGATGGCGGTCAGGTACTCGCCGAGCGCCTCGCGGAAGAGCTTCTTCTCGGAGTAGACGGTCGCGAGGTTGTCGTGCGCGTGCGCGGAGCTCGGATCGAGCTCGATCGCCTTCTTGAACTCCTTGATGGCCTCGTCCAGCCAGCCACGATCGGCCAGCTCGATGCCGCGCGAGTTGTGCGCGTCGGACAGCGCGATGTGGTCCTTCTTGTCCCGGCTCACGGCGGTGGAGTGTACTTGCGTTTGCCCCGGCGGGGGCGGCGGATGGCAGGCAACCCCGGATCTAACCCGCTCGTCCGCGCCCGCCAGCGCGGAGCGAGACGGGCGCCCGGTCGCTCGCGCGCTGGCGTTGACGCGCGCCGCGGCGAGCGGGCATGCTCGCGCCCCCGCATGGCCCGCTACACCGACCTCACGTCCGAGGACCTCGCCGCCGCGGTGCGGCCGTACGGGCTTCCTGCGCCCGAGCGCGTGCGGCCCGAGCTGAAGGGGGCCGTCAACACGAACTTCCACCTCTGGGCCGGCGGCCAGCGTTTCTTCCTGCGCATCAACGAGGGGAAGACCGAGGCCGACGTGAGGTTCGAGGCCGAGGTGCAGCGTTACCTCCACGAGGCGCGCTTCCCGGTGCCGCGCCTCCACCTCGCCGCCGATGGACGGCCGTTCGTCCCGGTGGCGGGGAAGCTGGCGATGCTCTTCGCCTACTCGCCCGGCGAGGAGATCGCGCGCGAGGACGCCGGCGCGGAGCGCTGTCGCCGCGTGGGCGAGCAGCTCGGGCGGCTGCACGATCTCGCCTCGGGGTTCACCGCCACGCGCGAGAACCCTTACGGCCTCGCGCGCGTGAGCGGCTGGATCGCGGAGCTCCGGCCGGACGGCGACCGCGATCCGGCCGTCGCGGCGGCGCTACCGCTGCTCGAGGACGAGCTCCTCCGCGCCGGTGCGCTGCCGGGGGCGCCGCAGGGGCTCGTCCACGGCGACCTGTTCGTCGACAACGTGCTCTGGATCGGCGACAGGGTGAGCTCGATCCTCGACTGGGAGATGAGCTGCGTCGCGCCCTTCGCCTACGACCTCGGCGTCGCCGTGAACGCGTGGTGCTACACGGATCGCTACGAGCCGCAGCGCACCGCCGCGCTCGTTCAGGGCTACCGTGCGAGGCGCCGCCTCGAGCCGGAGACGGTGGACGCGCTCCACGCGTGGGCGCGCTACGCCGCCCTGCGCTTCACCGCCTCGCGCATCCACGGGTTCCACCTCACCGAGGTCGGCGCCCACCGGCTCGCGTGGAAGGACTGGCGGCGCTACCGCGATCGGCTGCTCGCGCTGCGCGAGATGGGCGAGCGGGGCTTCCGGGCGCTGCTCGGGCTCTGACGGCGCAGCTCGGTTGGCCTGAGCCCGTGAACGAGCCCGCGCCCGAGCCCGCGCCCGACACACCGGGCTCGGGCTCGGGGCTAATTCGACCGCTCGGGCTGTGACTCTGACGTGAGGCCCGCCCCGCCCCTACAGTCCGGCCGCGATCTTCCACTGACCGTCGATCTTCTTCAGGAGGAGCCGGTGCACGTCCGCGTCCCGGCGGGGCACGGCGCCGCTCGTCGTCTGCACTCGGTAGTAGTCCTCGTAGAAGATCTCGGCGGTGGCGGTGTCGCCCTGCACGTCGATACGACGGACCGTCACGTCGACCCGGACTCCCTCGAGCTTGGCGAGGTCTGCCGGGAGGTTCTGCTCGAGCCTGGCGCGGTCGAGATCGTCGGCGGGATCGGGGGTGCCCGCCGCGTCGAAGTAGGCGGGCGAGACGAGCGCGAGGATGGCGGCGGCGTCGCGCCCCTCGAGCGCCTTCTGGTACGCGCGGACCACCTCGTAGACGGCGCGGTTGTCTCCCTTGTCCTCTATCTCCGTGCCGGGGATCCGCTTCGGGCTGCACCCGGCGGAGAGGGCCATGACGGCGCAGAGCGCGAGCGGGATCACGGGACGGGTCGTCATGCGCGGGACTGTGGCCCGGGCGGGCGGACCGGTCAAGCGCGGTGGTGCCGCGCGGGATGCCCCGCGCCGGGGTCTCCGGCGGGCGCCCGTTCATCATAGATTGACCGGACGATGACCAGCCCCAGCTTCGAGTCCCTGAAGCGCTTCTTCGAGACCTCCTCCGCGGCGCGGAAGGCGACGAAGCCGCTCGCGCGCGGCGCCCGGGTGAACCTCGCGCTCGACTCCGGTCCGGCGCACTTCACGATGGAGGGCGGCGCGCCCGAGGTGCGCGAGGCCGCGGCGGCGGCGCCCGACTTCACGCTCACGATGCCGGACGGCGCCGTGCAGCGGATCACCGCGCTCCGCTCCGACGACGTCGGCGAGTTCGGGATCGAGTTCTTCAAGCTCGTCCTCGAGCACGATCCCGGCCTCAAGGTGCGGGTGAAGATCGACGCCTCCACGTCGCAGCTGCTCGGCCACGGCTACCTCGGCGTTCTCGCCGTCGGCGGCTTGAAGGTGAGCTGGTGGCTGCTCAAGAACGGGGTGAAGAACCCGAAGGCCGCGATCGACCGGCTTCGCCACGGCCTGTAGGACGAGCGAAGCGACCCCCGCCGGGGCGCCACCGCGTTCGCGGCGAAGCCGCCGGCGGTGACGCAGGGACCCGGCCGAGGGGGGCGGGGGTGCCCTCGCGCTCTGCGCGCGCGGAGCTCCGCCGCAAGATCAGTCACCGCGCGAGGCGCGCCCTCCGGCCGGCGCGGCGCCGCCCGAGCGGAGGGCCGCCTCGAACCTGCAGCGCCGCAAGCCCGCCTCCGCGCGTGCCCGCTCGGCCTCGCCGCCGGCCGCTACGACGAGCGCCTCGAATCCCGCCGCGCCCGCGTCTTCCTCGCCCGCGAGGCAGCGCGCCTCTGCCCGGATCGCGCGCGTCTCCAGCGCAAGCACCGGCGGGAGCGGCCCGGCGTCCGCGCGCGCGAGCTCGGGGAGCGCCGCACGCGCCTCGCCGCGCGCGAGCAGCGCGCGGCCGACGAGGTACGCGGCGAGCGGGCGCTCCACGCGCGCGACGCGCGCGAGCGCGAGCGCGGGATCTCCTTCGCCGAGGAGGTACGCGCGCGCCGCCGCACCGAGCGCGTCGTCCGCTGCTGCCGCGCGCTGTGCCTCGAGGAGCCGCGCCTCCGGACGATCCGGGTGGGCGGCGAGCGCCTCCGCCCAGCCGCGCTCCGCCGCGGCGAGGTCGCCGCGTCGCCAGGCGAGGTCGCCCTCCGCCGCCGCGAGCGTGGCCCGCAGCGCGTCGTCCCCCGGCCCGGCGCGCGCGCGCGCGCCCGCGTAAGCGGCGGCCGCCGCGTCCAGCTCGCCGCCGCGCGCCAGCGTGTCGCCGGCCGCCTTCTCGGCGGAGGCCTCCTCGCCGAAAGCGCCGAAGCGTCGCCAGAGCCGGCACGCCTCGGCGGTGCGCCCGGCCCCGGAAGCGGCCGCCGCGCCCGAGGCGAGCGCCGCCGCCTCCCGGGCGCAGCGCCGCGCGAACAGGCTCCTCCGCTCGAGCCGCGCTCGCGCGACCTCCTGCAGCCCCGGCGGGACGGCGACGCCATCGAGGAACGCGTGCCACTCCGCGACGAGCGCGTCGAGGGGAGCGCCGAGCGAGGCCGCGACGTCGCCGTCACGGTAGGCGCGGGCGACCTTGTCCGCGCCGTGCCGCTCGATGAGGAAGGCGAGGAAGCTCCCCGCCGCCGTGTAGGCTCGGGCCGGGGCCTGCGACCAGAACCCGGCCGGCCCAACGATGGCGGTGATGTCCGGGAGGAAGCCGAGATCTCGGGCGGCGCGCGACCACTCGTGGATCGTCCAGTCGCCGCGAGGAACCTCGAGCGCGACGGCGAGCCCCTCCACGAGGCCGGGCGAAGGGAGGACGCCCGCGCGCGCGGGGACGCGCAGCGGCCCCTTGGCGATGGCGCCCGCGACCGCGTGGACGAGCTCGTGGCGGAGCAGGGGGTGCGGCGACGGCGAGTCGACGACGTGCACCTCGCCGAGCCAGGGCTTCGCGAACTCGGTCGCGGCCGCGCCGACGAGCCGGCGCTTCTCCGCGGCGCTGCGATAGACGGTCACGGTGACGCGCGGTGGCGCGGAGAGGCCGAGCGCGCGCGAGAGATCGGCGGCGTGAAACTCGCACTCCGCGAGGAGCGCGTCCGCGGCGGCGGCGGGCTTCTCGGCGGGGAAGAGGAGCGTGCAGCGCGGCCCATCGCGGCGGCCGCCCAGCGCGCGGGCGATCCCGTCGCGGTCGCCGGAGAGCACGAGCGCGTCCCGCGTAACGCGCGCCGCGAGCGTGGCGCCGCCCGCGACCGCGAGCGCCACGAGCGGCGCCGCCGCTGCGCGCAGCCCCGCGCGACGCGCGCGGACGGCGGCCTCGGCGAGCGCGACGAGCGCGACGGCCGACGTCGCGGCCTCGACGCGGAAGAGGAGGACGCGTGCGTCCACCGGGAGCGCCTCGTCGTAGAGCGGCCCGGGCCAGGCGCCGAGGAGCGGGTCGTACAGGAATGCGGCCGGGCCGCGGTACGCGACCGCGAGCGTCCACGCGAGCGAGCCGGCGAGCGCGGCCGCGTAGAGCAGCGCCGCGGGGAGGGGCCGCCCGCGCGTGACGAGCGCGACGATCGTCGCGACGGCGGTGGCGAGGAGGGCGGAGGGGAGGGCGAGGAGCGGGAAGAATGCAGCGGCGGAGGTGAACGCGCTGCAGGGCCCGAGGGCCGCGCGGGCGACGGCGCCCGCGAAGAGCAGCGCGAGCAGCGCGGAGAGGACGAGCGCGGCGCCGCCGAACGCGGCCGCGGGGGACGGATCCGGACGCGCGCGCTCGCGCTGGACGGCAGGGAGCGCGAGGAGCGGCGCGAGCGCGACGGCGAGGAGCGCGCCCAGCTCGCCGAGCTCGTACCCGGGCGCGTCGAGGAGGGGCAGCGATCCAGCCGCGAGCCCCGCCGCGAGGAGGACCCCGCCTCCCGCGCGGAAGGCCCGGCCGCGCGCGAGCGCGGCGGCGATCTGGAGGAAGCGCGGCTCCACGCGAGTGCCCCCTGGCCGGCGCGAGCTACCCGCGCGCGCCGGCCCCGGGATAACATGGCGCGGGATGACGGAAAACCGAGAGCACGCCCGCGCGCCGATCGAGCTCAAGGTCGACTACAAGAAGCTGAACAGCTTCTTCGCCGATTACACGAGGAACATCTCGAAGGGCGGCACGTTCATCAAGACGCGCAAGGCGCTCCCGGTGGGCACCCGGTTCCTGTTCCGCCTCACCATCCCCGGACGCCCCGCGCCATTCGAGCTCGCGGGCGAGGTGGTCCACGCCGCCGCGGGCGGGGCGGAGCCCGGGATGGGGATCCGCTTCGTCTGGCCGAACCCCCGCGACCGCGGCGCCTTCGAGACCGTCGTCGAGCAGCTCATGTCGGAAAGCCTGGGGACGCAGCTCGCGCGCAAGCTCCTGCGGAAGGCGTGACCCGCATTCGTAGGGGAGGGGGCCCGAGGCCGCGCTTCAGAACCTCGGTACGTTCTCGAACCTGACCCGGTCGCCCGCGCGGACGCCGCGCGCGGCGGTCCAGCCGCCGTTCACCTCGAGCACGTAGCGGCTCGGCGCGCCGGTTTCACGCGGCGTCGTGGTCTGCGGCGCGGCGCTCTCGACGATCCCGACGATCCGCCCGTCGTCGCCGATGAAGATCATGTCGAGCGGGATGAGCGTGTTCTTCATCCAGAAGCCGTGTGGCGCCGTCTCCTCGAACAGGAACAGCATCCCCGCGTCGGGATCGAGCCTCTCCCGCCACATGAGCCCGCGCGCGCGCTCGGCGTCCGTGCGCGCGAGCTCCACGCGGACCGCGTGCCGAGCGCCAGCGGAGGTCTCCACCACCACGCGGGCGCCGGGGGCAGGCGCGTCGGGCCCCTTCGCGTTCACGCAGCAGAGCAGGACGAGGAGCGCGGGGAGCGCGCGCACCGTCACCGTCGCACGACGCAGAAGGACGAGAACGAGATGTCGCCCAGGTATCGGTCGCGCACCTCGGGGTCGAGGGTCGCGATGAAGGCGGGATCCGGAAGCACGAGATCGCACACGAGGCCCGTCTCGCTCGTGTAGCAGTCGTCGTTCGACACGCATGGCTTCGAGCAGTAGCCGCAGTTCTCGCCGTTCTCCGCCGAGCATCGCGTCGCGTACTTCGAGTCCGCGCCCGCAGGCGAGACGATGCAGACGAGATCGTCACACGCGGTGTTGCCGGACTGGAAGTAATCGCCGTTCGTCGTCGTCGGCGTCGGAGGAGGGAGCGAGCTCTCGCTTCCCCACTGCAGGGTGCACGGATCGCCGACGTCGGGGTTCTGACACGCGGCGAGCGCGATGGCGGAGAGGAGCGCGACGGCGAGCTTGGAGGCGGCGGAGCGCATGGGTCGGCGGGAATCGTTAGCACGCGCCCCGCCCTCCGACAAGCAAGGGTACGGGGGAGCGGTCGACCGCCGACAACGGCCTACAGCCGCGTACGGACGCAGTTTTCTCGGAGGTCGTTCCGTTGCCCCTCCACCGCCCTTTGGCTAGGATGCCCACCGGGCGCTGCCCGCCAAAACCCATGAGAACGCAATTCGCCATCGCCTGGCTTGCGGTCGTGGTCTCTCCTGCCTGGTCGCTCGCGCAGGAGGTGCCCGGCATCGATCTCACAAAGCCGCCGCAGCAGGAGGCGCCAGAGCAGCCGCCCTCCGGCGCGGAGGAGCAACCACCGATCGACCTCTCGCAGCCGGGCGGCGCCCGGGCGGGCGAGCGGCCGGCGGCCTCTCGTGACGCTGAGAAGGACAAGAAGGAGGCGCGGCCGCTCCTGCCCTTCACGGACGAGGACGTCGCGCTCGGCGACCGCGTGAAGGCGGTGCAGCGGAAGGGCTTCCTGAAGCGCGGCCGCCTGGAGCTCACGCCGATGTTCTCGGCGACGGTGAACGACGCCTTCTACCAGAAGTTCGGGGGAGGGCTCCGGCTCGCCTACAACGTCCAGGACAGCTTCGCGATCGCGCTGCGCGGCACGTATTTCGAGCGGCTGCGGACCGACAACGTGCGCGAGGGCAAGGTCGCGTTCCAGAGCCAGCTGCTCACGTCCCAGCTGTACGGGCAGGCCATGGTCGACGGCATCTGGTCGCCCGTCTACGGCAAGGCCTCGTTCCTCGGGTCGAACATCCTCCACTTCGATGTCTTCCTCGCCGCGGGCTTCGGCGTCGTCTGGAGCGCGACGAGCCTGGAGCCTCGGAGCGAGGGGCCGCACCTCGCGACCGACCTCGGCGGCGGCGTCCGCTTCTATCCGAAGGAGTGGCTCGCCTTCGAGCTCGGCCTCATGGCGACCCTCTATCCGGACCAGCCCATCCTCTCCGTCCCCGGGACGGTGCAGAGCGTGTTCGTCGGGAACGTCGGCCTGTCGTTCTTCTTCCCCCCGCGGTTCGAGTACGTCTACCCATGATCGCGCGCCGCGCCCAAAGAAGCGTCCTCGCGCTCGCCGCGCTCGCGGTCCTCGCCACGGCAGCGCCCGGCGCCGCCGTCGCGCAGACCCGGGCCGACGCGTTCGCGGGCAAGATCCCGCCCGTCTCCGGCCAGCTCTACCGCAAGGCGGGCCGGTTCGAGCTCACCGCCACCGGCAACCTCTCGCTCAACGACGCCTTCTACTCGAAGTACTTCGGCGGTCTGAAGCTCGGCTACCACTTCAGCGAGGCCTGGTCGGTCTCCGCGCAAGCCGCGACGGGCGCCACCGCGGCCACCGGCTCCGCCGTGGTGTGCCCGAAGGGCAGCGGCTGCACCGACGCGAACGACGCGATGCTCTTCCAGGTCCCCGGCAAGCTGCGCCGGATCGTCGGCGCCGAGGTCGCCTGGTCGCCGGTGTACGGCAAGCTGAACGTGTTCGCGGAGAAGGTCGCGCACTTCGATCTCTCGATCCTGGTGGGGGCGGACCTCATCTCCCACGACGAGGTGCTCGGGCCCAACGACGCGACCGCGCTCGCGGCGAGCGGGGGAGACCCATCGCTCGCCAGCACGGTCGGCGGTCACGTGGGGCTCGGGGCGCGCCTGTTCTTCAAGGAATGGTTAGCCCTGCGGCTCGAGGTGAAGGACTACGTGTACGGCGTGGAGGTGCCGAACAACCAGAGCGGCAAGGACTGGCAGAACCAGATCTTCACCGAGCTCGGCCTCTCCTTCTTCCTCCCGCTGCACAACCGTTCGCTCCCGTGAGCTCGCCCATGACGCGCCCGACCTGCCTCCGCCTGTCGTCGAAGGGCCGCCTGGCGGTCCTCCTGGCCGCGCTCGCCGCCGCGCCCGCGGCGCACGCCCAGCTCGGGATCGACCTCTCCGCGCCGAAGAAGGAGGAGCAGAAGCCGGCGACGAAGAAGAAGGCGCCCGCGAAGAAGAAGCCGGCGGGCAAGCCCGCCCCGAAGGCCGCGCCCGCCATCGAGGCCTCCCCCCCGGCCCCCACGCCGGAGCCGGAGAAGCCGGTGGAGCCGCTCCCGGGCGAGCCGGCCGAGCAGTCCGCCACGCGCGCACCGGAGACGCCTGCCCAGGAGCTCCCCACCCTCAGGATCGCGCCGGTCGATCCCAAGACGACCGCGATCGCGAAGGAGCGCCTCGCCGCCGCGAAGAAGCTCCTCGACGAGAAGGCGACGGAGACGGCGGCGCTCGCGTTCGACCAGATCCTCCGCGAGCCGACGTTCGCCGAGGTGCACGACGAGGCGCGCTACCAGCGCGCGAAGGCGCTCGTGCGGATGGGGCTCAACCACTCCGCCCTCGCCGTGTTCGACGAGATCCTCGAGAAGGGCCCGCGCGGCTCGCGCTTCTACCACTCCGCCATGGAGTGGGTGTTCCACGTCGGCCGCAAGCTCAAGAACGAGCAGCCGGTTCTGAACCGGGTGGCGCGTCACGCGCAGTGGGGCTTCCCGCCGGCGTACGAGGACCGCTTCCACTTCCTGCTCGCGAAGTACGAGTTCGAGCGCGGCCGCGCCCTCGCCGACGCGGGGCGCGCCGCCGACGCCAAGGCCGCCTGGGCCGAGGCGCGCAGGCTCGCGTCGCTCGTCCGCCGCGAGGCGGGCGCGCAGCCGCCCGCGCCGGCCGACGCGCCCTCCGCGGGCGAGGACGCGGGCGACGTCTACGCGAAGGCCCGCTTCGTGGACGGCCTCGTGCTGTTCGCGCAGGGGGAGGACCAGGCGTCGGTGGAGGCGTTCAAGGAGGTCGTCCGCCTCACGAACCCGAAGCGCGGGCGCCATCCGGATCCGGAGCTGCGCGAGCTCGCGTTCCTGCAGCTCGCGCGCCTCCACTACCAGAACCGGCAGAACCGCTACGCCATCTGGTACTACGGCAAGATGCCCTGGGGCGGGGAGCGCTGGCTCGAGGGGCTGTGGGAGGCGTCCTACGCCCACTACCGCATCGGCGACTACGAGAAGACGCTCGGCAACCTCCTCACGCTCCAGTCGCCGTACTTCCAGGACGAGTACTTCCCCGAGTCGTACGTCCTCGAGGCGATCGTCTACTACGAGAACTGCCGCTACCCCGAGGCGCGCCGGGTGCTCCAGTCGTTCTCCCGGCTGTACGAGCCGGTCTACGAGGAGCTCGCCGGGATCACCACGCGGCCGCAGACGCCCGAGGCGTACTTCGAGGTCATCGAGCAGTCGCCGCACGGGAAGGGCGGCGCGATCATGCGCCGCATCCTGAAGGTCGCGTACACCGACCAGAACATCCGCCGCCTCGCCGAATCGATCGGGGAGATCGAGGTCGAGATGGACCGCGGCATCGGTGAGCGGCGCCCCGAGTTCCGCGAGTCGGCGCTCGCGAAGGACCTGCTCGAGAAGCTCCGCGCGGACAAGGCGGCGCTCGTCCAGGAGGCCGGCGCGCGCGCACGCGGCAAGCTCGAGTACGAGCGCGACTCGCTGCGGACCTTGCTCGCCCAGGCGCTCCGGATCCAGATCGAGGTGTCGCGCAAGGAGCGCGAGGCCCTCGAGGGCGCGCTTGCCAAGGGAAGCCAGGTCGAGGTGGTCCGCGACCTCAAGTACTCGACCGCGGTGTCGGACGAGCACCTGTACTGGCCGTACGAGGGCGAGTTCTGGCGCGACGAGCTCGGCACGTACTCGTATACGCTCACGAAGGGCTGCAAGGATCGCCTCCCGCGGTCCCGTTCTGCGGCCCGGTAAGCAGTCGGAGAGGAGCCTCGAGCATGCAGCGCGCTCTCGTCGCCGGCGTCGTCCTGGCGCTCGGCGTTTCCACGGCGGGTGCGGATCAGAAGGCGCCGCCGCGCGAGGCGGACCTCGGCCAGAAGCGCTCGGTCGCGCCGGACGCCGCCCTCGGCGGCACGCTCGAGGCGGCACGCCCCGCCACGAAGGAGGCCGGCCCGGCGCTCGCGTTCGAGGCCTTCCGCAAGACGATCGAGGTCCAGGTCTCCGACAAGCGGCGCGAGGAGATCGGGTCGCTCCGCAAGCTCATCGATCTGGGCGGGGGCTCCGCGGCGGAGATGCCGCAGTGGTACTTCCGCCTCGCCGAGCTCCTCTGGGAGGAGTCGCAGTACTTCTTCTTCCAGGCGAACCGGCGCGACGATCAGCTCATCGCGCTCGGCAAGGGCAACCCGGCCGAGGCCGAGCGGCTCAAGGCGGAGAAGACCGACCTCGAGGGCCAGTCGCGCAAGCTGCAGGACCAGGCGATCGCGCTCTACAAGGCGATCATCGCGAAGTACCCGAAGTACCCGCGCCTCGACGAGGTGCTCTACTTCCTCGCCGAGAACCTCTCCCAGCGCGACCGCTTCGATCCGGACGCGCTCAAGGCCTACCGCGCGCTCATCGAGCGCTACCCCAACTCGCGGTACGTCGCCGACGCGTGGATGGCGTTCGGCGAGTACTACTTCGAGAAGGCGAACAAGGCGGACCGCACCGGCAACCTGAAGCGGGCGCTCGAGGCGTACAAGAAGGCGGCCGAGTTCCAGGAGAGCTCGGTCTACGCGTACGCGCTCTACAAGCAGGGCTGGGTGCACTACAACCTCGGCGAGTACGAACAGTCGCTCGAGCTCTTCCGTGCGGTCATCTACTTCGGCGAGCTCCCGACGAGCACCGTCCCGGCCGACAAGAAGCTCGCGCTGGTGAAGGAGGCGCGGAAGGACTACGTCCGGACGTACAGCCACGTCGGCTCGGCCGAGGGTGCCGCGGAGGAGTTCCGGCGCGTCGGCGGCGAGAAGGGCTGGTGGGACATGCTCCGGTCCCTCGCCGACCTGTACTACGGCGACGGCAAGGACCGCGACGCGATCCTCGTGTACGCGCGGCTCATCCGAGAGAAGCCGCTCTCTCCCGAGGCGCCGTTCTATCAGTCGCGCGTCGTCACCTCCGCCGGGCGCATGGGCCGCAAGGAGGCGGCGGTCCAGCAGGCCCACGTGT
This sequence comes from Anaeromyxobacter sp., assembly GCA_035456445.1. Classification (GTDB taxonomy): domain Bacteria; phylum Myxococcota; class Myxococcia; order Myxococcales; family Anaeromyxobacteraceae; genus Anaeromyxobacter. The sequence goes on from DATIDF010000207.1 coordinate 13,198, forward strand.
TCGTGAAGATGCTGCGCGACATCGAGGCGTCGCCGGCTGCGAAGGACGAGAGCGGCAAGAAGGTGCTCGCGGACGCCCGGCGCGACGCCGAGCAGACGCTGCGCGTGCTCGCGGTGACGTACCACAACGAGTGGAAGAAGACGCGCGACGAGCCGGTGGCGGGGTTCGCCGCCGCGGTCTACCGGGACTACCTCGACGTGTTCCCGAACGAGCCGACCGCGTACGAGATGCGCTTCTTCCACGCGGAGCTGCGCTACGCGCTCGCCGACTTCGAGGGCGCGGGCGCCGAGTACGAGGCGGTCGCGCTCCGCGACGTGAAGGCCGTCGACGCGACGCCGCCCGGCAAGCCCGGCAAGTTCTTCAAGGACGCGCTCGAGAACGCGGTGTTCGCGTGGGACCTCGTCGCGAAGAAGCTCGACGAGACGGAGAAGCGCGCCCCGACGGATCCGAAGAAGCGCATCCCCCTCGCGCCCGCGCGCCAGAGGCTCCTCGCGGCCTGCGATCGCTACCTCAAGTACCAGCCGAAGGGCGAGAAGTGGGTCGAGATCGCCTACAAGGCGGCGAACATCCACTACCGCCACAACGCGTTCGCCGAGGCGACCGATCTCTTCACGCGCATCGCGCTCGACCACCCGTCGCACGAGCTCGCCGGCTACTCGACGAACCTCGTCCTCGACGCCTACAACCTGCTCGGCGACTGGCGCAACGTGAACGGCTGGGCAAAGCGGTTCTACGCGAACGCCGCGCTCATGAAGGCCCACCCGGCGCTCAAGGACGACCTCGCCCGGGTGATCGAGCAGAGCGCGTTCAAGATCATCCAGGAGCGGGAGACCGCGCGCGACTTCGAGGCCGCCGCCGAGGAGTACATCGCCTTCTCGCGCGACTGGCCCCAGTCGCGCCTCGCACCGACCGCGCTCTACAACGCCTCCGTCGACTACGGCCGCGCGCACCGGCTCGATCGGGCGATGGAGGTGCGCGAGCAGTTCCTGCTGCGCTACCCCACCAACGAGCTCGCGCCGAAGTCCCTCTACGACAACGCCGAGGCGTACGAGGCGATCGCCGACTTCGGGAAGGCCGCCGAGCTCTACGAGCGGTACTTCCGCGAGTGGAAGCGCACGAGCGACGCGCCGCGGGCGCGGAAGGGGAAGGGGAAGGCGGCGGTCGAGGAGCGCGGCCCCGCGTACGAGGAGAAGAAGGCGAACGACGCCATCATCAACGCCGCGGTGTTCCGCGCCGGCCTGCGGGAGTGGGCGCGCGCGGAGGCGGCGAGCGAGGCGTATCTCGAGACCTGGCCGAAGGGCCCCGACGCGCCGCGCATGTTCCTCTCCCTCGCCGACCTGTACGGCCGCCGCGGCCAGCCCTCGAAGGAGCTGAAGCAGCTCGAGGAATACCGGCGTCGGTACGCGAAGGATCCGGACGACTGGCTCGCGATCACCCAGCGCATGGCCGCGATCTACGAGAAGGGCGGCAGCAAGCGGCTCGCGGGCGAGACGTACGCCGAGGCGCTCCACTACTTCAAGCGGAACCAGAGCCGGGTGAACGACCGCGGCCTGCCGGTCGCCGCGCAGGCGATGTACCTCGACCTCGAGCCCGACTTCGTCGAGTACGAGCGCATCAACCTCAACGTCGCCCCGAAGTTCCTCAAGGAACAGCTGCAGGTGAAGGGGCGCAAGCTGAAGCAGCTCGAGGCGAAGTACGGGCAGGTCGTGAAGCTCAAGCAGGCGGAGCCGGCGATCTGCGCCCTCTACAAGATCGGGCTCGGCTACAAGCGCTTCGCGCAGACCTTGTTCGACGCGCCGATCCCCCGGGAGATCCGGGGCAAGCGCGAGCTCGTGGAGGAGTACAAGGCACAGCTCGCGCAGGTGGCCGAGCCGCTCGAGCAGAAGGCGGTCGAGGGGCTCGAGCTCGCGATGAACGCCTCGCGCGACTACGGCGTGGTGAACGACTGCGCGAAGCAGGCGACCGCGATCCTCGTGAAGTACAAGCCCGACGAGTACGGGCCCTCGCCCGAGGTGCTGCCGCACGTCGCGCAGGCGGGGGTCCGCGACGTCCCGCGCGGCTACGGCATCCTCGCGCAGATCCAGCCCGCCGCGCCCGCGCCGAAGGCGGCGCCGGTGCGCCGCGCCGAGGCCGCGCTGCCGCCGCTCCGCGTGACGCCGGCCGCCGCGCAGCGCGCCGAGCCGCGCGCCCGAGGCGCCGACCCGCAGGAGCGGGTCGTCGCGGAGGGGCCGTTGCCATCGCGGAAGGACCGCAAGAAGGCCCAAGAGGAAGACGAGGACCTGCTGCCGTGACGACGACCCGACGAATCGTCCCCGCGATCCTGCTCGCCGGCGCGATCGGCTGCGCCGGCTCCCGTCCTCGCCCCGCGGATGTCGAGCGGAGGGAGGGCCGCCCAGCCACCGCCGCCGCCACGCAGGCGCCGCAGGGCGCCGACGCGGTCGGAGCGCGCGCGCAGCGGCTCTTCGCGGAGGCGCTGAAGGCGCAGGAGGATCAGCAGAAGCTCGGCGTCCCGACCGACTGGGCGCACCTCGAGCGCAAGTGGCGCGCGGTGCTCGACGCCGACGAGATCCCGGAGGCCCGCTACAACCTCGGCGTCGCCCTCGAGGGGCAGGGCGACCTCACCGGCGCGCGCGCGGCGTACGAGCGCGCGCTCGCGGCGAAGCCGTCGCTCCGGCAGGCCGCGGTGAACCTCGGCGTGCTCCTCGAGAAGCAGGGCGACGCTCGCGCCGCCTCGGCCGTCTACGCGGCCGTCGTCCGCGACTTCCCGGAGGACGCGATCGCGCGCGCGCGCCTCGCCGCGCTCTACCGGGCGTCTGGCCAGCTCGACGACGCCTGGCGGCTCGCGCGCGAGGCGCTCCTGCGCGATCCGTCGTCGGTCGACGCGAACAAGGTGCTCGCGGGCGTCGCGCTCCAGCGGAACGAGCTCGAGCTCGCGAACCTCATCGCGCTGCGCACGCAGAAGCTCGCGCCGAAGGATCCCGAGCTCCCGTTCGTCACCGGGCAGGTGCTCGCCCGCCAGGGCGATGAGGCGGGCGCGGCGGCGCAGTACCGGAAGGCGATCGCGCTCTCGGGGGACTACCTCCCGGCGCGACATGCCCTGCTGGAGGCTGCCATGCGCAAGCAGGCGTGGGGGGCGGTCGCGGAGCACGCGCAGGCCATCCTCCGTGTGGAGCCGAAGAACGCCCCGGTTCACCTGGCGCTCGGCGTGGCGAGGCGTCACCTCGGGAAGCCCGACGAGGCGCTCGCGTCTTACGCCGAGGCAGAGAAGCTTGCGGGAGAGGCGCTGCCCGAGGTCCACCTCGCGCGCGGGGTCCTGTTCATGCGGGTGAAGAACGAGTGCCAGCCGGCGATCGAGGCGTTCCGCGCCTACGCACGCGCCGCGGGTCCGGTCGCGGCCACCGAGTCCCCTGCGCCGCGGCTCGAGCGCGAGTGCATGCAGATCCTGGAAGAGAACCGCCGCGCCGCCGAGGCGGCGAAGCAGATGCAGCTCGACGCGGAGCGCAAGGCCGCCGAGGAGGCGGCGAAGAAGACCGGACAGGGTGCGGCGAAGCCGGCGCCTGCCGGCGCACAGGCGCCGGCGACCAACAGCGGTGGTGCGTCGCCCACATCGCCGCAGACGCCCGCACGGTAAGCGAGGAGGCGTGCGCTTCTTGCCTGCTCTGCCACGGTGGTAAGCTCTCGAGAGAAACAGGGGTCCTGAAGATGCGTAACCTTCTCGTCGTCGCAGCGGTCGTGCTCCCGCTCGCCACCCTCGCCCAGTCCCGCGAGCCGGCGAGGGGGCAGCCAGCCGCGCAGGAGCCGAAGGTGGAGTACGAGAAGAAGACCGTCATCAACTTCGAGGACGACACGATCGAGGGCGACCTGAAGCGTCCCGACGGCGAGTACGTCGAGGCGCGCCGCCGCGTCGATCACTCGAACCTCATCAAGATCCGCGAGAACTGGCGCGACAAGGTGATGCAGGCTTCCGGCGACCTCTAGGAACCCATGGCCACCCCCATCACCCTCACGGTCTTCCGCGGCGACGAGCTCGTACGGACCGAGCAGTTCAACCGCGAGATCATCAAGATCGGGCGCCTCGCCTCGGCACACCTCTGCCTCGACGACGACAAGATCTCCCGCATCCACTCGGTCATCGAGGTCGCGCCCGACGGCGCCATCTCGATCATCGACATGGGCAGCGCCGAGGGGACCTTCGTCAACGGCAAGAAGGTGAGCCGCGGCGCGCTGCGCATGGGCGACCAGATCACGCTCGGCGGCCTGCGCATCGTGCTCGAGTCGCCCGACGCGCGCGCGGCGCTCTCCGAGGCGGTCGCGACGCCGAACCACGCCGTCGTCGCGCCCACGGTCGCGGCGCCCGCGCCGGCGAAGACGAACGGCCACGCGAACGGCACGAATGGCAAGACCGTGCACGCCGTCGAGGCGCCCGCCGCATCCTCGTCGCACGAGCCTGCCCCGGCACCCGCCGCCTCTGTCGCTGTCGCTGCCGCTGCGCTTCCGGCCCCCGTCCCCGCCGAGCCCGCGCCGGCCGCGCCCGCGCCCGCCGCTGTCGCCGCGAAGCAGGCGCCGCGCGAGCGCCGCGCCGCCGCCGCAGAGGTGGAGGATCTCTCCGGCGAGACCGACCTCGGCGTAGAGCTCCGCGTGATGTGGGGCGACACGCTGCTCGAGGCCGGGACGTTCATCCAGCCGAAGGTGCCGGTGCTGCTCGGCGAGAGCCCGAAGTGCGACGTCCGGCTGGAGGGGCTGCCCGTCGACGACTTCCCGGTGCTCCGCTTCGAGGACGGCGAGTACCGCTTCACCTTCGCCCGCGGCATGACCGGCGTCGTGGAGGAGCGGGCCGGGAAGCAGACGTTCGGCGAGCTCGTGCGCGCCAAGAAGGCGGCCCAGGACGAGAAGGTCGAAGGCGCCTACTGGATTCCGGTGCCGCGCGCGGGCGCGGTCCGCGCGGAGATCGGCGCGCAGCTCGCGGTCGAGGCGCGGGCCAAGCGGCCGGAGCGCGTGAAGGGCGCGCCGTTCTGGGAGCGCATCAACTACCAGTTCCTGAACCTGTTCCTCGTCCTGTTCTTCGTGCAGGCCGGGTTCATGGTCGCCGCGAACAACTTCCCGTACGACACCGACGTCGTCGCGGACGACCTGTTCAAGAACCCCTCGCGGATGGCGAAGTTCATCATCAAGCCGCCCGAGCCGCAGAAGAAGCTCGAGGCGCCGAAGGGCGAGAAGAAGGGCGACCCCGGCGAGATGGCCGAGAAGCACAAGGGCGAGGAGGGTCAGATGGGCAAGAAGGACGCGCCCAAGACCAACGCCCGCTCGGCCCCGAAGGCGATCGACCCGAACGCGAAGGAGATCGTGAAGAACACGGGCCTGCTCGGCGTGCTCGGCCGCGGCGGGTCGGCGGGGCTCTCGACGGTGTTCGGCTCGGGCGGGCTCGGCGGAGACCTGAAGGGCGCAGTGGGCAACATGTTCGGCCCGGTGGTCGGCGACAGCTACGGCCTCGGCGGCCTCGGCATCCGCGGCTCGGGCAAGGGCGGCGGCGGGTCGGGTGAGACGATCGGCATCGGCGCGGTCGGCACGAAGGGGCGCGGCGGCGGCTACGCCGGCTACGGCACCGGCGTGGGCGGGCTCGGGAAGAAGGGCGACCGGGACGTGAACGTCGCGACGGGCACCGCGGTGGTGATGGGCTCCATCGACAAGGAGCTCATCCGCAAGGTGATCCAGGACCACGCCGCGCAGATCCGCTACTGCTACGAGCAGCAGCTCGCGATCAACCCGAAGCTCCAGGGCAAGGTCTCCATCAAGTGGATCATCAACGGAGACGGCTCTGCGACGAGCCCGCAGGTGGACGGTCCCGCGACGACGCTCGAGGACGGGAAGGTCCACGAGTGCATGATGTCCCGCATCACGAGCTGGCAGTTCCCGAAGCCGAAGGGCGGCGGCATCGCGGTGATCACCTACCCGTGGATCCTCCGCTCGTCGGGCGGGGGGTAGGGAGACATCCTTGAAGCGACTCGTCCTCGCAGTGGCGCTCGCCGCGCCGCTCCTCGCCCTCGCGCAGGAGTCCGCACCCGCCCTCCAGGAAGATCCGCGCGCGGCGCGGTTCCGCGACGTGGAGCGCGGCTTCTTCGTGGGGTTCGAGCTCGGCTACCTCGGCCTGCTCGACACGCCGACCGCCGACCCCGCCAAGTTCCCGTACGCCGGTGAGGACGGCGGGTCGGCGGGCGGCCTGCTGGTCGGCGCGAACGTGGGCGTGGACCTGGGCAGCCGGCTCTCCGTCTCGCTGTACGGACAGGGCGGCAACCAGAAGGCGTCCGTCGATTACGGCGCGTTCAGCCTCTACAACGCCGGCCTCGATCTGCGCGTCGCCGTGCTCGGGGTGAAGGATCGGAACGACTTCGAGCGATTCTACCTGTACGTGCACGGCCGCGGCGGCTACGCCCGCACCTATCCGGAGGGCCTCTTCGGCACCGACGACCTCGTCGTCGCGGGCGGTCCAGGGATCGAGTACTTCACGCGCCTGCGCCACTTCTCCGTGGGGCTCGCCGGCGATTACGTCTACGCGACGAAGGCGAAGGCGAGCGGGTTCGCCGTCTATCCGACCGTGCGCTACACGTTCTAGCCCGCGAGCCGCCCGGCCGGGCAAACGCACGAATTCGGCGCCGGAGACGGCGCCGAATCTTTTTGTGGGACTGGGATGGATCTCCGAAAGGACCCGTGTTACATGCTCGCCCGCCGCGAGGGGACGAGAGCGCGGCGCTGGTTCGAGGCGGAGTAGCTCCTCCTCGAATCCCCGTCGGGACGAGAGGGCGGTGGTCGAAGAGCCCCGACTGGAGAGGCGAAGCGGCGCGAAGATTTCTGGTTGACGCGCCCCGGAGCCGATGGTAGATACGCCGCCCTCGCTGACGGAACGGAAGTCCTCGGGACACCGCGGAAGTCAGGCTCGAGCCGGGAAGGAGAAGGACCGGCTCGGGTGGAAGCGTTCGGTCTTTGAAAACTGAATAGCAAGCCTACGACGGAATGCGGACC
>DATIDF010000208.1:0-8365 GCA_035456445.1 Anaeromyxobacter sp.
GCGAACCAGCCCGCGTGGTTCGGCGCGAACACGACGCGCCCCGTGCGCGGGACGTGCTCGACCCCCTCCACCTCGAACGAGAACCAGCCGATCCGGACGAGCCGCTCGACGATCGGCACGAGCCTTCGATCGACGAACGCGTGATCGAGGGCGGGCGCGACGGGCTCCGTGACCGGCGTGCGACGCAGGATGGACATTCGATTCGTCCCAGGGCCGAGCGGGGTCGCCAGGAGTGGATGGGTCGCCTGGACGCCCGGCTCCCCCGTGCGGGCCACGGCAAGCCTGCTCCCTGACGCTGGAACGGACAGCCCCCCTCACGGAGCCCACGGTGGTGCCGCGCAACTCGCGCGTCCAGCGTTACTGAACTCGGGCTCGATCCGGCCTTCGCGGCCCACCAGCGCCTCACCCCGGAGGAATGATGACCGCTGCGCTCGACTTCGGCTCCCTCACGCTGCAGGACGCGCTCGATCTCGCGATCCTCATCGAGGATGAGGCGCGCGAGAGATACGAGGAGTTCACCCGGATCGTGGGCGGGCGCTACGCGGGCGACGCCTCGGACATGTTCCTGCTCATGGCCTCCTACGAGAAGCGGCACGGGGCCGAGCTCGCGGAGCAGCGGCGTGCGCGGTTCGGGGACGCGCCGCGCCGCGTCTCGCGCGACCAGCTCTACGACGTCGAGGCGCCGGACCTGGGCACGCCGCGCGTCTTCATGTCCGCGCGCCAGGCGCTCGAGGTCGCGCTCTCGTCCGAGGAGAAGGCGTTCGAGTTCTTCTCCTCCGCGCTGCCGCACGTGAAGGATCCGGAGGTCCGGGCGCTGTTCGAGGAGCTGCAAGGCGACGAGCGGAAGCACCAGGAGCTCGTCCGCGCGCGGCTCGAGAAGCTGCCCCCCGGCCCGGACGTCGAGGAGGAGGACGCGGACGAGCCGGGGTCCGATCCCGGGAACTGACGGTGACTCAATCGCCGCGCGGCGCGAGCGCGAGCTCCGCGATCGCCCGCAGGATCTCCTCCAGGCTCGCGGGCTTCGCGAGGTGGCGCGCGAAGCCCGCCTCCATCGCGCGGCGCCGGTCCTCGGGGCTGCCGTAGCCGGTGAGCGCCACGAGTGGGATGGCGCGCAGCCCGGGAGCGGCGCGGGCCGCCCGAGCGAAGCCGTAGCCGTCCAGCTCGCCCGGCAGGCCGATGTCGCACAGCACGAGATCGGGCCGATCGGCCGCCGCGGCCGAGAGCCCGCTCTCCGCGTCGTGCGCCACGGTGACGCGGTGCCCCTCGATCTCGAGGGCGTCTCGGAGGGTGTCGGCGGCGTCGACGTTGTCCTCGACGACGAGGAGGTGCTTGCGCTCTGGCTCGACCTGGGCCTCCGTCGCGGGGGCCTCGCGCGCCGGACCGCCTCGAGCCAGCGGGAAGCGGACGGTCGCAATCGAGCCCAGCCCCGGGCCGTCGCTCCGGATCTCCAGGGCGGCGCCCTGGAGCGCGAGGAGCGCCTTCGCGAGCGGGAGCCCGAGGCCGAGCCCGCCCCGGCTGCGCGCCAGGCTCTGGGCGCCCTGCCTGAACGGCTCGAGCATGTCGGGGAGGAGCTCCGGCGCGATCCCCTCGCCCGTGTCGCTGATCGCGATCCGGCCAACGTCGCCCTCGCGGGCGAGCGTCACCGCCACCCTCCCGCCGCGCGGCGTGAACTTCACGGCGTTCCCGACGAGGTTCCCGAGCGCCTGCGCGAGCCGAGCGCGGTCGGCCATCGCCGTGATCGGCTCCTCGGGGACCGCGAGCGTGAGCGCGAGGCCGGTCGCGTCGAGCGCGAGTGAGTGATCCTCCACGGTCGCGCGCACCACCTCGCGGAGGTCGAGCCGCTCGATCGCCAGCGGCACGCGGCCGCTCGTGATCCGCGACTGATCGAGGAGATCGTTCACGAGGCGCGTGAGCTGCTCCACCTGGCGGAACATGACCGCGCGGGCCCGCGCCGCTCGCTCGGGCTCCTGCTCGCTTCGCGCGAGCAGGTGGAGCCCGGTCCGGAGCGGCGCGAGCGGGTTTCGTAGCTCGTGCGCGAGGACCGAGAGGAACTCGTCCTTGCGCCGGTCCATCTCGCGGAGCGCCTCGCGGGCGCCGACGGCCGCGTCGACGTCGGTGCAGGAGCCCAGCCAGCGGACGACCGTCCCGCCCGCGTCGCGGATCCCGACCGCGCGCGCCTTGAACCAGCGGTACGTGCCGTCGGCGCGGCGGATCCTGAGCTCGAGATCGAACGGGGCTCCCCGGGTGACGAGGTCGAGCCACGCCTCGTGCACGCCGGCCTCGTCCTGGGGGTGGATCGACCCGAGCCAGCGATGGCCGAGCTGCTCGGCCTCCGTAGCGCCGGTGTACTCGAGCCACTGCGCCGACACGAAGTCGCACGCGCCGTCGGCGCTCGCGGACCAGACGAGCTGCGGGATCGCCTCCACGAGCTCGTGCCAGTAGCGCTCGCGCTCGCGGAGCACCTCTTGCGCGTGAGTGCGCTCGGTGACGTCGAGCCCGACCGCCAGGATCGAGACGAGCGCCCCGGCCTCGTCGCGGATCGCGGCGTTGTGCCACTCGCAGTGCAGGACCTTCCCGTCCCTGCGCACGTTCCGGTTCACGTGCGGGATCGCCGTCTGCGTGCCATCCACGAGCTCGCGCCTCAACCGGTCCACCGAAGGCCAGTCCGCGGGGTGCACCAGCTGGAGATCCGAGAGCGGTCGCCCGAGCACCTCGTCCTCGGACCAGCCGAGCATCCGCTCCGCCGCGGCATTCCAGGCGGTGACACGACCTTGCGCGTCCGTCTCCATGACGGCGACGGGTGTTTGATCGAGGTGTGCGCGATGGCGCCGTAGCTCGTGCACGGTCGCTTCGACGGGCGAGCGGTCAGGGGACGATTGTCCGGGGCGCGCAGCGGGTGCGCCCCCGGCGGAAGGGTTCCGATGTGTCACGGGAACGTTTGATAACCGAGTCGGGGGTCTCGGGCATCGGTTCGTATCCCGCGGCCGAAGGGGTCAATTCTCGCGCGCCCGACCGGTTCCTGCTATCTCGCACCGCCGAACCCCGAGGGGCGAGACGCCATGGCGAAGCCGAAGATCGAAGACGTGGTGAAGGGCAAGGGCCTCGAGGCCGTGCGCGGCAAGACGGTCGAGGTGCACTACACGGGCTGGCTCACCGACGGGACGAAGTTCGACTCGTCCGTCGGCGGCGATCCGTTCTCCTTCCAGCTCGGCGCTGGCGAGGTCATCGAGGGCTGGGATCGCGGCGTCGCCGGCATGCGGGTCGGCGGGAAGCGCAAGCTCACGCTGCCGCCCGAGCTCGGCTATGGAGCGCGCGGGGCACCGCCCGCCATCCCGCCGAACGCGACCCTCGTCTTCGAGGTCGAGCTGCTATCGGTCTACTGACGCTGACGCCTCGCGCAGACGCGCCTCGCCCGCGGCGCGATCGCCGCGTCGATTCGACCCGGAGCGCGGAGGTGGCGCCGCGTCAGCTCGTGAGCGGCGCGCAGTGCGGCATCCGGGCCGCGCTGAGGTCGTCCACGAGCCTGAAGCGGTAGAGCCGGCCGCCGCGCAGGACGTGCCTCACCTCACCGGTTTCGTCGAAGAGGATCGGGAACCCGGCGCGGCGCCACTCGCGACGTGTCCCCACGGTGTTCAGCACCCGGGCGACGGTCGGCGGCGTCGCCGCGTCGTGCTCCCCCACGAGCTGCCAGCAGTCGGGCTCCGGGGCAGTCGGCAACAGGGCCATGTTCACCTCCGCGTTGCTACCGCCCGCCCACGGTAGCAGCGGGCTCCGGGCCCTGGCTGCGTCCTCGTTGTGGTGGACCGAACCGGGGGGACGCATCAGCGCGCGCGCAGGAGGAACGCGACGGCGCCCCAGACGCCGGCGAGCCCGGCGCCGACGTAGAGGACGCCCGCGACCATGGCCTTGCTGCCGGTCAAGGTCCCCGAGCTGGTGCGCATCGTCCGCCGGACGAACCCGTCGCGTACGCCGAGCCAGACGCACGCGAGCCCCGAGACGAGCAGCACGAGGACCACGATCCAGTGCAGGGGGTTCCCGCGATCCAGGAAGAGCTCGATGATCGCCTCCGCGACCGTGTGCGCGGCGGAGTGTAACGGGCGCGCGGTGCCGCAAGGCTCCCTCGCGGGGGGGGGAAGGCGAAGGCGTCGGCCTCAGGCGTCGGACCTCGGGCCTCAGGAACTCACGGCGGATGGAGCTCTTTCCGAGGAGAGCCGGCCAGGCTCAATCGCCCTCGCCGCCGCCCTCGCGCCCGTACGCGCGCTCCGGGTCCACCCCGAGCTTCTGGAGCGTCTCGCGGTCGGGGAAGCCCGTCTCCGCGAGCTCCTCCGAGGCCTGGAACTTCCGGAGGGCGCGCGAGGTGGCGTCGTCGAGCTCGCCTTCCTGGTGCGCGCCGAGGAAGCCCCGGCCCGCGAGCGCACGCTGGAGCTCCTTCACCGCGCCGGGGGCTAGCAGCGCCTCCGGGCTCGCGGGGACCCGCGGTTGGCCCGGCCGCGGCGGGACGCCTTTCTCCTCCGGCCGGTCGGGCGCCTCGGGCTTCTGCGCCCCGCCGCGCGGGTCGGGGGACGACGCGCGCTGCGGGTGGCGGCACGCCGCCCCCACGAGCGCGATCAGCAGGGCCGCGGCCACGCGCCGAGTCACTTCTCCCCCGTCGGCTGCGCGCGCGGCTGCGCGTCGCGCTTCGGAGAGAGCGCGCGCCGGGCCTGCTTCAGGACGCCTTCCTTCTCCTTCGCCTGGGGCGGCGGGAGCCCGGAGAGCCCGTCATGCAGACCGCGCACGAACGCGTTCCGCAGGATGCCGAGGATGGTCGGGACCGCCTGCGCCTCCGGATCGTGGACCGTGCCCTGGATCGGGATGGTGGTCGCGACCGCGTCGCGCCCGGGGACGTCGTCGCTGAAGATCTCGAGCGAGACGTCGGCGAGCAGCGCCTTCACCTTCGCGCCGATCCCGTCCTTCGCGGCCTTCATGCCGGCGTTCTTCAGGATCGGTCGCACGCCCCCCGAGAGGCGGCCGTCCTCCGCGCGAAACCTGACCGTCATGTCGAGCTCGCCCTGGTCCGGCGCGACGCCGGCCTTCGACCCTACCAGCGTCGCGAGCTCCGGAAGCTTCAGCCCCTCGAGCCGGCCCTGCCCTGCGAACGTGAGCTTCTTCGCGAGCGGGTCGGCGGTCGCGAACACGGACACCGCACCGGACCGCTGCAGGACGCCGCGGGCCGCGAGCACGGTCGGCTCGTTCTTCGAGAGCGCCTTGCGCGTCGCGAAGTTCTCGAGCGTCCCCTCGATGCGGTGAAGCCACAGCTCCGGCCGCTCCGGCTCCGACGCGTCCACCCAGAGCAGCTCGCCGTCCTTCACCTGCACCCGGTCCAGACGGAAGGGCGCGAGGGCCTCGAGCCCCCAGCCGACCTTGGGTGCCTCCTCGACCCCCTGGTCCGGCTGCTTCTTCGCGCTGACGAGCGTGAGCTTCGGCTCGTCGAGGTCGACCGCCGCGACCACGTGCCCCCGCACGAGCTCCTTGAAATAGAGCCCGAAGCTCGCCCGCTCGACCTGCAAGTACGGCAGCGCCGCGCCGCCGGCGCCCAGCTTCTCGAGCCGCAGGCCGCGGATCGCGTAGGAGAGGTCGTGGACGCTCACCTCGACGTCCTGGAAGCGGCCGCGCATGCCCTCCATGCCTGCGAGGACCTTGCGCGTCCGCCAGGTGACGAGCGGATCGAGCGCCGCCCGCGCAGCGACCAGCAGCAGCGCGAGGACGGCGAACGAGACGAGGAGGCGCTTTGGCCCGCGGCGCATCGGAGGAATCCCCATGAAACGTAGGGTGCCCCGCCCGGCGCGGGCATGGGCGGAGGGCGGACGGCGGTTCGGGAGCCCGAGGCACATCCGCCTGCCCCGCTCGCTTCGGAGGCCGTGAAGGAGGACGATCCGGGCGGCTGACCAGCTCGGTCAGACGCGCTCGAGGACCGCGACGAGCAGCTCGAAGAACGTCGCCACGGACGGGATGCGTGCGTGCTCGTCCGGCGTGTGTGCGTCCTTGATGTCCGGGCCGATCGAGGCCATCTCGACGGCCGGATACTTCTCGCCGATGAGGCCGCACTCGAGGCCTGCGTGGATCGCCTTCACGACCATGGGCTTTCCGAACACGTCGGCGTGCACGCGGTTGACGAGCCCCACGAGAGCGGAGCCCGGCTGCGGCTTCCACCCCGGGTAGCTGCCCTCCTCTCGCGCCTCGAAGCCGGCGAGCGCGCACGCCGCCGCGATGCGAGCGGCGAGGGCCTGCCGGGAGGCGTCGATCGCGCTGCGCGTGAGGAACGTGACCAGCACCGAGTCGTCTCTCGTCTGCACGAGCCCGAGGTTCGTCGAGGTCTGGACGAGGCCCTCGATGTCGGGGCTCATCGCCTCGACGCCGTGCGGGCCGGCGAGGAGCAGGCCGACCACGGCCCGCGCGTCGGCGGGCGAGAGCACGCGCTCGGCCGTGCCCGGCTCGACGTCGATGGCGAGGTTCGGGTCGAAGGCGCCGAGCGCTCCGCGCCAGTCGTGCGCGAGGCACGCGACGTCCTCGCGCAGCGCCGCCTCGCGCCCCGCGCGGACGCGCACCATCGCCGAGGCCTCGCGTGGGATGGCGTTCCGCTTGTTCCCGCCGTTCACGGCCGCGATCGCGAGGCCGTGGCGCGCGACGAGCGCGTCCAGCACCTGGGAGAGGATCCTGAGCGAGTTGCCGCGTCCCGCGGCGATGTCGACGCCCGAGTGGCCGCCCTTGAGGCCCGAGACCTTGAGGCGCAGCGGGATCGTGTCCGGAGCCGGGGAGTCGAAGGTCACCCCGCGCGTCGCGACGGTGTCGACGCCGCCGGCGCAGCCGATGGTGAGCTCCCCCTCCTCCTCGCTGTCGAGGTTCAAGAGGTAGCGCGAGCGCAGCCAGCCCGGCGCGATCCCCTTCGCCCCGGTGAGCCCGGTCTCCTCGTCGACGGTGACGAGGGCCTCGAGCGGGCCGTGGCGGACGTCCGCGCTGGCGAGCACTGCGAGGCCGGCGGCGACCCCGATGCCGTTGTCCGCGCCGAGCGTGGTCCCGCGCGCGCGGACGACGTCGCCGTCGCGGTACACGGCGATGGGGTCCTTCGTGAAGTCGTGGGGCGTACCCTCGTTCTTCTCGCAGACCATGTCGACGTGCCCCTGCAGGCACACGCCCGGACGGTCCTCGCGCCCCTTCGCGCCGGGCTTGCGGATGAGGACGTTCCCGAGCGCGTCGCGCTCGACCTCGCAGCCGAGCGCTCGTCCCTGATCGGCGACCCACTGCGCAGCCTCGCCCTCCCGCCTGGAGCCTCGGGGGATGCGGGAGAGCTCGAGGAAGTACCGCCAGAGGAGCCTGGGCTCGAGGTCGTTCAGGAGATCGCTCACGTGGGCAGGCCTCCGCTGAGGTGAGTGGGCGCGGAGGGTAGCACGGGAACCCCCTCCGGCCGGGGCCGTCGATCTCGACGACCTGAGGTGCGACCTTCACGGCGTGGATCCCTCCACACCAGACGGCGGCCGCGGGCATCGACCGGAGGAGGACCGCTGCGCCGCGTGCGGGGAGCCGATCCGCGCGCAGGACTCCCGGACCTGCGCGCTCTGCGGCCGCCGCGCGTGCCTGCGCTGCCTCGCGCCGTACGGGCACTACATGCACGCGTGCGCGGACTGCCGCCTCGGGGCGTGGTGAGCGCGAGACGTCTAGCCGATCACCGCCGCCGCTCGCAGCGCCTCGACGACCTTCCCCTCCGTCGGGCCCGCCACCCCGCGCGCCGCGGACTGCGCGAGCGCGTCGACGATCTCGTTCACCGCGTGGCCATCGTGCCCGCGGACCCAGGAGTAGCTGACCTTCAGCTCCCGCCCGCGGGCGTCGAGCGCCTCGATGAGGTCGCGGTTCAGGACCGGCTCGCCGGTCGCCGTCTTCCAGCCCTTGCGCCGCCAGCCGTGGATCCACTTCGACAGAGCGTCGACGACGTAGCGCGAGTCCGAGACGACGTCGACGGCTTCCCCGGGCGGCAACCCCTCGAGCGCCTCGAGCACCGCGCGCAGCTCCATCCGGTTGTTCGTGACCGCGTACGTCCCGTCCTGCACCCAGCGGCTCCCGCCGAAGCGCAACGCCGGGTGCGCGCGATCCACGACGACGAAGCCGGTGCCGCCGGGGCCACCGGGGTTCGAGAGGGAGGAGCCGTCGACGTAGGCGAGGAAGCGGGCGGGCTCGTTCATGAGCCGGGCACCCTACCCCGCCGCCCTGACCTTCCGCGCGCGCTGTGCTTGCGGGCGAGGCCGGTCCCTGTCACCTTGCCCGTGGCGGGACGCTCCGCCGAAAGGGAACCCATGAAGCGCGAGCCCGGCGACTCCGGCGATCAGCGGATCGC
>DATIDF010000209.1:0-13711 GCA_035456445.1 Anaeromyxobacter sp.
CCGGCGGCGGTGCGCGCCCGGCCCGCGGGGAAGCCGACCGCGGGGAAGGCGAAGGCTGCGCGACCGCGCCCGGCGAAGCGCCCGGCCGGCAAGGAGAAGGGGGCGACCGCGCGCGCCCGCGCCCACGGCCCCGCGAGGAAGCCCAGCGGGAAGAAGCGCCGCTAGGGCCGTCCTCGAATGGATCGCCGTCGCACCACGCTCGCGCTCGTCGCGCTCGTCGCGCTCGCGATCGCGGCGGGCTGTCGCCGCGCGGCCGAGACGGCGCCAGCTCAGGCGGACGCGCGCGCGGACCCGAGCCCGTACGAGACCGCGCTCGCCGAGGGGGATCGCGCCTTCGCTGCGCGAGACGAGCCCGCGCGGCTCTCGGCGGCGATCACGGCGTACCGGCGGGCGGCGGCGGCGCGCCCCGGCGACGGCGCCGCAGAGCTGCGGCTCGCGCGAGCAGAGGCGTTCCGGGCGCTCGCGGCGCGCACGCCCGGGGACGCGAAGGAAGCCTGGGACGCCTCCGCGCGCGCGGCGGAGCGGGCGCTGCGCGTCGCGACGCCGGGCTGGGCGCAGGCGATCGATCGTGGCGAGGACCCAGCCGCTGC
Organism: Anaeromyxobacter sp.; assembly: GCA_035456445.1. Classification (GTDB taxonomy): domain Bacteria; phylum Myxococcota; class Myxococcia; order Myxococcales; family Anaeromyxobacteraceae; genus Anaeromyxobacter. Next base: position 591 of record DATIDF010000209.1, read on the forward strand.
CGCGGCGCGCGTGGACGCGCAGGGCGCGGAGGCGCTCTACCTCGTGGCGCAGGGGACGATGCGCTCGGCGCAGGCGACCGGCTACGCCGCGGTGCTCGCCGTGAAGGACGCGGCGCTCGCGATGATGGCGCGCGCGGCCGAGCTCGACGAGCGCATCGACGCGGCTGGACCGCACCGCGCGCTCGGTGCCTGGCGGGCGGCGCTCCCCGTGGCTGCGGGCGGCGGCGCGGCCGCGGCGCGCGCCCACTTCGACCGGGCCCGGCAGCTCGCGCCCGACGATCTCCTCGGCCGAGTCGCCGAGGCCGAGACGTACGCGGTGCTGGTGCAGGACGTGGCGCTCTTCGACGCGCTCCTCGCCGAGGTGGCACGGTCCGACCCGGGCCGCGATCCCGGGCGCGCCCCCGAGAACGCGCTCGCCCAGCGGCGCGCGTCCGAGCTGCGCGAGCGCAGGGCGCGGCTGTTCTGATCCCGGAGGCCTGCGTGCCGAACGTCCTCGCCCATCCGCGCGCCGCGTCGGCGGTCCTCGCCACCGCGCTCGCGCTCGCCGCCTGTCACCCGCGCCGCCCGCCGCCGGACCTCTCGCGGGATCCCGGGCCGCTCCTCGCGCAGGTGCGCGCGGCGCAGGCGCGGGTGCAGCGCGTCTCCGGCGAGGCGCGCGTGAAGGTGGAGGCGAAGGGGATGCGCACCGCCGTGGCGGTGCGCGAGTTCATCGCGGCCGAGAAACCCGACCGGCTGCACGTCGAGGTGCTCGACTTCTTCGGCAATGTCGGCGCGGTGCTCGCGGCCTCCGGCGGCCGGTTCCAGCTCTACGACGCGAAGGAGCGGGTGTTCTACCGGGGCGAGGCGACGCCCGAGAACCTCGCGCGGCTCGTCCCGCTGCCGCTCCCGGCAGAGGATCTCGTCACCATCCTGTGTGGATCGGCGCCGCTCCTCGAGCGCCCGGTGGACGTCGAGGCCCGGGGCGGCGTGCTCGTCCTGTCGCTCGAGGAGGACGGGCGCACGCAGGAGGTCCGCGTCGGGGAGAAGGCCGCCGTCGAGCGCGCCAGCGTCGTGTCCGTGTCTCCTCACGGCGCGCGCGCGTACTCGCTCGACTTCGACGCCTTCCGGCCGCTCACCGGGGGCCGCTTCCCCGGCGAGGTGCGCCTGCGCGCCGATGACCCGCGCGTCCGGCTCGACCTGCGCTGGGGGGAGGAGGTCGAGGTGAACGGCAAGCTCGACGGCGTGCGCTTCACGCTCGACCCGCCCCGCGGCGCGCGCGTCGTCGACCTCGACGCCGCGCCGGCCGAGGTCCCGGACGTCTTCCGCGACGGCGTACCGGTGGAGGATCCGGGCGGCCCGCCGGCGCCTGCACCGGAGCGGCCGTGAAGCAATCTCCTCCCTTCGCCGCGGCGGCCGATCCGCGTCGCATCGCTTCGTTGCTCCTCCCTCACATCCTCTTCTGGGAGCCGCGCACAGCGGCGCCTCGAGGGTGTGCTCGGTCGGTCGCGCCTCGCGCTCGCGTCTCGACCGCCCGGCTCGGTCCGGGGGCTGATTCAAGGCCCCTGAGCGGGAAGGCGGACGGCCCTGCGGGCGTTCTTCCGGTGCCCCACGCGCGGCTAGTCCCGATTAGACTCCGCTCTCTGCACGGGAGACCCCTTTGGACACGAGCTACCTCGGATTCCTGAAGAGCAGCTGGTCGATCTGGATCATCGGCGCCTGCTCGGTGCTAGCGCTCGCCGTCGCGATCGAGCGAGCGATCGCGCTCTGGGGGTTCTCCGCGCGCTCTCGCACCGTCGCCGACGCGGTGCTGCGCGCGCTCCTCCGCGGCGACCTCGAGGAGGCGCGGGCCGAGTGCGAGCGGTCTCCGTCGCCCGCGGCGGACGTGTTCCTCGCCGGGCTCGCGGCCGCGGGCCGGCGCACGCCGCGCGGCGGCGGCCCCGACCTCGAGAGGATCGACGCTGCCGTCGAGCGCGAGCGCCAGCAGGTGAACCTGCGCCTGCGCCGCAACGTCTGGATCCTCGGCACGATCGGCGCGATCGCGCCGTTCATCGGCCTGTTCGGCACGGTCGTCGGCATCATGCAGGCGTTCCGGCACATGGCCGCGACGGGGCAGGGCGGCTTCACGGTGGTCGCCTCCGGCATCTCCGAGGCACTCGTCGCGACAGCCGGCGGCATCGCGGTCGCGATCGAGGCGGTCGTCATCTACAACTTCCTGAACGTGCACGTGGGGAAGGTCGCGCTGCAGCTCAAGCTCGTGGTCGAGGAGTTCCTCGAGACGCTCCACGAGGTGCTCCCCGCCGCCGCGGCGCGCCCCGCGGCGGAGCCCCGCCCGGCGCGGGAGGCCTGAGATGGCGATCGGCGGGCCGAGCGGCAACGGCGGCGACGACCTCGAGACGGCCGGCGGGATCTTCGCCGACATCAACATCACGCCGCTCACCGACATCTTCCTCGTCCTGCTCATCATCTTCATGGTGACGACCACCGCGATCGCCGAGGCCGGTCGCGAGGAGGGCGGGTTCAAGGTGAACCTGCCGAAGGGCGGGAAGGGCGAGACCTCCGCGGTCGCCCGCGACGTCACGGTCGCCGTGCTCGCGGACGGGCGCGCGGTCGTCGGCGGCAAGGTGCAGGACGACGCGTCGCTGCGGCGGGCGTTCGCCGAGGCGCGCGAGCGGAGCCCGGAGACGGTGGTGCTGTTCCAGGCCGACGAGGGAGTCCCGCACGGCCGCGTCGTTCAGGTGATGGAGCTCGCACGGCAGGAAGGCCTGACCCGCCTCGCGATCGCGACGCGCGGGGGCCAGTAGGCGCCCTCAATTCAATCTGCCCGGCACCACCAGCGGGAACGCCGCGATCCGCGCGTGGAACGACGTCCCGTCCGGGCGCTGCATCCGGTAGGAGCCCTGCATCGAGCCGTGCGGCGTCTCGAGGATGCAGAAGCTCGTGTACTCGAACGCCTCGCCGGGGCCGAGGTTCGGCTGCTGGCCGATGACGCCCTCGCCGACGACCTCCTCCCGCTCGCCGTTCGCGTCGGTGATGATCCAGTGGCGCGCCACGAGCAGCGCCGGGACCTCGCCCTCGTTCGCGATCCGGACGGTGTACGTGAACAGCCACCGCCCGGCCTCGGATCGGTCCGGGCGGTAGGTGCTCTGCACCTCGACGCGGATGCCCTGGGTCACGGCGCTCGACACGCGCCGACGTTATAACGGGCCGGCTGGGACGCGCCAGCACGGTCCGTGATCGGCGCCCGCCGGGCGTCAGGGAAGGACGCCAGATGGAACCGAAGCTCCAGGCCATCCTCGAGGACGTTCGGCGCGGGCGCGGGCGAGTCGTGGCGCTCACCGGCGCGGGCATCTCGGCGGAGAGCGGGATCCCGACGTTCCGCGGCCGCGAGGGGTACTGGGTGGTCGGCTCGCGCAACTACATGCCGCAGGAGATGGCCACCCACGAGATGTTCGAGCGCGCGCCCGAGGAGGTGTGGCGCTGGTACCTGTACCGCTTCGGCATCTGCCGGGACGCTCAGCCAAACGCCGGCCACACCGCGCTGGTGGCGCTCGAGCGCGCGCTCGGCGAGCGCTTCACGCTGGTCACGCAGAACATCGACGGGCTCCACAGGCGCGCCGGCTCCGAGCGCGTCCTCTGCATTCACGGTGACGTCGCCCACGTCCGCTGCGCCGACGCGTGCGGCGCGGGGCTCATGGACCTGCCGCCGTTCCCGCCGCGCGCGAAGGACGACCCGCTCACCGGATCGGAGCGCGTGCGCCTCACCTGTCCGGCGTGTCGCGGGTGGCTCAGGCCACATGTCCTCTGGTTCGACGAGTACTACGACGAGGAGAACTACCGGATGGAGAGCGCGCTGCGCGCGGCGAGCACGGCGGACCTCCTGCTCGTCGTGGGCACGAGCGGCGCGACGAACCTGCCCATGCAGATCGGCCGGCTCGCGTTCGAGCGCGAGGCCGCGCTCGTCGACGTGAACCCCGAGGAGAACCCGTTCGCCGAGCTCGCCGCCCGCTCGCCGCGCGGCTTCTTCGCGCGCGGCAGCGCCTGCGAGCGGCTGCCGGAGATCGTCGCGGCGCTCGCCGGATGAGGGTTCACGGGGGAGCCGCGCCGCGCGCGGCCTGGGGCCTCAGACCTCAGGCGTCAGCGAAAGCGACGAGTCCGGGAGCTTCTCCCGAGGCCTGAAACCCTCTTCCTCACCGCCCCGCCGCCGGCTGGAGCGCGATCTCGAGCGCGCGCGTCTCGCCAGGGGCGAGGGAGAGCTCGGCGGCGCCGCGCCGGCCGTCGTCCGCGCGTACCGTGAGCCGCACCGGACCCGTCGGCAGATCGACGAGCGCGAAGCGCGCGCCCGCGAACCGGTGCACGTCGGTCGTGCTCCAGCCGCTCGCGGCCGGCTGCGACGCGACCTCTACGACGAGGCTCCTGGGCGCGGCGCCGCTCGCGCGCACGACCCCTTCGATCGCGCCCCCGCGCTCGAGCCTGACGGCGATGACCCCGGAGGCGGGGAGCGCGCCGGTGAAGACGCCGCTCCGGCCGCCGCTGCGCGCCCGCATCGTCACCGGCGCGCCGGCGAGCCCCATCTCCTTCGCGAGGACCACCCGCCCATCCTCGCCGGCGCTCGTGGCGAGCGCGATCCGGTCGTCGCCGGCGCGCGCGAGCGTCACCACCGCGCCGGGCGACGGCGCGCCCCCCGGCTCGAGCACGAGCACCTCGAGCCCCTCCTCGGCGGAGGCCGCGACGGCGGCGACGTCGAGCCGGGAGGTCTTCCCCGCCGCGACGCGCGCGAACGCCGGCGCCACGCGCAGGTCGGTCCGCTCGGCGTCGCCGGGCGCCGCGTGGACCCGGTACTCCCCCGCGGGCAGCGCGAGGCTGTAGCTCCCCCCTGCGTCGGCGACCGCGCGCGCGATCTGCGGCGCGCCAGGCCCGGCCTTCATCGGGACGGCGACGACCGCAGTGCCCACCGGCGCCGCCCGACCGTCCTGGCTGATGCGCCCGACGAGGAATCCGGCGTCCGGCACCGCGAAGTCGGCGCGGCTCGTGGCGTGGGGGGCGACGAGCACGGCGCGCGAGACGCCCAGCTGGACGCCATCCTGCCGCGCGACGAGCTCGGCGCGCCCGATCTCGACGCCCTCGATCCGGTATCGGCCCTCGAAGTCGCTCCGCGCCTCCAGCGCGAGCGCGCCCGGGAGCCCCTCGCCCCGCGCCTCGACGCGGACGCGCACGCCCGCGAGAGCTCGACCGCGCGCGTCCTCCACCACGCCCTCGATCGCGCCGGTGCCGGCGAGCGCGACGCGGAGCGGGAACGTCGCGCCGGGGCCGAGCGTCACGCCGCTCTGAAGGAGCGGGCTCATGCCTGGCGCGACGGCGCGCAGGTCGTACTGGCCCGGGGCGAGCGCGGCGAGGTGGTAACGGCCGTCCTCGCCGGCGAGCGCTCGCGCGACGAGCGCACCCCCGTCGTGCGGGAACAGCGCGACCTCCGCCCCGAACACCGGGCGACCGGAGCGCTGCTCGACCACGACGCCCTCCACCGCCGCTGGCGGCCCGAGCACGAGCTCGACCCCGTCCGTGGTCGCACCCGCCTGGACGGTCACCGGGCCGGCGCCGCCCGCGCCAGCTCCACTCGCGGCGGCGAGGCGGTAGCTGCCCCCCGGGACGGCGAGCGTGAAGCGCCCGCCGGCGTCTGCGGTCGCGCTCGCGTCGTGGTCCCGCGAAGCTCCGTGGACGATCGCGCCCGCCGCGGGCAGGCCGGCGCCGGTGCGTACGACGCCGGAGATCCGGGCGAGCGGCTCGAGCGCGATCGAGAGCGCGCCGGCGCGCGGGACGACGACGCGCGGCAGGAGGACGGGGTGGAGGTCCGGCGCCTCCGCGGCCACCGCGTACGTGCCCGGAGCGAGCCCCTCGAGCCGAACCGCGCCGGACGCGTCGGCGGTCGCGGACGTCCGCTCCTCGACGGGTGCCGACGGTGAGCCGAGCCGGACGCCGCGGCCGACGCTGGGGAAGGCGACGACGCGCGCCGCGACCGGCCTCCCTTCCGGGCGCGCGGTGACGCGCGCGTCGAGCGTCACGGCCGGCGCGAGCGCCACCTCCGCCCGCGTCACCTCCTCGTCGGGCGGACGGACGAGCTCCACGTGCGCCGCGGCAAATCCGCCGGCGCGCACTGCCGCGAGGTAGGTCCCCGCTCGCGCTGGGAGCCGCGCGATCCCGGCGCCGTCCGTGCGCACCGCTCCGGCGCGGCGCCACGACGGCTCGAGCGCGCCCGGTCCGGGCGGGAGGCTCAGGTAGAGGCGTACCTCCGCGCCCGCGAGCGGCACGTCCCCCGCCATCGCGTGGAGCTCGATGAGCCCGTCCGCGGAGCTCGCGGGTGGGTCGAGCGCCGGAGTCACGACGGGTGTGGGGGCGGCGAAGCCGGCCGCCGTCGCGTCCCGCCGGGCGCCGGGGCCCGAGAGCTGCCGCACGACGAGCGCGGTCACCCCGGCGGCGGAGAGGAACACGCCGGCGATCACGGCGACGGAGCGGATGCGCATCGGGAGGACCTCCGCCGCCGGAGGTTAGACCGGGTACGACGCGGAGGAGAGGGCCCTTGCGGGCCAGGCGATCGTTGCGCACGGAAGAACGCGCGGGAAAGCGCCCGCCGCCCGTCCGGCCGCCCGTCACGTTCCGTGACCATCCGTGAGCGTGAACGGCTCGCGCGGGAGCGCCCGGCTACGTCGTCAGCACGATGCGGGCGATCTCCGGCGGCGAGCCGAGCCGCAGCGGGGGCCCCCAGTACCCGGTGCCGCGCGACACGAAGATCTGCCCGGCGCGATCGCCCTCCGCGTGGCGGTGCAGCCCGCGCACGTACGGCTGGGTCGCCGCGACGATCAGGTTGAATGGGACGATCTGTCCGCCGTGGGTATGGCCCGAGAGCTGGAGCTCAACGCCCGCCGTGACCGCCTCTGCGATCCCGCGTGGCTGGTGGGCGAGGAGCACGAGCCCGCGGTCGGGATCGCGGCCGGCGAGGGCGCGCCGGAGATCCTGCTCGTGTCCCCCGTTCGCCCGTGCGGCGCTCCAGTCGTCGACACCGGCGAGGTCGATCGAGGCGGCCGCGTCGCCGATCGTGACGCGCTCGTTCCTGAGCACGCGGATGCCCATCCCGCGGAGCGCCTCGAGCCACTCCGCGACCCCGGAGTAGTATTCGTGGTTGCCGGTGACGAAGTAGACGCCGTGGCGGGCGCGCAGCTGGGCGAGCTGCGAGATCGCACGCCCGAGCTCGCGGACGCTGCCGTCCACGAGATCCCCCGTGATCGCCACGACGTCCGGGCGCATCGCGTTCGTCTGCTCGACGACGCGGCGCACGTCGCGCTCGCCGATCGACGGCCCGACGTGGAGATCCGTGATCTGCGCGATGGTGAGGCCGCTGAGCGCGGGCGGGAGCCGCTCGAGGCGCACCGGGACGAGGGTGACCTCGGCCGGTCCGGTCGCGGCGCGGAAGGCGAAGGCGGCGGCGCCGCCCGTCGCGAGCACTGCGCCGCCCGCGAGCGCGCGCGCGACGAAGAGCCGGCGCGCGGGGTCGGCGGGCGGGTCGGGGCGCCGGCGGAGCCAGTCGGCGAGGAGCTCGCCCCCGTGCATCGCCGCGCGGACGAGATCCACCGCGAGCACCGCGCAGAACAGCATGAACGCGAGCCCGACCCAGCTGAACGCGACGACTGGAACGATCCGGGCGAGGGGCTGCGGCGCGGCGCGCAGCGCGATCATGCCGAGCGGCATTGCCAAAGCGAGCACCACGAGCGCGATCGTCGCGATGCGGCGCCACGGGTCGGGCATCGCCACGTCGCGGACGAGGCGCAGCCAGAGGTACGTGTGCATGCCGCCGAGGACGGCGAGGCTCACGGCGAGGAAGATCGAGAAGGAGAGGACGCGGCCCACCGCCATCGTCTAACCCGGGGCGGGCGCCGTCGCCAGCGCGCGCCGCTGCGGCGGGTCGGCGGCGTCCGGAGACGAAGCGGCCCGCGCGCACTCGAGCGCGCGGGCCGCGGATGACGAGGAGCGCTGGCGCGTTCAGCGCCAGGCGTAGTAGCCGTGGCGGAGCGCGTCCCTGCGCGCCTCGAGCTCCGCGCGGCGCTCCGCGTACCACCGCTCGAACTTGCGGACCTTGCCCGGACGGCCGGCGTAGCGCGCGTAGAAGTCGGCGCGCGTGTCCTCGAGGGCCCGCAGCTCGCGCCGGATGTCGCTCAGCTCACGCTCGCGCGCCGACTCGTGCTGCCAGCCCGCCGGGGCGGGGCGCGGCGGCGCGGGGTGGGAGCGGTCCATCTCGCAGGGCTTGGCGAGCGCAGCGGACGGGATTGCGGCGGCGAGGGCGACGGCGAAGGCGAGCTTCCTGAGGGACGTCATGTGTGCTTCCTCCGGTGTGTTTCCCCTACGCCGGAGAGACGTCCGCGACCTGCCGTCTATTCACGGCGCAGCTCGGCTGGAGTGAGCCCGTGAACGAGCCCGCGCCCGCGCCCGAGGCGAAGCCGGGCTCGGGCTCGGGCTCGTTCACGTTCACGGGATCGTTCCGATCGAGCGCTGCCACCAGCGAGCGACGGCCGACGATCACGCGCGCGCCGCGGGGAGCCGATCGAGCTTCGCCGCGACGATGAAGTCGTTCTCGGAGAGCCCGCCGATCGCGTGCGTCCAGAGCGTCACGTCCACGTTGCTGTAGTGCACGGTGAAGTCGGGGTGGTGTCCCTCGTCCTCCGCGAGGTCGGCCATCGCGTTCACGAACGCCATCGCCCGCCGGAAGTCCTTGAACCGGTAGTGCTTGTGGAGCTGGGTCGAGCCCTCGCGCGCGTCCCAGCCGTCGAGCGAGCGCAAGCCCTCCTCGACCTGCGGCGGGGTCATCTTCGGCACGCCGCCCTCGCACGGGACGCAGCGCTTCGTCGTGAAGTCCATGCGGCCACACCTGTGCCGGACGGGGCGCGGCCGCAAGCTTCTCGCGGGACGCCCGCGCGCGGACGCCGTCGGCTATCCTCGCGCGTGATGGAACGAACCTTCCTCGCGCTCGGCGCCGTCTCCGCCGCGATCTCGGTGGCGGCCGGCGCGTTCGGCGCGCACGCGCTCAAGGCGCGGCTCTCGCCGGAGCTCCTCGCGGTCTTCGAGACCGGTGCGCGCTACGAGATGTATCACGCGCTGGGCATGGTCGCGGCCGGCTGGGCGGCGGCGCGCTTCGGCGGCGCAGCGCCAGCGTGGGCCGGGTGGCTCTTCGCGCTCGGGACGCTGCTCTTCTCGGGGAGCCTCTACGCGCTCGCGCTCACCGGCGTGCGCGCGCTCGGCGCGGTGACTCCGTTCGGCGGCGTCGCGTTCATCGCGGGGTGGATCGCGCTCGCCGTGTCCGCGCTGCGCCGCTAGCAGGTCCGGTCGCGCGGCCGCGAGTCGGGCGTCAGCAGGCCGCTCGCTGAGCCTGTCGCAGGGCGGGGACGGAGGGACGACCGCGCCTCAGGGCGTGCCCTCGAACGGTAGCCCTTCGCGCGCCCAGCGCACCGTTCCGCCGTCGACGCTCGCCGCCTCCTTGACGCCGGCGCGCTCGGCGAGCGCGGCGGCGGTGAGGCTGCGCGCGCCATGGGCGCAGACGAACACGACGGGTCGTGGGCCGAGGTGCTCCTGCGGCGCGACGGCGAGCATGCGTAGCGGGATGTGGCGCGCGCCGGGGATGTGGCCGCGGGCCCACTCGTGCGGCTCGCGCACGTCGACGAGATCGTGGCCGCCGGTCGTGACGAGCGCGTGCGCGTCGGCGGGTGAGAGTCGGGTCATGGCGGCAATGCCCTAACGCGCGCGCGAGCGCCCCGCAGCCTCGCCTCGGGACCCCTCCCGTGGCACAGTCTCGCCTCGAATGAGCGCGACCCCCCGGGACCGGTTCCCGCCGTCGATCAAGTTCCTCGCCTGGAACGAGGCCGCGGAGCGGTTTTCGTACTACGGGATGACGTCAATCCTCGCGCTGTACATGGCGAGGAACCTCGGGATCGCCGAGCACCGCGCCATCGCCGGCTTCCAGGTCTTCACCGCGGCCGTGTACCTCATGCCGATCGTGGGCGCGCTCCTCGCCGACTGGTTCTGGGGCCGCTATCACACCATCCTGTGGCTCTCCTTCGGCTACGTCGCCGGTCACGCCACGCTCGCGATGTGGGAGAGCGGCACCGGGCTCGCCGTGGGCCTAGGGCTCATCGCGCTCGGCGCGGGCGGCATCAAGCCGTGCGCCTCCGCGTTCGCGGGCGACCAGATCCCGCCCGGCAAGGACGCTCTGCTCTCGCGCCTCTACGACCTCTACTACTGGATGATCAACCTCGGCTCGACGGTCGGGACGCTCGTCATCCCGTTGCTCCTCGAGCGGGTGAGCCCGCGCGTCGCGTTCGGCGTGCCGGGGCTCGCCATGGCGGCCGCCCTCGTCGTGTTCTGGCTGGGCCGCGGCCGTTACGTGCACGTGCCGCCCGTGCGCAGCGCACCCCCGGCGTCGCCGTCGGACGCCGTCGAGCCGCCCGCGCGCGGCGCGATCCTGCGCATCCTCGCGATCTTCGCGCCCGTCACGGCGTTCTGGGCGCTGTTCTTCCAGTACGGCTCGTCGTGGACCCTGCAGGCAGACCGGATGCGGCGCGATGTGCTGGGGTTCCATGTCGCCGCCGGCCAGGTGCAGACGCTCGACGCCGCGCTCGTCCTGACGCTCATCCCGCTCTTCGCGGTGTTCGTCTACCCGGCGGTCGAGCGGCGCGGGGTGCGCGTGACGCCGCTGCGCAAGATGTCGGTGGGGATGTTCGTCATGGTGCTCTCCTTCGTGGCGGCCGCGCTGGTCGAGGGACGCCTCTCCGAAGCGTCCGCCGCGGTGCCGCACGTCGCCTGGCAGATCCCGCAGTACGTGTTCCTCGCGGTGGGGGAGGTGCTCGTCTCGGTGACGGCGCTCGAGTTCGCGTACGGCGAGGCGCCGCGGCGCATGAAGAGCGTCGTGATGGGCCTCTGGTACCTCACCATCGCGTCGGGGACGCTCCTCACCGCCGTCGTCGCGTGGGCGAACCAGTTCCAGGGCGTCGCCTACTACGCGTTCTTCGCGGCGCTCATGCTTGCCGCCGCGGTCGTGTTCGCGCTCGTGGCGTGGTGGTACCCGACCGCCCCGTCCCGGCGCGGCGCAGCCGAGGCCGCCGCCTGAGCGACCCGGAGCCCCTGCCCGACATGGCCCTCCCCGAGCGCTATCCACCCCAGGTCAAGTACATCGTCGGCAACGAGCTCTGCGAGCGCTTCTCGTTCTACGGGATGCGCTCGATCCTGACGCTCTACATGATCCAGTACCTGCTCTTCGCGCAGCAGGATGCGAAGGCGTACTTCCACTACTTCGTGATGGCGAACTACCTCACGCCGCTCGTCGGCGGGTGGATCGCCGACCGGTTCTGGGGCCGCTACCACACCATCCTGTGGATCTCGCTCGGCTACGTCGCGGGCCACGCGGTGCTCGCGATCTGGGAGACGCCCGCGGGCCTCCTCGCCGGCCTCTCGCTCATCGCGCTAGGCGCCGGCGGCATCAAGCCGTGCGTCTCCGCGTTCGTCGGCGATCAGTTCGGCCCGACGCAGACGACGCTGATGCAGCGGGTGTACGGGTGGTTCTACTGGTCCATCAACCTCGGCTCGGCGTCGGCGAACCTGCTCATCCCATCGCTCCTGAAGCGCCACGGGCCCTCGGTCGCGTTCGCGATCCCGGGCGTCCTCATGGCGCTCGCGCTCGCCGTGTTCTGGGCGGGGACGAAGCACTACGTGCGGGCGCCGCCCTCGGGACCGAGCCCGCACGGCTTCCTGCGCGTCGTCGCCCGCGCCTTGCGCCGGCTCGGCACGGGCCGCGCCAGGGAGCACTGGCTCGACGGCGCGCGGGACGTTCACCCGCCGGACGCGATCGAGGGCGCGAAGGCGGTCTTCCGGATCATGGGCGTGTTTGCGGCGGTCACGCTGTTCTGGACGCTCTTCGACCAGAAGGCCTCGTCCTGGGTCATCCAGGCGAGCCAGATGGACCTCGTCGTCCGCGGCTGGGAGATGTCGCCGGCGCAGCTCCAGGCGGCGAACCCGTTCCTCGTCATGATGCTCATCCCGCTCTTCACCTGGGGGGTGTTCCCGCTCCTCGCGCGGCGCGGCGTCGAGCTCACCCCCCTGAAGAAGATGACGGCGGGGATGTTCATCACCGCGCTGTCGTTCGGCGCGGCCGCGATCGTGCAGACGTTCGTCGATCGCGGCGGCGCGCCGCCGAGCGCGCTCTGGCAGCTCCCGCAATACGTGCTCCTCACCGTGGGCGAGGTGCTCGTCTCGGTGACCGGGCTCGAGTTCAGCTACACGCAGGCGCCGAAGGCGATGCGGAGCACGATCATGTCGCTCTGGTTCCTCACGATCGCGCTCGGGAACCTCCTCACCGCCGTACTCACCCGGCTCGTCTCGCTCGAGGGCGCCGCCTACTTCTGGCTCTTCTCCGGCCTCATGCTCGTCGCCGCGTTCGCGTTCCGCGAGGTGGCGCGGCGGTACCGGCCTTCCATGCTGGGCGCTCCGCTGGCGCCGGAGGCCTGACCCCCGATCGACTTCCAGGTCTCCGGCTCGTCGGCGGGCGTACCCACGGTGGAGGTGCCGTTCGTTGCCGCGCTCACTATCGCCTCAAGCGGTACCGAGCCGGCTCGCCGCCTCGGGCGTCACGCTGATCACCACGCACGGCGCGAGCCGGACCACCCTCTCGGCGACGGACCCCAGTACCGCGTGCTTGAGGCCGGTCCGCCCGTGCGTCGCGATCACGATCGCATCGAATCCGCCGCGCCGCGCGAGCTCCGTGATCTCCTGGGTGGGGTCGCCGACCGAGGTCAGCGCCTCGACCCGTGGCGCACCGAGCGCCTCGGCCGTCGTCTTCCACGAGACGAGCGGCCGATCGGCGGGCGCGGAGAGGTCGTGCGTGAGCTCGCCGGTGGGCTCGAGGAGCGCCTCGGGGATGGACGAGCCCGGGATCATCCGAACGTGGAGCAACGTGAGATCGGCGCCGAGCTCACGCGCGAGCGCCGAGGCGACGCGCAGGGCGGACTCCGAGGTCGGCGAGAAGTCCACGGGGCAGAGAATCTTCTTCCAGCCCAGAACCCGCATGTTCACCTCACCCGCGCCATCACCAACAGTGTAACACGAGGATGCTC
>DATIDF010000210.1:0-4680 GCA_035456445.1 Anaeromyxobacter sp.
AGCCTCGCGTCCTACGCGAACGTGGTGGGTATAGACGGGCGACGCGTCGTGTTGGCGCATCTCGCGGTCGACGTTCACTAACGCGAACAGGCAGGAGTTGGAGATCGCGCGCACGCTGCGATCGCGGCTCCCGCGCTCGATTGCTGGCCTCCACGCCCGCTCCCCAGACGAGCGCCGCCCATGAGGGATACGCGACGTTCGCGTCCTCGCGTGTTCCTTCGAGCGGGCGAGCGCCAGTCCGCGCGCACCCCCACTCACACGCAGCACCGCGGAGGTACACGACGATGGTGTCCCGAAAGAGCTGGAGGGTCGGTCTGGCGGCGGCGCTCCTGGGCGCGCTCTCCGCCTGCGGATCGGGCGGCGACGGCACGATCCGCGTGAGGCTCGTCGACGCACCCGCCGACTACCAGGAGCTCGAGCTCGACGTCCGCCGGGTCGAGATCCACAAGGACGGCGAGGGCTGGATCGTGCTCGGCACGCCGAACCTCGTGGTCGACCTCCTGACCCTCACCGGCGGCGTGAGCGCCACGCTCGTGGACGGCGCGACGGTCCCCGCTGGCAAGTACACGCAGATGCGCCTCGTGCTCGGCCCCAGGAACACGCTGAAGCTCGCGGACGGAAGCGTCCGCGAGCTCACCGTCCCATCGGGCCAGCAGTCGGGCGTGAAGCTCACCGTGAACTTCGAGGTCGCGGCCAACACCACGCGCGACGTCCTCGTCGACCTCGACGCCCACCGCTCGATCTTCGTTCATCAGACCGGGGCCTCAGAGAAGCTCATCCTGCGCCCCACCGTGCGGGCCGTCGACGTGCTCGCGACGGGCGCGATCGCCGGAAAGCTCACCGACGCGGCGGGCGGCGCGGGGCTCCCTGGCGTGCTCGTCACCGCGCAGGCGGTGTCCGCGGCGGGTGAGCCGTCGATCGTGCGGGCAGCGCTCACCGGCGCGGATGGCTCGTACGTCCTGGACCTGCTCGACGCAGGCGGATCGTACTACGTGGTGAGCCAGCCGGTGATCGGCGCGAAGGTGTACGTGGCCCGGGCGAGCGGCGCGATCGCGATCGCGGAGGCGACCCCGGTCGCCGGTTGGAACGCTGCGTTCGAAGTGACCTCGCAGGTCGGGGCGCTGTCCGGCGAGATCTCGCCCGCCGCGAACGAGTCGCAGGCGGACGAGGCGCAGGTGCGCCAGAGCCTCGACGCGGGCGGCACGCCCAGGACCCTCGTGGTGCGCACCGCGCCGGGCACCGTGGCGAGCGGCAGCGAGACCTACTCCGCCCCGAGCCTGCCGGCCGGCGCATACACCGTCCTCGCCACCCGCCGGACCGTGGACGGGGAGGGGAACGAGACGGTGACCGTCAGTGGACCCGTGAACGCGAGCGTCCCGGCGGCTGGGACCGAAACCGCCGATCTCGCGTTCCCGTAGAGGCGGTGCGGCAGGAGGTGCCCGCACCGATGCCGCGATGCGGTGGTACCGTGACCGGCAGCGCGCGTCCCCGCCGCTCGGGGCGCCGGAGATGGGACCGTGCTCGAGCCGGACGTCACGCTCACCGACATCGGCCTCGCGCTCGAGTGCGCGATCTTCGCGGCGCTGCTCTTGCGGGCCCGAGGGAGTCCGGCACGGAGATGGTTCGCAGCGTTCTTCGGCGTGGTGGGCGTGGCGGCGGCGCTCGGAGCGGTGGAGCACGGCTTCGTGGCGGACAAGGCTTCATCCGCCGCGACAATCGTCTGGACTGGGACGCTGCTCGCCGTCGGTCTCGCAGCGGTGGCCGGCTGGGGCGCGGGAGCGAGGCTCGCGCTCGGCCGGCGCCCCGCGCGTGCGCTGACGGCCGGAGCGGCGATCGCGTTCACCGCGTACGCGGCGGTGGTGGTCCTCGTCGACCGGCGCTTCGCCGTGGCGATCGCGTTCTACCTCCCAGCGGCGATCTTCCTCCTCGTGGCCTTCCTGCTTGCGGCGCGCCGCGGGGATAGGCGGGTGAATGCCGGCGCCTGGGGGCTCGGGCTCACCTTCGTCGCGGCGGCGGTCCAGCAAGGACGCGTCGGGCTACACCCGCGGTACTTCAATCACAACGCGCTGTACCACCTCATCCAGGGGGCAGGGCTCTTCCTCGTGTTCCGCGCCGCGCGGCTCGCGACGCGTCGCAGGGAAGCGTGAGTGCTTCGGATGTGAGAGTGACGAGCACGTCCCAGCGGCAGGCGTTCGGACTCTCGCGCTTCAGGAGCATCTGAGCTTCTCGCTCCCGTTGATGGGGATGTGGGCCTGATCGGTGATGGTGACGTCGATCCGGCGCGGCCGTGATGCCCCTCGACGAGGTCGCTGGGGCAGACGCTGGCACCGCCGACTCGTTCCATCGCCGAGGCATGAAACGGATCGGGCCGTGGCGTCGTCTAGCTGATACGGCTGTCTGGCGGGGTTCCCCCGGCGGAGCGATCGGTTGGAACGCAGAACGAGGCCGGGGCGAACGCGATCGAGTCGGGTTAAGGGTGAGGCGCATGCCGTTCGAGCTGTGGCCGAGGGCGCGCGCGCCTGGGCGCGCCAAGGAAACGCTCGCACACGCCGACGCGCTGTACAACCTCGCCCGCTACCTCACGCGTGACCCGAGCGACGCAGAGGACCTGGTTCAGGAGACGTTCGAGCGCGCGATCCGAGCCTGGGACCAGCTGGAACGGGACACGAACGTGAAGGCGTGGCTCTTCAGGATCCTCCGCAACGCGTTCATCTCGCGTTACCGGCAGGAGCAGCGTCGTCCAGCACTCGAGCTCTACGACACCACCGAACAGGCGCCGGAAGGGGCGATCGACGACGGCTCGGGCTCCACGCCGGGCGGCGCCGAGCCAGAGCAGCTGCGCCGCCTGGTTTCCCGCGACATCGAGGCGGCGCTCCGGACGTTGTCCGAGGACGCTCGAACCGTCATCCTGCTCGACCTGGAAGGCTTCACGGAGAGCGAGGTCGCCCTCGTCGTCGGCTGTGCGGTGGGGACGGTCAAGTCACGGTTGAACCGGGCGCGCGCAGCGCTCCGGCTGAAGCTCGCGGACTACGGAAGATAGGATGAGCGAGGACGGGAGTGAACGCCGCGGCCATCACGGCCCAGCCAAGGAGCAACGAGGGGGCCGAGCGCGTGCTGCAGAGCCCTGCACGCGTCGCGGGTCGGTACCGGGCGCGGTCCCGAGGTGTCACTCTGGGCAACACCGGAGCGGTTGAAGGGTCGGTTCACGCGGCCGCGGAACCATCGCCGGCCTCGCAGCGTCTGGCAGCGTGAACCCGAAGTGAAACGGACACCGCGCCATGAGAGGCTTGATCACCGGTAGAGATGTCGTCCTGCACGCGTTCACCATCATCCGGCTCTGGGGACTGCCGATGTATCTGCGGTGCCTGCGCGCCACGCTGAGCCGGAGGCCCACCACCTTCCTCGCTGTCGTCCACGCGTGCCGTGGCTGAGGCGCGGCCGCTCCCGGTCAGCGCGCGGGCCGGTGCGGACCGGGAGCGGGCGGCTGTGTCCACGGAGCACATGCGCCGCTGCACATCGCCCCCCGTCTTCCGATGCGGTCGAGCCGCACAGGGCCAGGCGGGTCGTACCGCTCACGGCGGTGAAACACGGGCCCCCGCCAAAGTCGGGACAGGCAGGAAGCTGTCGAGTGCGCCTCTTCGGTCTTCGGCGCCGCTCCGGGTGGAGCGCCTGCTCGCTACGCCGGGATGGAACGGTCCGGGGTTCGGCGGCGTTGAAGGAAATGGGGGCCAGGATCGTGGTCCCACGGAGGCTGGTCAGGATCGGGACGGAACATGAACTGCGAAGACGTCCAGATCCTGCTGCACGACTTCCGCAAGCGGCGTCTCGTTGGCGGGCTTCACGGCGAGGTCGGTGCTCACCTCGAGAGTTGCACGGCCTGCGCCAGCGCCGACCAAGTGGAACGTGCCTTGGACGAGCTGCTCGAGCAACGGCTGCCGCGCCATGCGGCCTCGACCACGCTGAAGCGACGACTCGGACTGCTCATGGGCCGACCCGCGCCAGCGCCGGCGGCGCACCGTGCGCTGACGCGATGGACGCGCTTCGTCGCCCCCGCGATGGCCGCGGGATTCGCCGTCATGGTCGGCGGAGTGATCATGCAACGGAGCTCGAGCCAGGGCAGCGCCCTCGCCAGCCTCACCGGGGAGGCCGTGAACGATCACCTGCGCGTGCTCGCGAGCCAGCACCAGGTGGAGATCGAGAGCGGGGGCAAGCACCAGGTGAAGCCGTGGTTCGAGGGCAAGCTCGACTTTGCACCGGAGGTCCCGGCGCTCGAAGACACCGAGCTCCGACTGCGAGGTGGCTCCGTGGGCTACGTCTTTGACCGAAAGGCGGCGGTGCTCGTCTACGCGCTACGCCAGCACCTGGTGACGCTGCTCGTCTTCCGCACCGAGGGGCTCGCCTGGCCCGACGCGAGCGCCGGGCAGGTCGGGCCGGTGCGCGGCCGCGAGACGTCGGCGCGCGGCTTCAACGTCGTGCTCTGGCGCAGCGGTGAACTGGGGTATGCGCTCGTCTCCGACGCGAACGCGAAGGAGCTCCGCGAGATCGGCGCGCGGCTCGCTGCCGCCGTTGACGAACCGGCTCCCTGACACCGGATCCGAAACCACGAGGGGTCCCGCCTCGCAGCGGAACCCCTCGGAAGAATTGGAGCGGGAAACCGGGTTCGAACCGGCGACCCTCAGC
>DATIDF010000211.1:0-8327 GCA_035456445.1 Anaeromyxobacter sp.
CCGCCAGTCCCACGCCTCCAATCAGCGCTTGTCGCCTGTTCATCCCTTACTCCGGCCCCTCCATCAGTACGGCTCCGTGCGATCCTACTCGACCTGCTCGAACTCCCTGCGCGCGGTGGCGCGCATCATCGAATGCAGGACCCGGTCGCTCCGGCGCAGCTAGAGCAGGTCGCGGTGACCTTGCAGGAGTACGCCGGAGCTTCTCGGGGTCCAGCGTGCAGAGCAGCGCGCCGGGTGCGCTCGAACCTCTCGGCGGCGGCGGGAACCCGCGTTCAGCGCGCCTCGAGCACGAGGTTGAACGGCGTCTGGGTCGCGCGGCGGAAGCTCCCGAACCCCGCCTGCTCGACCACCTCGCGCAGCCGGGCCTCGCCGGCCTGGGCGCCGAGCGCTGGGCCGTGGCCGGCGAGCGAGTTCGGGACGCAGACCAGGGTCGAGGCGGCGTAGTACAGCCGGCCGACGGGGTTCAGGTTCTCCTCGAGTCGATCGCCCGAGTACGGCTCGACGAGCATCCAGGTGCCGCCAGGCGCGAGCGCCTGCCGGACCCGCCGCGCGGCCCCGACCGGATCCGCCATGTCGTGCAGCGAGTCGAAGTGGGCGACGAGGTCGAACCCGGTTCCCGGGAAGGAGACGGCGTTCGCGACCTCGAACCGCACGCGGTCGGCGACCCCCGCCTGCTCCGCGTTCTCGCGCGCAGTGTCGATCGACGCCGGGTGCGTGTCGTAGCCGACGAGCCGGCAGCGCGGGTACGCCTTCGCGAGCAGCACCGTCGAGGTGCCGTATCCGCAGCCCACGTCGGCGATCCTCGCGCCGCGCTCGAGCTTCTCCTCGACGCCGTCGAGCGCCGGGATCCACTCGTCGACGAGATGGGCGGCGTAGCCGGGCCGGAAGAACCGCTCGGTGCCGGTGAACAGGTCGTGGTCGTGCTCGCCCCAGGGCAGCCCCTCGCCGGTGCGGAACCGCTGTGCGATCCGCTCGCGCGCTGCGGCGAACGCACCGATCGACTGGAACGCGCCCTGGACCGACGCCGGCGAGTCGTCGGTCGCGAGCGCCAGCGCCTGCTCCGGCGACAGCGTGAACCTGGCGGTCCGGGCGTCGTACTCGACGTAGCCGCCGGCGGCCTGGTTCGCGAGCCACTCGCGCAGGTACCGCTCGTTCGTGCCGGTCCGCCGGGCCAGCTCGGCCGGCGTCACCGGCTCGCCGTCCGCCATCGCCCTGTAGAGCCCGAGCTCGTCCCCGATGCGGACGAGCAGCGCGCTCGCGGTGGCGCCGAGCTCGTTCACGACCTTGCCCACGAACGCCTCGAGCTTCGCAGGGTCGATCTCCCGCGCGCGGCGCGCGCCGTTGCCGTGGATCCTCTCGACCTCCTCCGCACGCTCGTGGCCCTCGCTCACCTCGGTCCGCCGCGTCTGCTCGATGGTCTGGGTCTGCATGGCTGCCTCCGATGCCGCCGGTCCCGGAATGGGAGCCCTCGTGCGACGCCTCGAACGTCGACCCGCACCGTTTGAGCCGGCGTGGCAGTCAGCGTGAATTTTCGAGGGCCGCCGGACAGGATCTGCAACGGTGTTCGCAGAGGCGGTGGATGCAGGCCTCGAAGCTCCGAATTTCGGTCCTCGGCGACCTCCAGGTCCTGCGCGACGGACGCCCGCTTGCCCTGCCGCCATCCCGCAAGGCCCGCGCGCTGGTCGGGTACCTCGCGCTCGCGCCGCGGCCGCAGCTCCGCCAGAAGCTCTGCGACCTGCTCTGGGACGGCCCCGGCGACCCGCGCGCGGCGCTGCGCTGGGGCCTCGCGAAGCTGCGGCCGCTGCTCGACGACGACGACCGGGTGCGCGTGGTCGCCGACAAGGAGACCGCGGCCATCGCGCTTGCGGAGGGCGAGCTCGACCTCGCCGCCGCGCGCGCCCTCGTCGGGCCCCGGCCCGCCGCAGCGCCGGTCGACGCCCTGCGGCGCGCGGCGGCGCTCTTCCGCGGCGAGCTGCTCGAGGGGCTCGAGCTGGCGGACTGCTTCCGGTTCCACGAGTGGTGCGCCGGAGAGCGCGAAGCCGTCCGCTCGCTGCGGCTCGCGATCCTCGACGCGCTCGTCGTCGCCCTCGAGCCGGAGAATCCGGAGGAGGCGCTCGCGCGCGGCCGCGAGCGGGTCGCCGTCGATCCGCTCGCCGAGCGCGGCCACGTCGCGGTGGTCCGGCTCCTCGGGCGCCTGCGCCGCCGGCGCGACGGGCTCGAGCAGTACGAGGCCTGCCGCCGCATCCTCGAGTCGGCGTTCGGCACGCGGCCGTCGGCCGAGATGGAGCGGGCGCGCCTCGCGCTCACTTCGCCCGCGGCGGCCGAGATCCGCAGCCCGCCGCCGCCGGCGGCCCCGCGCGCCGCGGTTCCCCATTTCGTCGGCCGCGCCCGCGAGCTCGCCGCCGCGGACGTAGTCGTTGCCGCCGCTGCCGCGGGCCGTCGCCAGGTGCTGGTCGTGTCGGGCGAGCCCGGCATCGGCAAGTCGCGCCTGCTCGACGAGCTCGACCTGCGCATCCGCCGCGCCGGCGGCCTGGTCCTGCGCGGCAGGGCGTTCGAGGGCGAGACGCTGCGACCCTACGGCGCGTGGCTCGACGCGCTGCGAGGCGCGCCGCTCGGCGAGCTCTCCGAGCTGCAGCGGTCGGAGCTCGCGCCGCTCCTGCCCGAGCTGGGCGCGCCGGCGCCGACCACCGATCAGGGCCGGCTGTTCGACGCGGTGGCGCGGGCGCTCGCCGCGCTCTGCCGCCGCGGGCCGGTCGCGCTGATCCTCGACGACGTCCAGTGGCTCGACGAGGCCTCGGCTTCTCTCCTCCAGGTGGCGGTGCGGGCGCTCGAGGCCGAACCGGCGATCGTCGCCTGCGCCGTCCGGCCCGGCGAGCTCGCCGACAACCCGGCAGCGCTGCGGGCGGTGCGGCTGCTGTCGCGCGCAGAGCGGGTGACGCGGATCGACCTCGAGCCGCTCTCGCGGGGGGAGCTCCGGGATCTGCTCGGCAGCCTCGCGCCGGGGGCGGATCCCGACTCCGCCTGGGAAGCGAGCGAGGGGAACCCGCTGTTCGCCATCGAGGTCGCGCGCGCGCGCCAGAGCGGCGGCGGCTCCGCCTCGCTCGACGGCCTCATCGTGGACCGGCTGGCGAGCGTAGGCGGACGGGCGCGCGACCTGATCCCGTGGGCAGCGGCGCTCGGGCGCTCCTTCCCCTCCGGCCGCCTCGCCGGCGTCGCCGGGATGCCGGCCGCCGAGCTGCTCGCGGCGCTCGACGAGCTCGAGCGCCGCGGGATCCTGCGGCCGAGCGGCGACGATGGGTGGGACTTCGCCCACGACCTCTTCCGGCGCGCCGCCTACCAGGCGCTGTCGGAGCCGCGGCGCCGCCTCGTCCACCGCGAGATCGCCCACGCGCTCGCCGCGCTCCCCGATCCGGACGGTGCGCTGGCCTGCGACGTCGCCCACCACGCCGCGCTCGGCGACGACGCGGCGCTCTGCGCGCAGGCCTCGCTCTCGGCCGGCGCGCGCGCGGCGCGCCTCTTCGCAAGCGCCGAGGCGCGGGAGATCGTCGAGCGCGCGCTGAGGCTCGCGGCGTCGTTCCCGCCGGCGCGGCGCATCCCGCTCTCGCTCGCGCTCTTGCGGATCGCGGTGGATGCGAGCCGCGCGAGCGGCGGGGACCCCGGGCTCGTGCCGCGGATCGGCGCGCTCGTCGAGGAAGCGCGGCGCGAAGGGCTCGGGCCGGAGGTCGCCGCCGGCTACGCGGTGCTGGCGCTCGCCCACTGGGCGAACCGCGACGACGCTGGCACGGTCGAGGCCACGGCGGTCGGGGGCGAAGCCTTGCGCGACGTCTCCCCGCAGGAGGCCGCGCTCGAGACGGCCGAGCTGGTCGGGTGCTTGGCGGCCCTGGAGCGCGATCTCCCGCGCGCGCGGACGCTCGCGGCCGAGGCGCGGCGGCTCGGGGCGCTGCCCCCGCGCGCCGCGGCGAACCTCGCGGTGGGGGAGGGCTTGCTGGCCGCGATCGACGGCCGCGCCGAGGAGGCGGCGGCCCTCCTCGAGCGCGGGTTGCGCCACTGCCGTGACGTGCTCCCATGGGAGGAGAGCCAGCTGCTCGCCCGACTGGCTCTGATCGAACTCGAGCTCGGGCGGCAGGAGCGGGTGCTCGAGCGCACCGCGCGAATGCGCGAGACCGGGCCGCGGTTCGGCGACGGCTCGGCGGGCGTCTTCGCGAACCTGCTCGAGGCCGCGGCCCGGCAGCGCCGGGGCGAGGACGTGCCGGAGGAGGAGCTCGCCGCCGACCTCGCGGCCCTGGAGGTCGACTCCAAGCTCCGCCTCGCGCAGGCGGCGTGCGCGCTCGGCGAGCTCGATCTCGCCGCGGGGCGGATCGAGCGGGCGCGGCGCCTGCTGCTGCGCGGGTGCGCAGCGGCCGACGCGGTGGCGCGGCCGAGCCTCGCCGTGACCGCGCGGGCGCTGCTCGCGCGGGCGGAGCTGGCGCGCGGAGACCGCCGCGCCGCGCGGGAGCATGTCGAGGCCGCGCGGCGTGCGATGCACCCGCTGCTGCCGACCGCGCGGGCGGTGCGGCTGCTGCGCGAGGCGGCGGCCGCGGCGGGGCTCGCGGCGACGCCGCTGTGGGAGCGAGGGGAGCCGTCCGCCGGGCCGGCGGCTGCGAGGTGACCGATGCCACAGCCAATGCAGGTGATCCTCGTGGAGCACGACCGGCCAGCGCCCGCCGACCAGGAAGAGGTGAGGCGCCGGATCGAGCGCTGCCTGACGCTGCGCAACGCGCGCTGGATGCGCAGCTACTACACCGCCGACGGGCGACGCTCGATCTGCCAGTTCGAGGCGCCGGACGCGGAAACGGTACGCGAGGCCTTCCGCGCCGCCGGTCACCCGTTCGACCGCGCGTGGGTGGCGCAGATGTGGTGGCGGGAGGAGTGAATCCTGCGAGATGATGGTGAAGCCTGCTCGCGCTGAGCGTGCGCGCGCCGCAGGCCGGTCACGCGACGTCCGCCGCGGCGGCGAGGGCGGCGTCCTCCTCTACCAATCGCCGGAGGTCTCGACCCGCGAGCTCCCGCTTCGCGTAGCGGTACCCGAGGTCGATCCCGCGGTCGAGCGCCTTCCACTCCGTGAAGCCGATGTCGGCGGGCTCCGGCTCGAGGAAGAGATCGACGCTCGACGCGAGCTCCCGGGCGCGCTGCATGCTCGACAGCATCACCGACTTCACGAGGATCGAGGCGAGCCCTGGCGACGCGGCACGCCCGCCTCCGGAGAAGAACCGTCCCTTGAGGAAGTCGACGGCCGACGGCAGCTCACCGCCGGTCATGCCCGCCTCTTTTCTGACCGAGAGGTCGACAGCGACGATACGACCCACGCCGCTCCCGCGCATCGGCTCCACGGGGAGGTTGTCGAGCAGGGCGCCGTCGACGTGCAGGTCGCCGCCCATCACGACGGGGGGAAGGACGCCTGGAAGGGAGACGCTGGCCCTGAGCGCCCTCCAGAGCGGGCCACTCCGGTGGACCTCGGGGCGCGCCCGCGTGAGGTTCGCCGACATGCAGAAGTAGGGTCGCCACGTGTCGGCGATGTCCCGCGCGCCGAACCACCGCTCGAGCGCCGCGTCGAGGCGCTTGCCGCGCACGAGCGCGACGTGCGGGACGAGGGCGTAGTCGCCGATGGGATTCCTGCGCGTGAAGCCCTCGCGGTGCGCGCGCTCGATCGTCTCGTCGTCCCAGTCCATCGCGACGGCGGCCGCCACGATGGCGCCCTGGCTCGAGCCGCCGACCGCGTCGATGGGGATGCCCGCCTCCCGGAGCGCCCGGATGACGCCGAGGTGCGCGAACCCGCGCGCGCCGCCGCCCCCGAGCACGAGCCCGACCGCCTCGCCGGCGAGGTGTCGCGCGAGCCGCCGGAAGTCGTCGTCGTTCTCCGAGCGGACGTGGTGGTGGCGCGCGACGCTGCGCGCCGCGATCCAGCGGTCGGTTCCGACGGGCGAGCCCGCGCCGCGAGGGTGGACGAGCACGAGCTCGCGGCGAGGCCCGTCGCCGTCCCCGCGCGCGAGCCGGCGCTCGTCGACGTCGAGCTCCGGCGATTCGCCGGAGGGCGCGAGCAGGAGGACGACGTCCGCCTGGCGGATGCACTGCTCCGTCCAGGGGTCGGCGATCCCCGCCGTGGGGTAGATTAGCGCGTCGTGGTGGAGCTCCTGCTCGTCGAGCCACCTGGACAGCACGAGGCTGCGCGCGTCGTCTCCCCTCGTCTGCGAGATGCCGTTCGCCGCCAGCACCGCGTCGGCGCGCGCGCGGTCAACGACGAGCGTCGGCCCGCGGCGCGCCAGCGCACGGTAGAGATGTTCCACGAACTCGGCGCAGCGAACGCTCCGCCGGAGCGGTACGATCGCGATGTTCTTCGGCCGCTCGATCGGCGCGGCGCCACGCATGAGCTCCGTGTTCCGGCGGATGACGAGGCGCGCCGTGCTCGCGAGGAGCTGAGGGTGCTCGGCGACGACCTGACGAAACGCTTCCTCCGAGATCCGGACGACGACGCTGTCGCGCGACGCCTGCACCGTTGCGGACCTCGGCTGGCTCGCGAGCAACCCCATCTCGCCGACGCTCTCGCCGGGCCGGATGTGGCCCACGACGCGGCGCCTCCCGGAGCCGTCCTCGCGCAGCGCCACGAGACGGCCGACGACGACGATGTACATGCTGTCGCCCGGTTCACCCTGACGAAAAAGACGCTCTCCGCCGCGTAC
The DNA here is from genome assembly GCA_035456445.1 of Anaeromyxobacter sp. Lineage (GTDB taxonomy): Bacteria > Myxococcota > Myxococcia > Myxococcales > Anaeromyxobacteraceae > Anaeromyxobacter. Next base: position 6,717 of record DATIDF010000211.1, read on the forward strand.
CCTCACCCATTGCCCCAGCCCGAGCAGGCCGTCGGTGAGCGCCGTGTCCTCCGAGCCGAACAGCGTGGCGAGGCTCGATGCGAGCCGCTCCCGCCGCAGGGCGCCGAGGAGGTCGCCGCGCCCGCCGGGCGTTCCGAGCGGTTGGTTCGCGGAGGTGATGTCGATCGACGTGCTCACGGCGGACCTCCGAGCGATCCTCCTGCGTGCTCGACGCAGGTTCATGCGGGCCGGGACATGGCGGGGACCCGCGGTTCCACGGTTACTACGTGTGAGGAGGGCGTCGGTTTCGGGGACGGATATGCGCGGCTCCGGGGAGCTGGGCGCCGATGTTCGGGGACGGCCGCTCGCTCTCCAGGCGTGTGGTCGGTGACCTGATCCAAGAAGTTCTTGGAACTTCACGCGAAAGCGGAAGGTCCGGCGAGTGCGCAGTCTCCGAAGGGCCACGCCAGGAAGATGCCGCCAAAGAATGCGTCCATCGCACGGATACTCCATGGTGAGCGACGGCTTCGCGGACCGAAACCGTTTACGGTGCCGGTGGCATTTGTCCCGGTATTGTCGGTGAGCTGGGGCGATCTCACCATGGACCGTGGTGCAACAGTCCTGCACGGATGCGTGCAACTTCCGCTGGTGGCCCCGCCTCCTCGCCGGTGACTAGCGCCCGCCGCCACGGGCACGCTGTCGGCGCTCGTCACGGTTCGGTCGGCTGACCTCGGCCACACCTACGAGCGCGCGGGCCCGCGTCGCCCCGCCGGCCGCCCCGACCGGCAGTACGAGCCGCTCAGCGCCCTGCCTCGCCCTGCAGGTCCGAGCACCACCGGGTGGCGGGTTCCTCGCGACCTGCAAGACCCAAGCTACTTTCCGAAAACCTTCTCGATCTCGCCGAGCTTCTCCTGAGCCTTGCCCGCGAGCTTCTGGTCCTTCCCCTCCGACTCGAGCTTGCGCTGCCCGGTGAGGATCCCGGCGGTTTCCTTGATCCTGCCCTTCAGGTTCTCGAACTTGCCCTTGGCCTGGTCTTTCGTGCTGGGCTTCATGGCATTCCTCCGAGCCGGGTCAGGCGAGCCGCCGGCGCTGCACGAAGCCAATCACCAGGGAGATGACGGCCAGCAGCAGCAGGAGGTGGATGAATCCGCCCAGCGTGTAGGAGCTCACGAGGCCGAGCGCCCACAGCACGAGAAGGACGACGGCAATGGTCCACAACATGGCGACCTCCTTCGCGAGCGCGCTATCCTTGGCTCGCGATGTGATTGTGCGCCGAAGTGAACGGGGCAGGGCAGCGGAACGGGGTTGGACGGAAAGGGCGCGACGAACGGGGTCGGCGCGACGCGCTGACGCTCGACCCCGCGGGGGCCGGTCTCCCCGCTCCGGCTCGATGGGGCCAGTGCGCCGGAGCAAAAGCCTGCCTCGTTCGAGCGCCCCCGGATTCCTCGAGGCCAGCGGCAGCTCGTCCAATCGAGGCCGTGACGCTGCGTGACCAGCGGCGAGTAGGCTTCCATCACCTCCGAGCCCGCCACGACATGGACTGCGTCCACGGCACGCTGATCGACATGAGAGGCTGTCGGTGACGCTCACCCGCGTCACTCGGAGGCAAGGCCCGCTCGGCACTGATGGGGG
>DATIDF010000212.1:0-25874 GCA_035456445.1 Anaeromyxobacter sp.
TGTCGCAAGCACGGCGGGTCGCTCGACGCAGCGATCGCCCGGCGCGCCGCGATGCGCGAGGAGCTCGCCCGCCTCTCGGGCGGCGGCGAGCGGCTGCGCGAGATCGGCGCGGAAATAGACGCCCGCGCGGGCGAAGCGCTCGCGCTCGCCACGGAGCTCTCCCGGAAGCGCGGCGAGGCGGCGCGTGCGTTCGCCGAGGCGGTGGGGCGCGAGCTCGAGGGGCTCGCGATGGGCCGCTGCCGGCTGGAGGTGGCGCTGCTCGCGCCGGAGTCCGGCGTGGAGGCCCGCGGCAAGCTCCTCGGGACGGCCGGGGCGGAGCGCGCCGAGATCCTGATCGCGCCGAACCCGGGCGAGCCGCCGCGTCCGCTCGCGCGCACGGCGTCGGGCGGCGAGCTGTCGCGCGTGCTGCTCGCCGTGAAGCGAACGCTCGCGCGGAACGATCCGGTCGCGACCTACGTGTTCGACGAGGTCGACGCCGGGATCGGCGGTGCCGTGGCCGAGGCGATGGGACGCGTCCTCGCGGACGTCGCTCGCGGCAGGCAAGTCGTCTGCGTGACGCACCTGCCGCAGGTCGCCGCATTCGCCGAGCGTCATCATCGCGTGGAGAAGCGCGTCGCGGGAGGCCGCACGGCCACGGCGGTGACCTTCCTCGATGGCGAGGACGCGCGGAGGCGGGAGATCGCCCGCATGATGGCAGGGGCCACCGTGACCGACTCCGCGATCGAGCACGCCGGGGCCCTGATCGCAGCGGCGCGAATGGCGGCGCGAGTGCCAGCGCGCGGCCGTCGCGCTGCGCCCGGCCGGGCCGCGGCGCGCCACGTGAGCGCGGGAGCCCGAGATCGTTAGGCGCGCGGAACGCCCCGATGCTACGCTCGCCGCGTGGGTCACCCGGCTCCGTTCTCCGTCACCGCCCGCGGCATGACCGACGTCGGCCGACGCCGCGAGCAGAACGAGGACGCGCTGCTCGTCGACGACGATCTGCTCCTGTACGTCGTCGCGGATGGGATGGGCGGCCATGCGGGCGGGGGCACGGCCTCGCGGCTCGCCGTGGAGACGGTCCAGCGCACGGTGCGCGCTGCACGTTCCCGGGCGCCAGAGGCGTTCGCCCCCGTCCCCCCCGAGGAGAGCGCGCTGCCAGGTGTGCTGCGCGGCGCCGTGGAGCAGGCATGTGGGGTGATCTACGCCACGGCACAGGCGGACCCGGAGCTCGCCGGGATGGGGACGACGGTCACCGCCGTGCTCCTCGACGGCCGCTCGGCGTTTCTCGCCCACGTCGGCGACAGCCGCTGCTACCTGTTGCGCGGCGGGCGCATCCAGCAGGTCTCCGAGGACCACTCGCTCGTCAACGAGCAGGTGAAGGCCGGCGCGATCACCGCCGACGAGGCGAAGCATAGCCGTTTCAAGAACATCATCACCCGCTCGGTCGGCTTCGAGCGCGAGGTCCAGGTCGATCTCACGGCGTTCGCCGTCGAGGCCGGCGACGCCATCGTCGTGTGCTGCGACGGGCTCACGAACCTCGTGGAGGACGACGAGATCCTGCGGATCTCGGCGGAGGCGCCGCTCGCGGATGCACCCTCCCGGCTCGTCGCGCTCGCGAACGGCCGCGGGGGAGACGACAACATCACCGTGATCCTGATCCGGGTCGGGCCCCAGGACGCAGCGTGAAGGGACTCCGCCCCGTGCGAGGACCGGCGTCCCGGACGGTGAACCCCGCTCGAGCGGGTTCACACGGGGCGAAAGTGTAGGGAAGACACATGCTTGACAGGCGAGCGGGCGCTCTGCTACCGCTCTGGGCGTCCATCGCGAGCTCCTGGGAACCCGGGGCTGGCGTTCTGGCTCGGCGGCGGCGTCGCTAGCTTTCTCGGCGCGCCCTGGAGCGGGCAGCGGAGCTCGAACGGGAATGGCCGCACCTCCGAAGAGCCAGGTCTTCACCGTCATCGTGGTCAGCGACCACTCGCAGGCGGTCCGGAAGTTCCGGATCCCGCGCCGCTGGCTCGCGAACCTCGCCTACGGCGCCGGCGCGGTCGCGCTCGTCGTGCTCCTGACCCTCGGCCACTACTTCGCCCTCCTCGGCTCCGCGTCGGAGAACGCGGTCCTGAAGGAGGAGAACGCGCAGCTCCGCTCGCAGATCCTGCTCGTGCAGGAGAAGGTCGCGCACATCTCGGCGACGCTCGATCGCGTCGAGCGGTTCGACGCGAAGCTCCGCACCGCCGTCACGCAGCTCCAGGACCCCGAGCGGAACCTCGCCATCGGCCCCGTCGGTGGCGCCGACGTCGAGGCGCAGATCCCCGGCCCCGCGCCGGCCGCGGAGGCGAGCCTCACCGCGCTGCCCGGGAAGCTCTCCTCGCTGGAGACGGAGGCGGGGCGTCAGGAGCAGAGCCTGCGCGAGCTGCAGGAGTACTTCGACGACCAGCGCTCGCTGCTCGCCTCGACGCCGTCCATCTGGCCGGCGCGCGGCTGGGTGACGTCCGACTTCGGCACGCGCCTCGATCCCTGGACCGCCGAGCGGAGGATGCACCAGGGCCTCGACATCGCGACGCCGCACGGCCAGCCGGTCTACACGCCGTCGGACGGGACGGTGGTGTTCGCCGGGACCGAGGGCAGCTACGGCAAGGTCCTCGTGCTCGATCACGGCTACGGCGTGAAGACGCGCTACGCGCACCTCTCCGAGATCTTCGTGCGGACGGGCGGGCGCGTCCGGCGCGGCGACAAGGTCGCGGCGGTCGGCAACACCGGCCGCTCCACGGGGACTCACCTGCACTACGAGGTGCGGGTGAACGGAATCCCCGAGAACCCGCGCAAGTTCATCCTGGAGTGATCGCGGCCCAACGCCGAGGGGGATTCGCGGCCGAGCCGACGAGCGCTACCCCGGGAACATTCCAAGGACGCCCGGGAGTTTCCTCGGTTTGACATCCTGTGGCGCGACGTTACCTAACGGGGTAAGACGGGGCGCCCGCCTGTCGCCGAGCTGCGACCCGGCGGGCGCCCGTCTCTTCTCTCGAGGGCCTCCGTGGTCAATTACGTCCTACGAAAGATGCTCGGCACGAAGAACGAGCGCGAGCTCAAGAAGCTGCGCCCGCTCGTGGCGCGCGTCGCCGAGCTCGAGCCGCGCATGCAGGCGCTCTCCGACGCCGACTTCCCCAGGCTCACCGCCGAGTGGAAGCAGCAGGTGCGCGAGCACGGCCGGTCGCTCGACGATCTGATGCCGGAGGTGTTCGCGCTCGTGCGCGAGGCGGGCGTGCGCGCGCTCGGGATGCGCCACTTCGACGTCCAGCTCATCGGCGGCGCCGTGCTCCACTCGGGCAGGATCGCCGAGATGAAGACCGGCGAGGGCAAGACCCTCGTCGCGACGCTGCCCTGCGTGCTGAACGCCCTCTCCGGCCGCGGCGTGCACGTGGTGACGGTGAACGACTACCTCGCCCGACGTGACTCCGAGTGGATGGGGCGCCTGTACCGGTTCTGCGGGCTCTCGACCGGCGTCATCGTCCACGGGCTCACCGACCGCGAGCGGCAGGACGCCTACCACTCGGACATCACCTACGGTCAGAACAACGAGTTCGGCTTCGACTACCTGCGCGACAACATGAAGTTCCGCCTGCAGGACTACGTGCAGGGGGAGCTCAACTTCGCGATCGTCGACGAGGTGGACTCGATCCTCATCGACGAGGCCCGCACTCCGCTCATCATCTCCGGCCCCTCGGACGAGTCGTCCGACCTCTACTACCGCGTGAACCAGGTCATCCCCTCGATGATCCGGGACCAGGACTTCACGGTCGACGAGAAGAGCCGGACGATCGTGATGAGCGACTCCGGCGTCGAGAAGATGGAGAAGAAGCTCGGCGTCCAGAACCTCTACGACCCGGACGCCATCGAGACGCTCCACCACGTCGAGCAGGCGCTCCGCGCGCACCACCTCTACCGGAACGAGGTGGACTACGTCGTGAAGAACGGCGAGGTGCTCATCGTCGACGAGTTCACCGGCCGGCTCATGCCGGGCCGCCGCTGGTCGGACGGCCTGCACCAGGCGGTCGAGGCGAAGGAGGGGGTGAAGATCGAGGCCGAGAACCAGACCCTCGCCACGATCTCGTTCCAGAACTACTTCCGCATGTACTCGAAGCTCGCGGGCATGACCGGCACCGCGGACACCGAGGCGGAGGAGTTCGCGAAGACCTACAACCTCGACGTCGTCGTCGTCCCCACGAACAAGAAGAACGTCCGCAAGGACGCGGAGGACGTCGTCTACAAGACGGAGCGCGAGAAGTTCGGCGCGCTCTGCGACGAGATCGAGGCGCGGAACAAGAAGGGGCAGCCGGTCCTCGTCGGTACGGTGTCGGTCGCGAAGAGCGAGGTCGTCTCGAGCCTGCTCAAGCGGCGCGGCGTCCCGCACGACGTCCTCAACGCGAAGCACCACCAGCGCGAGGCCGAGATCGTCGCCCAGGCGGGACGCAAGGGCTCGGTCACCATCTCCACCAACATGGCGGGCCGCGGCACGGACATCGTCCTCGGCGGCAACGCCGAGATGATGGCCAAGCACGAGGTCGGCCCCGAGCCCGACCTGCCCATGGAGGGCGAGACCGAGGAGGCGTTCCTCGCGCGCCGGGCGGAGTGGGCGACGCGGCTCGCCGAGACCGCCGAGCGCCTCAAGCAGCAGACCGCCGCGGAGCACGAGGAGGTCGTCGCGCTCGGAGGCCTGCACATCGTCGGCACCGAGCGGCACGAGTCGCGCCGCATCGACAACCAGCTGCGCGGCCGCGCCGGCCGCCAGGGCGATCCGGGCTCGTCGATCTTCTACCTGTCCCTCGAGGACGAGCTCATGCGCATCTTCGGGTCCGAGCGGATCCAGGGGCTCATGGGCCGGATGGGCATGAAGGACGGGGAGCAGATCGAGCACCCCTGGCTCACGAAGGCGATCGAGGGCGCGCAGAAGAAGGTCGAGGCCCACAACTTCGACATCCGGAAGAACCTGCTCGAGTACGACGACGTCATGAACCAGCAGCGCCGGTCGGTCTACCGGCTGCGGCGCATGGTGCTCGGGTTCGGCGCGGGCGTGCCGGTGGTGGAGTACGACGAGGATCCCAAGACGAAGAAGAAGACCCGCCGCGAGCAGGTCTTCACCTGGCCCGACCAGCGCGAGCACGTCCTCGATCTCGTCGAGGACCTCGTCATGGACATGGTCGGCGCGAGCTGCCCGAACCGCGTCTCCGACTGGAACCTCGACGGCCTGGCCGCGATGGTGAAGGAGCAGTTCGGCGTCGACATGAGGTTCGCGCCCCCGTCCGGGAAGGCCGCGGACACGCGCCGCGAGATCGAGGAGCAGGTCTACGCGGTCGTCGAGAAGCTGTACCGGCAGAAGGAGGAGGAGCTGGGCGTCGACGCCGAGAGCGTGTCGGTCCTCCGGCGCTACGAGCAGTGGCTGTACCTGCAGGCCATCGACCAGCAGTGGAAGGACCACCTGCTCTCGATGGACCACCTCCGCCAGGGCATCGGCCTGCGCGGCTACGGCCAGAAGGACCCGAAGCAGGAGTACAAGAAGGAAGGCTACGAGATGTTCGTGCAGATGACCTGGCGCGTGAAGAGCGCGGTCGTCGGCAACCTCCTTCGCCTGCAGCTCGTCCGTCAGGAGACGGCGGAGGAGATCGAGCAGAAGCGGCTCGCCGCGCAGCGGCGGGCGATGCAGCGGATCACCGAGACGCACGCCGCCGCGGCCGAGGGCGACGGCGAGGAGAAGCCGCGGGCGAAGCAGGAGACCGTCGTCCGCACGCACCCGAAGGTCGGGCGGAACGACCCGTGCCCGTGCGGCTCGGGCAAGAAGTACAAGAAGTGCCACGGCGCGACCGAGGCGGCGGTGTAGCGCCGCGAATGCGAACCGCCGCCCCCGCACTGCTCCTCGCCGCGCTGACGCTCGGCGCCGCCCCGGTCCGGACGCTAGCCGCCGGCGCGGGCCACGGCGCGCTCGCGGCGGAGGAGTCCGTCGATCCGGCCACCGGCGGGATCGCGCCCGAGACCCCGGCCGAGCCCGCCGCGAAGGCCGCGGCCGCGGCCGTCCAGCCCCCGCCCAAGCGCGTGGGCGGCTTCGCGCTCCCGGTGATCTTCTGGCTGCCGGAGACGAAGCTCGGGTTCGGCGCGACCGGCGGGCTGCACCTGCACGTCGACGGTGCGCCGCGTGCCTCGTCGATATTCGCGGCCCTCGTCTACACGCTCGAGGGCCAGGGCTCGGTCGATCTCGCGGGCGACTTCACCACGCGGCGCGGCATGTTCGTGGGCGGTCGCGTCCGGGCGCTCTACTTCCCCGACGTCTACTACGGCCTCGGCCCGCACTCGCGGGAGGACGATCGGGAGCCGTTCACGCGCCGTACGCTCGAGGGGTACGTCGTTGCGGAGTGGCCGATCGGCAAGACGGCCCTCCGCGCCGGGCCGCGGCTCGACTTCCGCGCCGAGGAGGTGAGCGAGGTCGAGCCCGGCGGCGCGCTCGCTTCGGGCGACGTCCCGGGCGCGGACGGCTTCCGCGGGGCCGGCGCGGGCGCGAGCCTCACCTACGACACGCGTGACGGCCCGTTCTGGCCCTCGCGCGGCGCGTTCGCGCAGGCCTGGTACACGCGCTATCCGAGCGCGCTCGGCGATCACGGCGGGCTCGGCCGCGGCCTCGTGGAGGCCCGCAAGTTCGTCCCGCTCGGAGCGGGCCGCGTCCTCGGGCTCGCCGGCATCGGCGAGTGGTCGCACGGCGACGTCCCGTTCACGATGCTGCCGCGCCTCGGCTCGACCCGCTTCCTGCGCGGCATCCGCGAGGGCCGCTACCGCGACCGCCTCGCGGTGGCAGGCCAGGCCGAGCTGCGCCTGCCGGTCCGCGGCCGGCTCTCCGCCACCGCGTTCGGCGCGCTGGGAGAGGTCGCACCCTCGCCGCGCGACCTCGGGCTCGACACGATCAAGGCGGCCGGCGGGGCGGGCCTGCGCTGGCGGCTCACCGACGAGGGCGCGAACATCCGGCTCGACCTCGCCGTGGGGCCGGCCGGCCCCGAGCTGTACGTGCTCGTGCTCGAGGCTTTCTGAGCCGAGATGCGGGTCCCCGAGCCCTTCGACCTCGACCTCACCGTCCGCAGTCACGGTTGGTACGACTTGCCGCCGTGGCGCTACGACGACGCGCGCCGGGTGCTCGGCCGCCCGTTGCTGCTGCCGGGGGGGCGGACCGCCTACGCAGAGGTCGCTGCGGCGCCAGGCGGCCTCGGGTTCCGCGCGCTCGCCGAGGGGCGGCTCGCCGCGGCGGACGCTCGCGCCGCCCAGGCCGCGCTCCGCACCTGCCTCTCGCTCGACGAGGACCTCACCGCGTTCTTCGCGCGCGCGGCGGCGCTCGAGGCGCGCCGCGCGGCCGGCGAGGGGAACGATCTGCCCGACCTGCGCTGGGCGATCGCGCGGGGCGCGGGCAGGCTGCTCCGGTCGCCGACGGTGTTCGAGGACGCGGTGAAGACGCTCTGCACGACCAACTGCTCGTGGGGGCTCACGCGCGCGATGGTGACGCGCCTGTGCGACGTGCTCGGCCTCCCGGCGCCGCTCGGCACGCGCACGTTCCCGACGCCGGAGGCGATGGCGTCCAGGCCGGAGCGCTTCTACCGCGAGGAGATCCGCGCCGGCTACCGCGCCCCGTTCCTCGCGCGTCTCGCGCGCGACGTCGCGTCCGGCGCGCTGGACCTCGAGGCGCTCCGCACCTCGACCGAGCCGACCGACGCGCTCGCGACGCGGATCCGCGCGCTCGCCGGGTTCGGGCCGTACGCGACCGAGCACCTCCTGCGCCTCCTCGCGCGCCACGATCACCTCGCGCTCGACTCGTGGACACGTCCGAAGCTCGCGCAGCTTCGCAAGCGGCGCCGCGTGCCGACGGACCGCGCGCTCCGGCGCTGGTACGCGCCCTACGGCGCGTACGCGGGGCTCGCCATGTGGCTCGAGGTGACCGCCGACTGGCACGGCGAGCCGCCGCCTTCGCGGTGAGCGGTCCGGCGCCCCTGGGCGCGCCCGCGCGGATGCCCCGACGGGCCGCCCCCCGGCCGCACCGCGCCCGCGCGTGGTAGAACGCTCGCGGATCCGAGACCCGGAGAGGCCCGAGATGAAGGCGGCGTTCGTTCTCGTGAAGTGCGAGCTGGGGCGGCTTGAGGAGGTCGCGAACGCGATCATGGAGATCGAGGGCGTTTCCGAGGTGCACTCGATCACCGGCGAGCACGATCTGCTCGTGAAGCTCTACGCCCCGACCTACGAGGCGTTCGGCGATCTCATCCCCGATCACCTGCAGAAGGTGCCGGGCGTCGCGCACACCGTCACCCTGCTCGCGTTCCGCGCGTTCAAGCCGACGACCTGAGCGGCGCTGGCGAGCGGCCGCGTCCGGCCGCCACTCGTTCAGCGAGCCACGCGAGCCGCTGGGGCCTCACCGCATCAGCGGCGAGGCGGCGTGCGGTCGCGCACGGGACCCGGCGAGCGGGGCGGGGGCCGAAGCCCCCTGTTCCTACGTCGGGCGCGGCGGCGTGGACGGCTCAGGCGTCACGCCGCGCCCGTATTCGCGCTCGTACATCTTCAGGACGGCGAGCAGGAAGGTCACGATGAGCGGACCGACGACGAGCCCGATGCCGCCGAACATCGCGAGGCCGCCGAGCAGCGCGAAGAACACCACCCCGCCGTGCAGCTCCATCCCGCCCTTGAGCAGGAACGGCCGCGCGACGTTGTCGATGAGCGATACGACGGCGGCGCCCCACGCGATGAGGAACACGCCCCCGAGCACGTGGCCGGTCGCGAGCAGGACGAGCCCGACGGCGACGACCATGACGGTGCCGCCGAGCGCTGGCACGAGCGCGACGACGAAGGTCGCGAGCGTGAAGAAGATCACGTTCGGCGCGCGCGCGATGAGGTAGCCGACCAGCGCGGTGAGGGTCTGGATCCCGGCGGTCGCGAGCGTCGCGGTGAGGACCGAGATGCTGGTCTTCCTGAACTCCTCGATGAGCTCCCGGAGGAGCCCCGGCCGGAGCGGGACGTGGCGGTCGAGCCAGCCGACGAGGCGCGCGCCGTCGACGAGCATGAAGAACAGCGCGATGAGCATCATCACGGTCTGGAACACGACGGAGCCGGTCGCCGTGATGGCGGTCGCGACCGCCCCCGCGGCCTGCTGCCCTTGCTGGCCGGCGATGCGCTGGATCTGCTGCTGGGGCTGGGGGACCGCCTGGACGAGCTTCCGCGCGGCGTCCTCCAGCGGCCCTGGCAGCCGCCGCAGGAGCCCGCCGATGCCCTCGCTCGCGAAGGCCTCGCGGACCCACTCGATGCCGTCGAGGACCTCGCGCACGAGCAGGGTCCCCATCAGCGCGATGGGCAGCACCACCGCGAGCAGCACCCCGATCGTGAGGATCGCGGCGGCGAGCTCGCGGCGTCCGCGCAGCTTGCGCGCGAGCCACTCCATCCAGCTCCGGAGCGTCGCGGAGATCACCGCGGCGAGGAAGAACGCGACCCAGAACGGCCAGACGAGCGCGGCCGTCAGGGCGATCGCGACGACGAGCATCGAGACGAGAAGACGTCGCGCGTGTGTCGGCGGGGGCATCCTTCGGTCCTTTAGAGGCCGTAAACCAATCCCCTCCCATCGCCGCGGCGGCCGGTCCGCGTCGCATCGCTTCGGTGCTCCTCCCTCACAGACCCTACGGGTATGCTCGGTCGTCGCGCCTCGCGCTGCTCGCGCCTCGTCCGCCTGGCTCGGTCCGGGGATTGATTCACGACCCCTCAGAAGTTCGCGTGGACGCGCTCCGGCGGGATCCCCGCCTGCGCGAGCGTGCGGCGCACGTCCTCGACCATCGCCGTCATCCCGGAGACGAACGCCACCGCGTCGCCCGGCGGGCAGCCGCCGAACGCGAGCGAGCGCGCCACCTCCTGGACGCGCCCGCGGAGGCCCTGCCAGGCGTCGTCGGCAGCAGAGGGGCAGAGGACGACGCGCACCCCGCGGCGCTCCCAGGTCATGTGCTCGCCGAGGTAGGCGAACTCGGCGCCGTGCCGCTGGCCGTAGAAGAGCGTCACCCGGCCGAAGTGGTCTCGATGGCCGATGAGGTGCTGCACGAGCGCGCGGATCGGCGCGATCGCCGAGCCGGCCGCGAAGAGGAGCACGTCCTCGCCCTCCGCCTCGCCCACCGGGAAGCCCTTCCCGAAGGGGGGCGTGAGCTCCAGCAGGCCGCCGGGGATGGCGCGCGCGATCACCGCGTCCGCGACGCGGCCGCCGCGCTTCACGAGCAGCTCGGCCCGTCCGGTCGGGTCAGGGGCGCTGGCGAGCGCGAAGAACCCCTCCCCGACCTCGGTCCGGACCTTCACGATCTGGCCGGGGAGCACGTGCCCCTGCGCCAGCGCGGGCGGAAGCTCGACGCGCAGCCCCTTGAAGGCGTGGGTCTCGTCCCAGGCGACGACCACCGGGACGGGAGCGTGCTGCGTCGGGCCGGTCATCGCGCGAAACCTATCACGGCGCCCGTCGCTCGCATGGAGACGTGGCGAGGCGCGCGCCCAGGCGCGCCTGCCTCGCCAGGGAGGGACGTGCTCGGCCGGGGGTTGAGGGGTCGATCGTCACCGGGCGTCAGCTCCCCGCGGGCGCCGGGCTCCGCCCTCGCGGCGGCGCGCGACGGCGCCCTCGAGCTCGCCCAGATCGAGCAGCCACCCGTCGCGCGCCGCCAGGGTGGGGATCCCGGTCCGCTCCGAGATCGCGAGCGCGATCTCCTCCGCCCGGCCGCGCGCGAGCTGCATGCCGAGGTGGGTCAGCACCGCGAGCCGCGGCCGGATCTCGGCGACGAGCAACTCCGCGTCGTCCGCGCCCAGGTGGAGGTACTTGCGATCGCGCCCGTGCTCCCGGGTCGTGTTCACCACGAGGAGGTCCGTGCCCGCGTAGGCGCGCGGCAACGCGTCCATCCAGAACGTGTCGATGACGTGACCTACCGTGAAGCCCGGCGCGGACAGGCGGTACCCGTAGGTCTCGATCCCGTGGTCGTGCGCGAGCGGCGTCTCGAGGTGCACGCCCGGCGCGAGCTCGTGCCGACTCCCCTCGGAGAGGACGAGCCTCCGCGCGACGAACCGCTGCGCGTACCGGAACACGACCGGCTCCTCCTCGAGCGCGTCGCGCGGGGCGAGGAGCGTCCCGCGGGGCCGGAAGCCCCCCTGGGTCATCGCCTCGACCACCGCGGTCGCGTCGCCCGCGTGGTCCAGGTGCCGGTGGGTCACGACGAGCGCGTCTACCTTTGCCGGATCGACGCGGGGCCGGGACGCGAGTGCTCGCACGAGCGCGCCCGGTCCGGGATCGACCCAGATCGTCGCGCCGTCGAGCGTCCAGACGAGGCCGCCGGAGTGGCGGAGCTGCGTCGAGACGACGAACCGCGCGCCGGCCGTCCCGAGGAACTTGAGCGTCCGTGCGGGCGAATTCACGGACGGGATGTAATCCGGACCGCGGGCCCGAGCACCTTGGACTAGGCGTCAGACTCCAGGCGTCGGGCGTCGGGCCTGGACGAGCGCGCCGAGTCAGTACGAGAGGAGCGCGTGGACGCGATCGCGGCCGAGCCGCTTCGCGCCGCCGAGGAAGCCGAGCTCGACGAGGAAGGAGTACGCGACGAGCTGCGCGCCCTGCCGGGCGACGAGCCGGCCGACGGCGTCCGCGGTGCCACCCGTCGCGAGCACGTCGTCCACGACGAGGACGCGCTCGCCCGCCTTGACCGCGTCGATGTGCAGCTCGAGCACGTTCTCGCCGTACTCGAGCGCGTAGACCTCGCGAATCGTCGCCCACGGGAGCTTGCCCGGCTTGCGCGCGATGGTGAGCCCTGCACCCAGCGCGTACGCGAGCGGCGCCGCGAACAGGAATCCGCGCGACTCGATGCCGACGACCTTGGAGATCCGCTCGTCCTTCCAGCGCGCGACGAACGCGTCGATGACCTCGCGGAACGTCGAGGGATCGGCGAGGACGGGGGTGATGTCCTTGAAGACGATCCCCTTCTGCGGGAAGTCGGGGACGTCTCGGATTCGGGCGCGGACGGCTTCCATGGCGGCCGACATTACCACGGCCGAGGACGGCGGGCGCCGGGCGCGGCGGCGCGGCGGCGCGTGAATCGATTCCCGGACCGAGCCACGCGGATCGCTCGCCGCGGCGACGGGAGGGGATTGTCACGGCCTCTAGGGCAGGAACAGGAGCGGGTTGCGCGGGCGCGTGCCCTGGCGAACCTCGAAGTGGAGGTGGGGCCCGGTCGTCCGCCCGGTCTGACCGACCCGCGCGATCGGATCGCCGCGCGAGACCCGCTGGCCGTCCTTCACGAGCACGCGCGAGTTGTGAGCGTAGAGCGTCACGAGGTCGTTCGCGTGCTTCAGGATGACGAGGGCGCCGTAGCCGGCCTGATCGCCGGCGAAGATGACGACGCCGTCGGCGGCCGCGCCGACCGGCGCGCCCTCGGGCGCTGCGATGTCGATCCCGTCGTGCCGCTGCCCGGCGCGCACGCCGTACCGGCCGTAGAGGACGCCCTTCAGCGGCCACGCGAGCGGCGCGACGCCGTCTCCCGGGCCGGGCGGCGTCGCGGGGCGGGGGGTCGGCGCCGGCGGCGGCTCCCCCCTCGATGTCCCCGGCGCGGGGCCGAGCGGCTCGGCCGCGCGCCCCGGGGCGACGGCGGCCCCGTCCGAGGGCGGGACGTCGACCACCCGGCTCGCGCCGGCGACGAACAGCTCGGTCCCAGCCGCGACGGCGCTCGGATCGGAGATCCCGTTCGTCTCCATGAGATCCGCCGCGTCGACTCCGTAGCTCCGCGCGATCCGGTAGACGGTCTCGCCGCGGCGGACGACGTGCACGACGCCGGCGTGGCCGGGCTCCTCGTGGTGCGGCGTCCCCTCGAGCGGCACTGGAAGCGCACGGGTGGCCGAGGTCGGAGCTGCGGGCGCGGCCGGGCTGCGCGAAGCGAGAGAGGGCGGGGGTGCACAGGCGGCGAGGGCGATCGCGACGGCGGCGAGGACGAGCGTCGCCCGAGCCACCGCGCCGAGGGCGGCGCGCCCGGCGCTGGTCAAAACTCCGGCTCCTTCGTGTACCCGGGCAACGTCCAGCTGCGCAGCTCCTTCAGCACGGCGTCGTGCGAGGAATCGAGGTGGAGCGGCGTCACCGCCACGAGCCCATCGTTCAGCACGCAGTTGCAATCCGTTCCCGGGATGTCCTCGTTCGTCGGGCCCCCCTCGCCGCCGATCCAGTAGTACTTGCGGCCGCGTGGGTCGGTCTTCTCGACGACCTCGTTTCCGTACGTGCGGCGGCCGAGCCGGACGAAGCGGAACCCACGCACCGGGCCGCGCGGGACGTTCACGTTGAGGAGGAGCGGCGCCGGCGGCGGATTAGCGACCACGCGGCGCGCGAGCGCCGCGGCGAACCGCGCGGCGTCCTCGAAGGCATGCGGCGGCGGCGACGCGAGCGACACCGCGAGCGCGTGGACCCCGAGGAGCGCGCCCTCCATCGCCGCCGCGACCGTGCCGGAGTACGTGACGTCGTTGCCGAGGTTCGGGCCGTGGTTGATGCCGGAGAGGACGATGTCCGGCCGCGCGCCGCGCATGACGAGGTTCAGCCCCATGTACACGGCGTCGGTGGGGGTACCGTCGACTGCGAACCAGCGCGGCCCCATCTCGAACAGCCGGAGCGGCCGGTGGAGCGAGATGGAGTGCGAGGAGGCCGACTGCTCACGGTCGGGCGCCACCACCCAGACCTCGTCGTCCTCGAAGGCGGCCGCGAGCGCCTTCAGGCCCGGCGCATGGATGCCGTCGTCGTTCGAGAGGAGGATTCGCACGCGCGTGAATCTACCAACGGGACCGGCGCGCCGCCAGGCGAGCAGCCGCCCCCACGCGGCCGCTCCCACCCTGCTTCAATCGATGCGCGCGAGCTCGCTCGCGAGCGCCTCGGCGACCTCGCGCGCGTGCTGCACCGCCACCGGGCGCACGCGGCCGAGCGCGCGGCGCACGGCGGCCTCGACCGTCCCGCTGCGCATCGCGTCGACGGAGCGCCCCTTGGCCGTGAGGAACAGGAGCGCGCGCCGCGCGTCCGCGGGGTCAGGCTGGCGCTCGACGAGCCCGTGCTCGCCGAGGCGCCGGAGGATGCCGGTGAGCGTGCTCGGGTGGAGGTGCAGGATGTCGGACAGCTCGCCCGCCGAGGTGCCGGGGTATCGCCCCACGATCCGGACCACGAGCCGCTGGGGGGCGGTGATGCGGAGCCGCGACTCCATCCGCTTCGATGCGGACTGGAGCGCGTGGTCGAGCGCCCACAGCGCTCGCATGAACTCCAAGACCGGGCCCAGCGTCTTCTTGCCGTTCACCTGCAGTTGGGCGCTCTTCTGCGGTCGTGCGGACATGGCTCATTTCACCCCGAACCCTGGCCGATTGCCACGGGCGAGGCACCGCGTCCCCTGCTCGTGCGACCCGCCCATCCCTTGAATCGACCCACCCGTTCTGGGTTAATGGCGACACCAACACGCAGTCCGTGTCCGGGGGGACAGGTTGGACTCGCGAGATGATGTCAGCGCGCCTCAGCGCGCGGGCGGCACCGTTCCCTCGTGGGAAGCGGAGCGGTCCGCGCGCAAGGACGCCGAGGAGACCGCCGCGCGACTCGCCCGCCTGCAGGCGGTCACGGCGGCGCTGTCGAGCGCGCGGACGCCGGACGAGGTGGCGGAGGTCACGCTCGGCCGCGGCCTCGCCGCGCTCGGGGGGGCCCGCGGTCTGCTCCTCGTGCCGGGCGCCGGGGGCGGCATGGACGTCCTGCCGTCCAGGGACGCTGCGGACGCGCTCGCGAGCGCGGCCGCGAGGCTCGCCGGCCATGGCCCGGTGCGCGACGCGTTCCACTCGGGCGCGCCGGTGTTCCTCCCCGACCGCGCCTCGGTCGCGGCACGCTATCCCGGGCTCGACGGACTCGCGGGCGAGGCGCTCGCCGCGCTGCCGCTGCCCTCCCAGGGGCTCCCGCTCGGCGTGCTCCTCGTGGGCTACGACGCGCCGCGCGCGTTCCCCGAGCCGGAGCGCTCGCTCGCGGTCTCGCTCGCGTTCCACTGCGCACAGGCGCTCGACCGAGCCCGCCTCTTCGTCGCGGAGCGGCTCGCTCGCGCCGAGGCAGTCGCGGCGCAGCGCCGGCTCGCGTTCCTCGACGAGGTCTCGGCGCACCTCGCGGCGAAGATCGAGGAGGGCGAGATGCTCGCGGGCGTCGTGGGTCTCGCGGTCCCGGCGCTCGGCGACTGGGCGGGTGTGCTCGCCGTGCGCGACGAGGGGCTCGTTCTCGCCGCGCGGGCCGGCCCCGATGCGGTGGGAGCACCGGTCGAGGCGCGCGTGCGCGCACTTCCGCTCGAGCGGCTCCTCGCGATCGCCGAGCCCGCGCGATCGGAGTGCATCGAGGACTTCGCGGAGGCCGCGGAGGGCGCTTTCCCCCGCGCTGCGCTGATCGCCCCGCTCGTCGTGGGCGGGCGCGCGCTGGGCGTCCTCGCCGTGGCGAGCGCCGATCCGGCCCGGCGCTACGGGACGGGAGATCGCGTCCTCGTCGCGGACGTCGCGCGGCGCGCAGCCCTCGCGGTCGCGCACGCGCGGCTGCTCGAGGACGCGCAGGCCGCCGCCCGCGCACGCGAGGAGTTCCTCCAGGTCGCGTCCCACGAGCTGCGCGGGCCGCTCGGCACGCTGCGCCTCGGCGTGCAGCTCCTCCTGCGCGACCACCACGCGGGCGCCTCGAAGTCTCCGGAGCCTCGGCTCAGGATGATCGAGCGTCAGGCCGACCGGCTCGTCCGGCTGGCGGACGCCCTGCTCGACGTCTCGCGCATCACCTCGGGACGCCTCTCGCTCGCGCGCGAGGACGTGGACCTCGCCGCCCTCGTGCGCGAGGCCGTGGCCCGTTACGCCGAGGAGGCGAGCGACGCCGGCTGTGCGCTGACCTGCGACGCCCCCGGCCCGGTCCGCAGCGCGTTGGACGCCTCGCGCATCGACCAGGTGCTGTCGAACCTCGTCTCCAACGCGCTCAAGTACGGCCACGGCCGGCCCGTCCACGTCGCGCTCACCGCCGCGAACGGCGTCGCGCGGCTCAGGGTCGAGGACCGCGGGATCGGCATCGACCCAGCCGATCAGGCGCGGATCTTCGGCCGGTTCGAGCGCGCGGTGTCGGGGCGCCACTACGCCGGTCTCGGGCTGGGCCTGTGGATCGTCCACCAGATCGTGGCCGGCCACGGGGGCCGCATCGAGGTGACGAGCGCGCCGGGCGAGGGCTCGACCTTCATCGTGGAGCTCCCGCTGTCCGGGAACTGAGCGACCGCTCCCGACCCTCCGATGCGCGGTACCTGGACGGGGCGTCCCACGCGTGTCACAGTGATGGCTGACGCGCGCGGGGAGGGGAGCGCCGCCGCGACATGCACTCCATCGTCCGCCTGCCTGCCGCGCTCTTGCGGGGGCTCTTCCTTGCTGCCTCCGCGCCGGCCCTCGGCCTCCTGCGCGGCGCCCCGCCTCCGCTCGGCGGCGGCCGGGCCGCCGGTCCGACGAGCCGCGTCCGCGCCTCGCTCCGCGCCGCCGCGGCCGAGGGTGTGTTCGCGGAGCTCGTCGCGGCGACCGCCGGCCCGACCGTGCTCACCGGGTGGGCGCTCCACCTCGGCGCCGCGCCGCTCGAGGTGGGCTTCATCGCGGCTCTCCCACAGCTCGCCCAGGCGGTGCAGCTCCCCGCCGCGTGGACCACCGCCACGTTCGGGCGCCGTCGCGTGGCCGTGACGGCGGTGGCGCTGTCGCGCCAGGCCCTCCTGCCGCTCGCCGCGCTGCCGCTCCTGCCCCTGTCCGCGCCGGCTGCCCGCGCGGTCCTCGTCGCGGTCGCTGCGCTCTCCGCGGCGCTCGCCGTCGTCGGCAACAACGCGTGGAGCGCGTGGATGGGAGAGCTCGTCCCCGCGCGGCTCCGCGGTCGTTATTTCGGGCGGCGCACCGCGCTGTGCACCGCCGGGGGGACGCTCGCGGGGCTCGGCGTGGCGCGGCTGCTCGACGCCGCCGGGGACGGCCGCACGGCGTCGCTCGCGCTCGGCGGGCTCGCGCTCGCCGCGTCCCTGTTCGGCGCGATCGCCACCGCGCTCATGCTGCGCCAGCACGAGCCGCCCGCGCCCGCCCCGGCGCCGCCGTCGCTCGAGGATGTCGTCCGGCCGCTCCGCGACCCCGACGCGCGTGCAGTGCTCGTCTACCAGGTGGCGTGGAACGCGTCCGTCGGCCTCGCGGGCGGGTACTTCACCTTCCACCTCCTCCACAACCTCCGCGCCGGCTTCACGCTGGTGGCGGCGCACGCCGCCGTCGCCGCGGCCGCGCGCGTCCTGTCGGCGCCGCTGTGGGGCCGCGTGCTCGATCGCGCCGGGGCCCGCCCGGTGCTCGCCGCCTGCTCCTTCGCGGCCGCCGGCCTCCCGCTCCTGTGGCTCGCGACGTCGCCGGTCCTGCTGTGGCCCATCGCCGTCGACGCCGCCATCGGCGGGATCGCGTGGGGCGGGCACGCGCTCGCGACGTTCGCGCTGCCGCTCGAGATCGGCGCCCGCCGCGACCGGCCGTTCCAGCTCGCCGCGTTCTCGATGGCGGGGGGCGTGGCGTACGCGGTGGCGGCCGCCGCGGGAGGCGTCGCCGCCGCGGCGCTGCCGCCCGAGGTCGCGACCCTCGGCTGCGCCGGCGGGTACGGCCTCGAGCTCCTGTTCGTCGCGTCCGCCGCGGGCCGGCTCGCGAGCGCCATGCTCGCGCTGCGCACCGACGGCCACGGTGCGGTATCGCTCGCCGAGGTGCAGCGCGCCGCCACCGGCGCTGCGCGCGGGGCGCTCGTCTACGTGCGGATCCTGAGGCGCTGAAAGGGTAGTCGCGGGCGGGGTCGATCTCGAGGTCGCGGTCCGGCGCGCCGGACGACGACTCATCGTCACGCTCGCCGAGCTCGCGGCGACCGCCACCGCAACCGCCGCTCCGTTCTAGAACGGGTGTAGACCCAGCCGCTCCACCGGCACCACGTGCTCGGTGCGGAGCCACGACGCCGTGTCGAGCCGGATCGCGTCCTCGTGCGTGCCGCCGCGGAAGACGATCCACGGCTCGTGCGCGAGCGCGTCGTCCACGTAGATTGGAATGCCGAAGAGGCCGAGAGGGGGTTCCGCCCCGATCTCGCACGGCGAGAACCTTCCGGAGAACGCGGTCTCCGGCGCGAGCGCCGCGCGGCCGGCGCCGGTGGCGCGTCGCAGGGCCTCGAGATCCACGCGCTGCGTGGCGGAGACGACGGCGAGGGCGAGGCGCCCGTCGAGGTCGACGACGACCGGCTTCGCGATTCGCTCGCCGGAGACGTGCTCCGCCGCCGCGAGCCGCTGCGCGGGGACGGCGCGGACATGAGACGTGTGCTCGTAGACGAGCTGGTGCTCCTTGAGATACCGGTCGATGGGCTCCGGGATCACGGCAACCTCCTCCACAGGTGGGCCTGGCCGCGATCCTAACCGCGAGCGCCGCGCTGCGGCGACCGCCATCCCGGGCCGCGAGGGGGGGTCGCGCGGGCGGGCGAGCCCGCCATCGGACCCCCTCTGCTGGGGCCCTTGCTCCCCGCGACCGGGGGACGAATGGTTCCCTCGGTGGTCGGCGCGCGCGAAAAGGCGCTGAACGAATCGGCGGCCACACCCGCAAATGGCCATGCTCACCCCGGCTCCGCCTCTGGAGCGCCACTCCTCTGCGCTCCCTCCGACCGCAAATGAGCTCGCGCGGGCCGCGCTCGGCGCCGTGCACGGCGCGGAGGTGCTCGTCGCTGCCGAAGAGGCCGGCGTGCTCGCCGCCGCGCTCGAGCGGGACGGCGCACGCGTGACGCCCATCTCGTTCGGCGCAGGCGCGCTCGCGCGACCCGACGCGTGGCGCTCGATCGACCTGCCGACGTGGTCGTTCGACGCGGTCGTCGCGGAGGGGCTCCTGTCGCGTGCGGCGGACGTCGAGGCGCTCCTCTTCCGCCTGCGCGCCTGGGTCCGGCCAGACGCCCCGTTCGCGTTCGTGGAGCCGCTCGCACCCGCGGCATGGGAGGTAGGGACGAGGCCGCCAGCGGGTGCGCTCGGCGCGCGCGAGCTCGATCTCGTCCGGCGTCAGCTGCCCGGGCTGCGCGTCGTGCGACTACCCGCCCAGCCCGCGCGCCCGGTCTCGGCATGGGCCGACGCGATCCGATCGGCGGTGGAGAGCGCGGCGACCTGGTTGCCGGTGCTCGGCCGCGACGTGCGGGTCGCGATCCTGTCGGGCCGGTTCCCGTAGCCTACCCCGAAGGACTTCGCTCAGCGTAACATCGGCCGAGGCCGCCCGCGCGCCGCGTGTCCAGGTTCCGCCACGATGGCGGTCCTCGCCTACGATCTCGTCCCGACGGAGGGGCTCGCCGGCCCTCGGCTGAAGGCGCTCTTCGATCTCGGGTTCCCCTGCAACCTCACCTGCGGCGAATGCGCGCGGGGGCGCCAGCGCGGCCGGCCGAACCGCGCCGCCGCGCTCGCGGTCGCGGAGCGGCTCGCCGGGCTCGTCGCGGAGACCGCGGCGGCGGCGACATCGGTCGTCATGTTCGGGGGCGAGCCGCTGCTCGACGCCGACGCGGTGGTGACCGCCTCGACTCGGGTCCGCGACGCCTGCGCGCGGGCTGGCTGCGGCTACGACGCGACCGTGATCACGAACGCGACGCTGCTCGACGGCTTCGGCGCGCGGCGCCTGTCGCGCGCGGGCGTGTCGACGCTGCAGATCCCGATCCCGGTCGGCAGGCGCGGCGCGGGCGGCGCGCTCGACCACCAGCGCTTCGCGCGCATCCTGCGCAGCGTGCGGGAGGCGCGCGAGGAGCTCGACGTGCTCGTCCGGTTCGAGGTGGACGGCACCGACGATCTCCGCGAGGCGCTGTCCACGGTCCGCGTGCTCGAGCGCGAGGGGCTGCTCTCTCCCCCGCACCCCGCAGCGGTGCTGCTCGGCCCGCGCGCCAGCTACGCGGCGCAGGCGCGGGCGCTCTTCCTCGCGCGCCCCGCCCGTACGCCGCAGGCGGTCACCCGATGCCCATGAGCCGGTAGGCGATTCGGAACGCCTCGGCGGGCAGGCTCGTCTCCCAGAACCCCGTCGCGCGGGCGATTCCCCAGAACGCGAGCATCGTCGAGAGCGCCGCCGCCGGGACGATCCACGGCGAGAACGCCCGGGCCCCCATGCGCGTCACACCGAGGCAGTCGGGGACCGTACACGCCGCGACGCACGACATGCAGCCCGTGCACTCCGACGAGAGTACCCGGAGCCGTGCGTGCACGGGGATCTCCGCAGGGCACGCGCGCGTGCAGGCTCGGCAGTCGTTGCAGACGTCGGGATCGCGGCGGACCGAGAGCGGCGAGAGCAGGCTCGCGACGCCGAGCAGCGCGCCGTAGGGACACAGGTACCGGCACCAGAGGTGCTTCACCAGGAGCGACAGCGCGACGAGCCCGACGATCACCGCGAGGGAGGTCGGCGAGGGGTGCAGGAAGAAGAGGAGCATCTTCGCGTCGGCGGCGGCGTTGTACGGGGAGTGCAGGAACCCTTCGATCGCCTCGAGCGGCATCAGCCCGACCTGCCACGCGAAGAACCCGAGCAGCAGGTACTTGAGCGACGAGAGCGGCAGATCCAGCCACCGGGGTACCGCCGGCCAGCGGCGGCGCCAGAGCGTGCGCCGGCCGATCCACTCGAGCGCGCGCGAGATCGTCCCGACCGGGCAAACCCAGGAGCAGAACGCCTTGCGCGCGAGGAAGGCGGTCGCGATGGCGGCGAGGAGGATCGTGAGGCCGGCGGGGTGGATCGCGTCCCAGTACCGCGTGAGCAAGAAGCGCTTCAGGCCCACGAGGGCGGAGATGGGCAGGAAGCTCTCCACCGCGGGTGGACGCGACGCGACGATCGCCCCCCCGCCCGTCACCTGTGAGACGAAGCGCGCGAACTCGAGGCCCACGAGGGACAGGAAGCCCAGGTAGGCGAGCTGTACGGCCCAGCGCACGCGCGGCAGTACGCGGTGCGGGTTCGTCCAGCCAGGCTGTGGGCCGGGACTCGCTCCGACGATCGGGAATGGGCTCGGCCGCTCGGGCGGAGAGCGGGGGACCGGGGTGGTGGACGGGCTGCGCATGCTCGGTGGCGTCTCCGGTTGGACCGCAGGGCGGCGACGCGATGCGTAACACCACGCGCCCCGAATAATTCCGAATTCACGGAGGGTCAGGGGTCGTGGAAGAATCCCGGGGCGTCGCAGCAGGTACCGGGATTGTTTCACGGCCTCGCAGCCATGGTCACCGCTCGATCACGCGGACCCGCGCCAGCGCGTCCCACGTGTAGAGCGCGAGCGACGCCCAGATGAGCCCGAACGCAGCCGCGTGCGCGCGGGTGAACGGCTCGCGGTAGAGCGCCACGCCGAGCAGGAACTGGCCGGTCGGCGCGATGTACTGCACGAGCCCCATGGTCGAGAGCCGCAGCCGGTGCACGGCGAGCGTGAACCAGACGAGCGGCAGCGCGGTGATGACGCCGGCCGCGGCGAGGAGCGCGCTCGTGCCGGGCGCGCTCCCGAACGCGCCCGCGCCGCTCGCGGCCCGGAGGCCGAGGAAGCCGACCGCGGCCGGCGCGAGGAGGGCGGTCTCCGCGAAGAGGCCGCCGATCGCGTCGATGGCCGCGCGCTTGCGCACGAGCCCGTACAGGCCGAACGACGCCGCGAGCAGCAGCGACACCCAAGGGAACGCGCCCGCTCGCAGGACGAGGACGGCGACACCGGCGGCGGCGAGCGCGATGGCCGCCCGCTGCCTGCCCGACAGCGTCTCGCCCAGGAACGCGACGCCGAGGAGCACGTTCACGAGCGGGTTCATGAAGTACCCGAGGCTCGCCTCGACGACGCGCCCGCTGTTCACCGCCCAGATGTAGATGAGCCAGTTCGACGAGATGAGCGCGGTCGTGAGGACGAGGATTGCCCATCGCCCGCCGCGGAACGGGGTCGTGAACGCCCCACGCCCGCCGCGGACCGCGAGCAGCGCGGCGAGCAACGCGAGGGACCAGACGACGCGGTGGGCGAGGATCTCGGGCGCGGGGACGTGCTTCAGCGCCTTGAAGTAGACGGGCAACAGGCCCCAGGAGAGGTACGCGGCGAGCGCGTAGGCGAGCCCGGTGGAGCGCTCGTCGCGAGGGGAGGGGGTGGTCACGCGGGGCGCATCCTACGCCAGGGGTCCTCGCGCGGCTTACACTTCGCCGAAGAGGAGCACGCCGATGCCGACCGCCGACTGGAAGCGGATCTGCTGCCCGATCGATTTCTCCGACGCCTCGCGGGCGGCGATGGAGGTGGCCGCCGATCTCGCGCGCCGGACCGGCGCGGACCTGTGGCTCCTGCACGCCTATCCCGTCCCCGGCTACACGTTCCCCGACGGCTCGGTGGTGGCGAGCCCGAAGATGCTGCAGGACCTCGCCGACGGCGCGCAGCGCCATCTCGACGAGTGGCGCACGCAGGCCGAGGGGCTCGGCGCGCCGCGGGTCGAGACCGCGAAGGAAGCCGGCGACCCCGCCGCGGAGATCGTCGCGTTCGCCCGCGAGCGCGGGATGGACCTGCTCGTCCTGGGCACCCACGGGCGCACCGGGCTCGAGCACGCGCTCATGGGCTCCATCGCGGAGCGCGTCGTGCGCAAGGCGCACTGCCCGGTCCTCACCGTACGGCCGCCGGTGGCGTAGCGGGTCCCGGCGCGAGGAGCGCCGCGATCCGCCGCTCCCGGTGCGCGAAGATCCGCACGAGCGAGCGGCGCACGACGAGCGCGTGGGCGATGGCGCCGAGAGGACCGAGGGGGAGCTCGTACTCCACGCGATCGCCGACCACGGTCCCGCCGGGCGCGTCCTCGAAGGTGTGCAGGTGGCGCCAGCGGCGGTAGGGGCCGGAGAGCTGTACGTCCACGAACCGCTCTCCGGGCACGTACTCCTCGATCCGCGTGCGCCACGCGAACGGCACGCCGAAGAGCGAGAGCCGGTAGTCGATGAGCGCCCCGGGCGCCATGGCGATCCGGCCCGGCGTGACGATGCGGAAGCGCAGGAACCCGGGGGTGATGGCTTCGAGGTTGTGCGGGTCGGCGAAGAACGCGAACACGTCGTCGCGGCTGCGCGGCACGTGCTGCGCATGCTCCAGTACCCAGGGGCGGCCCATGTGCGTCTCTCCCGGTGACGTCCTCGTCGTGGACGAACTCGTGGATAACTTCGCCGCTCCGGGTTCACTGGCGCCGGCCGGGTGTGCTCGATAAAGACCGCCGGTAAGGGCGCCCGCGCGGCGCCTCGCGATCTACCCGGAGATCTTCATGGCGGAGCTCGTCACCGAGTACATGGGTCTCGCGCTGCCCAGCCCGCTCGTGCTCGCGAGCTGCGCGCTCTCGAACCGCCTCGAGAACCTCGAGATGGCCGAGGGCCACGGGGCGGGCGCGGTCGTGCTGCGCTCGCTGTTCGAGGAGCAGCTCGAGGCGGCGACGAGCGCGCTCGAGGAGGAGCTGCTCCGGGGCGCGGAGTCGAACCCGGAGGCGCGCACGTACTTCCCGCCGCAGCGGGTCGGGCCGCACGACTACCTCTCGCTCGTGGAGCGCGCGAAGCGGGCGCTCGCGATCCCGGTCATCGCGAGCCTCAACTGCGCGGCGCCGGGCAGCTGGACGGAGTACGCCCGCGACATCGAGCAGGCGGGGGCGGACGCGCTCGAGGTGAACCTCTACGCGGTGGAGGCGGACCCGGAGGTGTCCGGCGCGGAGGTCGAGGCGCGCTATCTCGACATCGTCGCGGCCGTGCGGCAGGCGGTGCACATCCCCATCGCCGTCAAGCTCTCGCCGTTCTTCTCCTCGCTCGCGAACTTCGTCGCGCGGCTCGACGGGCTCGGCGTGAACGGGATCGTCCTCTTCAACCGCTTCCTGCAGCCGGACATCTCGCTCGAGCGCATGTCCGCCCAGCCCACCATGACGCCTTCCGCCCCGGCGGAGGCGCTCCTCCCGCTCCGCTGGATGGCGCTCCTCCACGGGCGGGTGCGCGCCCACCTCGCCGCGACCACCGGAATCTACGACGCGCCGGGAGCGCTGAAGCAGATCCTCGCCGGCGCGCAGGTCGTGCAGCTCGCCTCGGCGCTCATGAGGAACGGCATCCCGCACCTCGGGAAGGTGCTCGCCGGCATCGAGGACTGGATGGATCGCCGCGGCGTCTCGACCCTGGACGAGCTGCGCGGGACGCTCTCGCAGCGCGAGGTGAGCGACCCGGGCGCGTTCGAGCGCGCGCAGTACGTGCACCTCATCCTCTCGCAGAACATCTGACCCGTGGGGCCGCCGGCGTGGCAGCATGGCCGGCGATGGGTCCTCCTCCGCACTCGCCCCGGCCGGTCCCGCGCGCCCCCGCCGCGCTCGCGCGCGCCTTCGCTTGCGCCGGCGCGGGCCTCGCCGACGCCGCCCTCCGCGAGCGGAACCTCCGCATCCACCTCGGGCTCGGCGTCGTCGCCGCGTGCGGCGCCGCGGTGCTCGATCTCCCTCCGGCGGAGCGCGCCCTCGTGCTCGCCTGCGCAGGCGCGGTGGTCGCCGCCGAGGCGCTCAACTCCGCGCTCGAGACGATCGTCGACGTCATCTTGCCGGGGCCGGATCCGCGCGCACGCTTCGCGAAGGACTCGGCGGCCGGCGCCGTGCTCGCGGTCGCCGTTGCGAGCGTGGCGGTCGCGCTCGTCGTGCTCGCGCCGCGGGCCGGCGCACTCGGCGACGTGCGTGCGCTCGCACCCTCCGCGGCTGGCGCCGCGCTCGCCGCCCTCGCCGCCTGGCGGCTCCCCGCACCGGTGGAGCGGCGCGCCCCCGCGCGGCTCGCGCTCGCGCTCGCCGGGGGGATCGGCCTGGGCCTCGTCGCGCCCGCCGCGCTGAGCCCCACGGCGCTCGCCGTAGCGGCGCTGCTAGTTGCGCTCGGCGCCGGCGGGGCCACCCGCCGCGCCCACGGCGACGGGCCTCCAGTTCACCCAAGGTGACTGTCGCTAGCCCTCCGGCAGCGGATCGCCGGGGTGCTCCGGGATCTGCTGGCGCGACGCGCGCTGCGATCGCTCCTCGTCGTGGCCGTGGACGCGAGGGGCCTCGCGCTCGTCCTGCTCCTGGGTCCAGGTCGTCCCCGAGCCGTCCGACGACATCCCCTCCAGCGGACGCTCTCCGTGGCGGCTCTCCACCTCGAGGTCCTTCTGCTCGTTCTCGCGACGGCGCGACAGCTCGCGCTCCCGCATCGGATCCTTGCGCTCCGACATGACGAACCTCCCCTTTGGCGATCACGCTGGCCACCCACCGGGGGCGATGCAATCCCGCGCGGTCCGGATACGTTCTGCGCACGCGTGCGCCCCGCCCTCGAAGCATCCGGCGGGGCGTTTCTTTCAGCCTCCCCACTTTCCGGCACGAGGAGAGACACCATGGCGAACCTGAAGGGCAGCAAGACCGAGCAGAACCTCAAGGCCGCGTTCGCGGGCGAGTCGCAGGCGAACCGCCGGTACCTCTACTTCGCGAAGATCGCGGACGTGGAGGGCTACCCCGAGGTCGCGATGAACTTCCGCGAGACCGCCGAGGGCGAGACGGGCCACGCACACGGCCACCTCGACTTCCTGAAGGTGGTCGGCGATCCCGCCACCGGCCTGCCCATGGGCGATACGGCGACGAACCTCAAGGCCGCGATCGCCGGCGAGACGCACGAGTACACGGACATGTACCCGGGGTTCGCGAAGGCCGCGCGCGACGAGGGCTTCGCCGAGGTGGCGGACTGGTTCGAGACGCTCGCGAAGGCCGAGAAGTCGCACGCGGGCCGCTTCGACAAGATGCTGAAGAGCATCGCCTAGCGATCTTCACGCCGCTACGTCCGGCGACCCGGCGCGCCCCCTTTCCGGGCGTGCGCCGGGTCGTTCCGCGTCGGGCCGCCTC
>DATIDF010000213.1:0-7959 GCA_035456445.1 Anaeromyxobacter sp.
GAACCGCGCTCCTCGGCGTGCGGTTCGTGGTGGCGCGCTCCTTCGAGCGGATCCACCGCTCGAACCTCGTCGGCATGGGGGTCCTCCCGTGCCAGTTCCCGGAGGGCGTCTCGGCACAGTCGCTCGGGCTCGACGGGAGCGAGACCTACGACCTCCTCGGCGTCGCAGGGAAGCTCACCGCGCGGCAGCGGGCGAGGCTCGTCGTGCACCGCAAGGACGGCCGCAGGGACGAGGTCGAGGTGATCGTCCGGATCGATACGCCGATCGAGGCCGAGTACTACCGGCACGGCGGCATCATGCAGTACGTGCTCCGCCAGATCCTCGCGCGCGCCTGAGCGCAGCGTCGGTGGGCCAGAGCCCGTGAACGCGCCCGAGCCCCGAGCCCGATGGACCGGCTCCGCGGGCCGCCCATCACCCGTCCGGCGGCTCATGCGTTCATGTGCGCGCCGCGCCGCGGCGCGCCCGCTTTCTTGCCCCTTCGCCGAGGCTCGGCGTAGAAGCAGCGGAGCATGACGCTCCACGTCGCCCTCGCCATCTCGGCGCTCGCCGCCTCGGTGCTGCTCGTCGCCTCGTCGCAGCAGCGCGTACTGCCGGTGATCGCCCTCGTCGCCGCCGCCGTCGAGACCGCCGTCGCCTTCGGCTACCTGCACATCTCCGTGAGCGGGCTGCCGCTCGGGCTCATCCTCGGCCTCGCGCTCGCGCTGCCGGGGCTCGTCGGCTGGCTGCGCGCCACGGCGAAGGGCGCGATCTCCGCAGCGGCGCTCGTCGCCTTCGCCGGCGTCCTGCAGGTCGCGGTGTACGTCGGGGCGCGGCTGTAGTCGGCGGCGGCCTCGGACCTCGGACCTCAGGAAAGACCCCGCGCTTCCCTGAGACCTGAAGCCTGACGTCTGAGGCCCAGCGCCTGAGTGACCTGCAATTAGCCCGCAGCCAGGGTGTCCTCACCGCCCTGACGCGGTGGCGTAGGACGGGCCGGCTCCGCCGATCCGTCCTGCGGAGCGTGCTGAGCGCCAGGCTCACCGCCGTCGCGCAGGAGCCCGGCGATCGTCGCATGGAGCGTCGTCGGATCCACCGGCTTCGCGAGGTGCGCGTCGAAGCCCGCTGCGAGCGCGCGCTGGCGATCCTCGGGGCGCGCGAACGCGGTGAGCGCTGCGACCGGGACGCGGCGCTCGCCGTGGCTCGCCTCGATCCGCCGCAGCTCGCGCACGAACGTGAACCCGTCCTCGCCCGGCATCGCGATGTCCGAGACGATGAGGTCCGGCCGCTCGCGCGCGACGGCGTCGAGCGCCTCGCGCACCGACGCCGCGCCGGCGGTGCGCGCGCCCCACGAGGCGAGCAGCTGCAGGAGCACGTCGCGCGAGTCCGCCTCGTCGTCGACCACGAGCACGCGGGCGCCGGCCAGGTCGGGCCGGGCGGCGACCGCGACCGGCGCCAGCGCAGGCGCGCGGGCCACCTCCGGCAGCAGGACTCGGAAGGTGGAGCCGCGACCCGGCCCATCGCTGTCCGCGTGGATCGTGCCGCCGTGCAGCGCGACGAGCTGCTTCGTGATCGCGAGGCCCAGACCGAGGCCCCCGTGTCGACGCACCGACGCCCCCTCCGACTGCACGAACGGGTTGAATACGGTCGAGAGGAACTCGCGGGACATCCCGATGCCCGTATCCCTGACCTCGAGCACCGCGCTGCCGCCCTCCCGCCTGATCTGGACGTCGACGCTGCCGCCCGGCGGCGTGAACTTCACCGCGTTCGACACGAGGTTCCAGGCGACCTGGCGAAGCCGCTCCAGATCGCCGACGACGCGAGGCAGCTCGGGGCCCGCGGAGCGGGAGATCACGACCCCCTTCGCGCGTGCCGCGGGGCGGACGGCCTCGACCGCGCCGTCGACCGCCGCGAGCAGGTCGACGTCCGCGTGCTGCACCTCGATCCTGCCCGCGGCGATCCGGGACATGTCGAGGAGGTCCGACACGAGCTGCGCGAGGGTGCGCCCGTTCCTGTCGATGACCGACAGGCCGCGGGCGAGCCGCTCGGGATCCCCGCCGGCGTCGCGCAGGAGGCCGGACCAGCCGAGGATCGCGTTCAGCGGCGTGCGCAGCTCGTGCGAGAGCGTCGCGAGGAACTCGTCCTTCGCCCTGCTCGCCGACTCCGCGTGCGCGCGTGCCTCCTGCTCGCGGCGCAGCGCGCGCGCGAGCTCCTCTCGCGAGGCGGCGCGCTCGGCCTGCGCGCGAAGCTTCGCCGCCTCCATCCGATCGATCGCGACCGCGTCGCGGACGACGAGCACGACGAACAGGAGCGAGAGGGCGACCACCAGGATCGAGACGGCGAGCGCTCCCTCGCGTGTTGCGCCCGTCACGCCGAGGACGATCCCGCCGAGGAAGAGCGGCAGGAGCGGGACGGAGACGAGCAGGCGGCGCGCGAGTGCGCTCCCCGCGCCGGTCGAGGCGAGGTTCGCGACGAAACCCCGGTCCGGGCGCGCGCAGAGCAGCCCGATCTCCAGCGCGAGGAGCGCGAGCGCGGTGGGGAAGGCGATCGCCGTCATGGTCGGCCGGCCGTAGAGGGCCGCGACCCCGTACGCGTGCCCGACCACGCCGAGCAGCGCAATCGCCATCGCGGCGACGGCGAGCCCTTGCGCGACGTGCGCGGCGGCGCGGCGCGCGTCCAGGCCGAGGAGCACCGCGCCCGTGAGCACGAAGCTCAGCGAAGCCGGCGGCCCCGGCCGGCCCGGGCTCGCGACCGCTTCGGTCAATGGCAGCCCTGGCACGAGGATGCTGTCGATCCCGAGGTTCACGCCGGCGAGGTGCTGGACGAGAGTCGCGGCGCCGAGAGCCGCCACGGCGGCGCCGATGAGCCGCGACGTGATCCGCGCCCAGCGGGCAGGGAGCCCGGCGAGGAGCAGCCCCGCTGCCGCCGCCAAGAGCGCGGCCCCGGTGTTCGGCTGGATCTCGACGCCCCTCATTCCCAGCGAGCGGAGCCAGGGCATCCCGAGCGGGTAGCTCAGGAGCGCGAGCACCCCGATCGAACCCGCCAGCACGGCCGCGGCGCGCGACGCGCGCCTCATGCGCGCGACTACCGCCGGGTCGAGCAACGGGCTGTCCTTGGCAACGTCCATCCGAACCCTTGCGGGAAGCTAGGGTCGAGCCCGAGGCGACGCCATGTGTGCGAGCAGGCGGTCGCGTCTCTCCCGATGGGGCCGCGCCCCCCGGGCCGCGGGTGCCCGAGTCGCGCAGAGGACGGTACCTCAGAGGGCGAACGCAGTGGCGAGGAGCGCGGCCACGAGCAGGAGCGCGATCCAGCCGAGCGCCCAGGACCGCGCGGACTGCGGCGCGGGCGCGGCGAGCTCGAGCAACTCGTCGGCCTCGCTCGCAGTGAAGCCTTCGCCGGGGCTCGCGAGGATCTCTCTCGCGCGCGCGATGTCACGGGTCGGGACGAGGACGCGCACCGCCCTGCCGGCGCCCGGCAGGAGCGCCGCATCGGTCCCTTCCAGCACCGCGGCGGCGATTCCGTCGGCCTCTAGCATCCCGCGGACGAGCTCCGCGTCGGCGAGGCTTCCGAACACCGCGACGGTCCGGTACTCCGGCGAGTGCTGCTCGTGCACGCCCCTTCCCCCCGGCAATGCTCGCACTGGCCGCGGCAATGGTCCAGTCGCGCGACGCGCTGTCAGAGGGGGTCGCTAGGGTCCGCGCCGGCCGTCGCTGGATGGCCTATTCCGCCGCAGGAGGTTCTCTAGAGATGGCCGTCAAGGTCATGGTTGCGCCCGCCATCGCGAAGGGCGAGCTCGAGAAGACCGGCCGCTCCGCGAGGCGCGCTACGCCGGCCGTGGCGAAGCCGAAGCGGCGGCGCTCCTCCGTCTACGATGCAGACGGCAACGAGGTGTTCATCACCCTCATGTGCCTGAAGTGCCACAAGATGCGGCCGCTCGCGCAGTTCGGCCTGCGGAGGATGGCGGACGGCGCCATCCGCAACCAGCCGTGGTGCCGGACCTGCCGCTCGGGAGCTGGCGCCGAGAAGCCGCACGTCGCGAGCGCCGCGCTTCCAGAGCTGGTCGTGGCCGAGGCCGATGGCGCGGCGGGCCCCGACGAGCAGCGCGGGTCCCGGAACGTGGCCGCCGAGGTCGCCGCTGCGCTCGCCGCCGGGCGGCGCTGATCCCGATCATCCGGACGCGCGTTCTTCTCGCGTGCGCTCGCCTCCCACCTCTCCGACGAGGATGACGACCGATCGCGAGCGCGTCGCGCGGTGGCCGAGTGGGGCGTTTGCGCTGCGATCGCGACACCGAGCCGCACCGAGACGGGCGAGGCCCTGCCGGAACGGCTGGACGCCCATTCATGCGCGCCTCGGCGCAGCAAAAAACGACTTGAAAATAGACCCGGCGGCTCCACGAGTTACGCGCGATCCGGTTTGCTCGAGCGGAGATGCGGTGGGTAGGATTCGGCCTCGGTTCACCGCGCTCCATATCTGCAGAATCAACCTCTCAAATGGCTGGGGTCGAACATGGCTGAGACGCTCAAGCGGAAGCTGAAGGAGAAGATCGAGGCATTCCGCCCGCGCATCACGAAGCTGAACAAGGAGCAGGGCGACATCGTCATCGACAAGGTCACGATCGGCCAGGCCATCGGCGGCGCGCGCGACGTGCGCTGCCTCGTGACGGACATCTCGTATCTGGATCCGCAGGAAGGCATTCGCTTCCGCGGCAAGACGATCCCGGAGACGTTCGCGGCGCTGCCCAAGGTTCCGGGCAAGGAGCAGCCGTTCGTCGAAGGCTTCTTCTCCTTCCTGCTCACCGGCGAGATCCCGACGATGGATCAGACGCTGGAGATCGTGGAGGACTGGAAGGCCCGCGCCACGGTTCCCCAGTACGTGTTCGACGTGCTCCGCGCGATGCCGCGCGACTCGCACCCGATGTCGATGTTCTCGACCGCGATTCTCGCGATGCAGCGGGAGTCGAAGTTCGCGAAGAAGTACGCGACCGGGACGATGAAGAAGAACGACATGTGGGAGCCGATGTACGAGGACTCGATGGACATCCTCGCGCGGCTGCCCGTGATCGCCGCGTACATCTACCGGATGAAGTACAAGAGCGACACCTTCATCCCGGCGAACCCGAAGCTCGACTGGGGCGGCAACTTCGCCCACATGATGGGCATCGCGGATCCGTACGACGACGTGGCCCGCATGTACTTCATCCTCCACTCGGATCACGAGTCGGGGAACGTGTCGGCCCACACGACGCACCTCGTGGCTTCGGCGCTCAGCGACGCGTACCTGTCGCTGTCGGCCGGCATCAACGGCCTCGCGGGCCCGCTGCACGGCCTCGCGAACCAGGAGGTGCTCGGCTGGATCAAGAACACGATGAAGAAGCTGAACAACCAGGTCCCGACCAAGGAGCAGCTGAAGCAGTTCCTCTGGGACACGCTCAACTCGGGCCAGGTGATCCCGGGCTACGGCCACGCGGTGCTCCGCAAGACCGACCCGCGCTACGTCGCCCAGAACGAGTTCTCGAAGAAGCACCTGCCGAACGACCCGCTCTTCCAGCTCGTGAACATGATTTACGAGGTGGCGCCGGGCGTGCTCACGGAGCACGGCAAGACCAAGAACCCGTGGCCGAACGTGGACGCGCACTCGGGCGTCATCCAGGTGCACTACGGCCTCGTGGAGGAGGACTTCTACACCGTCCTCTTCGGCGTCGGCCGCGCGCTCGGCGTGCTCGCCAACATCACGTGGGACCGCGGCCTCGGCTACGCGATCGAGCGTCCGAAGTCCGTGACCACGGAGATGCTCGAGAAGTGGGCGGCGGAGGGCGGCCGGAAGATCTAGCCGGTCGGCTCAGCGCCTAGAGACACGAAGGGCCGCCTCTCGCGAGGCGGCCCTTCTTCTTGCCGGGGGGCGCAGACTGCGCGCCCCCCGGACCCCCGGCTCGCTCCGCCGCAGCCTCATCCGGCTGCGGCTGCGCTCGCTGCGTCAGCCGGGGGAGCCAGCCGCGCCACGCGGGCCGAGGACCTACGGCGCCGGCGCGGTGTGGACCGCGGGCACGATGGCGGCGGTCGCGGCGCCTCCGAACGCCGCGTCGAGAGCACCCCGACGGACGTCGAACGCGGGCCTCGCGGTCGCGGCGAGCGCGCGCCGCTCGGTCCTGTGGACGTCGAACGGATCCAGCACGCGTCCGCTCGCGTCCTCGAGCTGGTAGTGCAGGTGCGGCGCGAAGGAATGGCCGCTGTTCCCGGACAGCGCGATCTGCTCGCCCTTCTTCACGCGGCGCCCCACCGTCATCTCCTTCGGCGCGACCTCGAGGTGCAGGAAGATCGCGTGGCGTCCGCTCGCCGGGTCGAGGATGTCGAGGCAGTTGCCGTTCCCGCGGAAGTTCCAGTTCCGGCGCTGGACCACGCCGTCGAACGGCGCGAGCACCGGCGAGCCGACCGGCGCCTTGTAGTCGACGCCCTTGTGCCGGCGGCCGTCGCGCAGGAGCGAGGTGATCTGCTCGTAGTCGCCGATGGGAGCGTCGACGAGGTGCTCCTCGAGCTCCGTCGCGTCCTCGCGGTAGTACCGCGGCCAGCGCGCGCCCTCGGGCTGGAACCGGTAGACCGAGAACGCCTTCCCGAGCTTCT
The DNA here is from genome assembly GCA_035456445.1 of Anaeromyxobacter sp. GTDB lineage: Bacteria > Myxococcota > Myxococcia > Myxococcales > Anaeromyxobacteraceae > Anaeromyxobacter. The sequence goes on from DATIDF010000213.1 coordinate 6,591, forward strand.
GCGAGACGTAGCGGACCGCCTCGACCACCGGCTCCGCGCTCGGCGGCAGGCCTGGGGCGACCGGCGCGGACGGCGTGTACACGACATCGAGCCGGTCGCCCTTGCGGCCGTCGCGCGCGACCTGGAGGTCCCACACGAGCAGGCGGTTCACGACCTGCGTGAGCTGGTCGGCGATGCGACGATCCTCGAGGGGCAGCGCGCGCGAGATCGACTCCTCGAGCGCGCCCATGAGGACGACGTTCACCCGCTTCGCCGTCGGCGCCGCGGGGATCGCGACCGGAGCGGGGGCGGCCGCCGAGATCGGCGCCGCCGCTGCGGGCACGCTCGTCGCCGCGACCGGGAGAGGCGCCGCGGCGACGGCGCCGGGCGCGGGGGGCTGGGCGTCCGCGGCGACCGGAGCGGGAGCCGGAGCGGGAGCGGCCGCGGTGGGCTCGGGGCTGTCCGAGAGGCTCCCGCCCGGCGCGGTGGCGCGCCCGAGCCAGAAGCCGCCGGCGAGCGCCAGGAGGACGACGGTACCGAAGAGGATGGCGACGAGGCCGCCTCGCGAGGAGCGAGGCTGGCGCGACGACGGCGGCGGATCGATCGACAGGCTGACCATGGAGGCTCCGGAGGGGGAAGCAAAAGAGTCGAACGCGCAGGAGCGGCGCTCTCTTCCGGCGTCCTGCTCGGCATTGGAGGGTTCCCACGCCCGTCCGCTACCCGAGCAGCCGGAAGCTGCTACTTTGGGGTCAGAAGAAGAAGCGGTCGACCACGCCGCGACTCCACTCGACGATCGTCGGCCACCCGACGACGGCGTCGAGCGCCTGCTCGGTGGCCGCGAGCGAGACCTTCTCTTCCACGACGCTGGCGCTGCAGGCAACGAGGCGGCAGACGCCAGCGCCGCGGGCCTGGTGCAGGAGGGCGCCCGGCTCATCCGGCTCGCAGTCGTGCGCCGCCACGAGGGCCGGCACGGCGGGGCCGAAGAGGTAGACGTCCACCCGGTCGCCCATCGCGGCGGCCGCGAGCGCGCACGAGCCGGCGAGGCGGAGGGCGCCAGGATCGGCGTGCGAGAGGAAGACGGCCACGCGGCGTTCGGGCATCCGGCCACTCATACGCGGATCGAGGGGCGTCTGCTATAAGACGCCCGCCATGTCCGAGGAGAAGAAGCCTGGATCTCAGGGCCCGGTGGTGATCCGCAAGGGCCACGTGAAGCCGCCCCAGCCCGGCGAGAAGATCGAGCCGCCGCAGGAGGAGCGGCTCGAGCCCGCGCCGCAGCCGCACGACACCCGGCCGCTCTGGCAGCGCGTCGCCGAGGACCGGTCCGGCGGCGCAGGGCGCACCTCTCCGCCCGGCGGCCCCGGCCCGCGGCGCGGCCCGCCGCGCGGGGATC
>DATIDF010000214.1:0-7420 GCA_035456445.1 Anaeromyxobacter sp.
GTCGAGGACCCGGCGGGTGGGGACGCGCTGCGCGGACTCCCGCCGCTCGCAGGCGAGGCGTCCGGCGCGTTCCACGTGCTGAACCGCAACAAGCGCTCGCTCGCGCTCGACGTGCGCCGTCCCGAGGGCGCGGCGGCGTTCCTCCGGCTCGCCGCCCGCGCGGACGTGGTGGTCGAGTCGTTCCGCCCTGGCGTCCTCGAGCGGATCGGGCTCGGCTATGCCGCGCTCCGCACCGTCAACCCGCGCATCGTCCTCTGCTCGATCACCGGCTACGGCCAGGACGGCCCGTATGCCGCGCGCGCCGGTCACGATCTCGACTACTGCGCGCTCGCGGGGCTGCTCGGGCTCACCGGGGAGCCGGAGCGCCCGGTCATCCCCGGGGTTCAGGTGGCGGATCTCGCCGGCGGGGCCTGGCCGGCGGTGGCGGGCGTGCTCGCGGCGCTCGTCCGGCGCGCGACGACCGGGGAGGGCGCCCACGTCGACGTGTCGATGGTGGAGGGCGCGGTCGCGCTCATGGCGCTCCCCTTCGCGATGGCGTGGGCGCGCGGGACGCCGCTCGTGCGCGGACGGGAGCCGCTCTCCGGCGGGTCCGCCGCCTACGGCGTGTACCGCACGAAGGACGACCGCTTCATGGCGCTCGGCGCGCTCGAGCCCAAGTTCTTCGCCGCGTTCTGCGACGCCGTCGGCCGGCCCGAGCTCGCTCGGCGGCAGCACGAGGAGAGCGGTCCGCGGGCGGAGCTCGAGGCGATCTTTGCGGCGCGTTCGCGCGACGAGTGGGTAGCCTTCGCGGCGGAGCACGACGTGTGCCTCGCGCCGGTGCTCGAGGGCGACGAGCCGCGCGCGGACCCGCACCTCGCCGCGCGCGGCGCGTTCGTGGACGTGCCGACGCCGTGGGAGGGCAGGGCGGTCCCCGGGATCGCGACGCCGGTGCGGCTCCGGGGCGAGGAGGCGCCGCGACGACCGGCGCCGCGGCTCGGCGAGCATGGCGAGGCGGTGCTGCGCGAGGCAGGGCTCGACGACGGGGAGATCGCGGCGCTCCGGGCGGCAGGGGTTCTCGCGGGGTGAATACGGACGCGCCGACCCGGGCGGGCACCCGGGCGATTGGCTTGACACCTCCCGCCGGTCTCGACAATCCTCCCCTCCGAATGCGCGCGCTCGTCGCAGCCGCCCTCGCCGCCTACCTCGCGCTCACCGCGTTCGTCCCGCACGTCCATCACGACGACGCGAGCGGCAGCGGCGGTCACACGTGCGCGATCTGCCAGTCGCGCACGGCGGACGTGGCGACGCGCGCGACGCCCGACCTCACCCCTTCGCCGGTCCTCGCCGGCGAGGTGGTCCTCGCGCCCGGCTTGCCTCCCGTGGCCGGCGCGCCGCTCGGGGCGATCCCGGGCCAGTCCCCTCCCGTCCCCGCATAGCGGGTTGCCTCGAAGCCGCGTCGCGCCCGTTCACTCCGGGTGCTTCGCACGCACGACCGTACGGGCCGGGGTGCGCCTCGCGCGCCTGGAGAAGACACATGAGAACGACGATCGCGGCGAGCGTGCTCGCCGCCGTCCTCGCGCTGCCGGCGTTCGGCGGCGCTGAAGAGGCCGCGTCGCGTCAGAGCGACACGGAGAAGTCCGAGGCGGAGAAGAAGAAGCTCGAGGAGGACATCGCGCGCGAGCTGGGCGGCGCGCCCGCGGCGGCACAGCCGGCGCCGAAGGACGCAGGCGGAGCCCAGGGCGGTCCGGCCCCGCAGGGCACGGGCGGCGACGCGGCGCGCACCGCGCGCCTGCTCCTCCTCCCGGACGTGAGCGCGATCGGCAGCGGCGCGCTCGCGTTCGGCACCTACGACATCGAGAACCTCTCCCCCCGCACCGGCCCGTTCGGCCCCGCCGACAAGCCGGCGTTCCTGTTCGAGGAGCTCGAGCTCGGGCTCCAGGCCGTGGTCGATCCCTACGCCCGCGCCGACGCGTTCATCGCGTTCACGCCGGACGGCGCCGATCTCGAGGAGGCGTACCTCACGACGCTGTCGCTCCCCGCCGGCCTGCAGCTCCGCGCGGGCAAGCTCTTCAGCCCCTTCGGTCGCCAGAACCAGCAGCACCCGCACGTCTGGGAGTTCGTGGACGCACCCCTCGCGCAGTCCCGGCTCCTCGCCGACGAGGCGCTCTCCGGCGCGGGCGTGGACGTGAGCTGGCTCGCGCCGGTGCCCTGGTTCGCGACGCTCCACCTCGCCGCGCAGAGCACCGCGCCCGGCGAGAACGACGCTGCTGCGCTCACCGGCGTCGCCCGCCTCGAGCAGTTCTTCCCGTTCGGGGAGACGACCACCCTCGGGGTGGGCCTCTCCGCGGCGCGACGCGACGAGCCGGGCGGCGGCGCGTTCCGCGATCTCGGCGGGGTGGACCTGTACCTGCGCTACCGGCCCCTCGAGAGCCGGTCGTACCTCGCGCTGTCCGGCGAGCTCTACGCGCGCCGCTTCCGCGACGTCGCGGACGCGCCGAGCGGCACGGACACCGGCGGCTGGGCGCAGGCGTTCTGGCGTCAGAACCGCTTCTTCGGCTACGGCGCGCGCTACGACTGGGCGCCCACGGCGGGGGACGCGGCGGGCGGGACGGAGCACCGCACGGCGGTGCTCGCCGCCTGGCTCCCGTCGGAGTTTCAGCGGATCCGGCTGCAGGTCGCGTACGACCGGCGGCCGGGAGGACAGGATGGGCTCGAGACGCTGCTCCAGCTCGAGTTCGGCATCGGCGCGCACGGCGCGCACCCGTTCTAGGAGATCGCCATGCGCACCCCGTTCATCGTTGCTCTCGCGCTGCTCCTCCCCGCGCTCGCCGCCGCCGATCCCAGGGTCGTCACCACCACCGAGGGGCTCGCCGCGCTCGCGCGCGAGGTCGGCGGCGATCGCGTCCGCGTCGAGAGCCTGTCGCGCGGCGTCCAGGATCCGCACTTCGTGGACGCGAATCCCATCCTCGCGGTGAAGCTCAGGAACGCCGATCTCCTCGTGGACGTCGGGCTCGACCTCGAGATCGGCTGGCTGCCGCCGCTCGTGAACCAGTCGCGCAACGCGCAGATCCAGCCCGGCGGCCCGCGACGCCTCACCGCCGCGAGCGTCGTCCAGGTGCTCGACGTGCCGACCGGAGTCGTGGACCGGAGCCGCGGCGATCTCCACCCCGGCGGCAACCCGCACTTCCTCAGCGACCCAGGGCGTGCGCTCCAGGTCGCCTCCGCGATCGCCGAGCGGCTCGCCGCGATCGACCCCGCGGGCGCGGACGGCTATGGCAAGAACCTCGCCGCGTTCAAGGGCCGCATCGAGACGGCGATGCCGCGCTGGCAGGCGGCGCTCGCGCCGGCGAAGGGCAAGAAGATCATCACCCAGCACCGGACGCTCCCGTACTTCCTCGCGTGGACCGGGCTCGAGTCGGCGGGCGAGCTCGAGCCCAAGCCCGGCGTGCCGCCGCCGCCCGCGCACCTCGCCGACCTCGTCGACGTCGCGAAGCGCGAGGGAGTGAAGGCGATCGTGCTCGAGAACTACTACGACCGGCGATCGGCGGACGTGGTCGCGAAGCACGCCGGTGCGCAGGTGGTGCAGATCCCCGGCGACGTCGGCGGGGAGCCGGGGCTCCGCGGCTACGAGCAGTACGTGGACTTGCTCGTGAAGCGCATCGCGGGGGCGACGCGATGAGCGCGTCGCTCGTGCACCTCGAGGGCGCGGCGATCGGGTACGGCCGTCGGCCGCTGCTCGACGGGCTCGACGTCGCCGTCGCGCCGGGCGACTTCCTCGCGGTCGTCGGCCCGAACGGCGGCGGCAAGACCACGCTCCTCCGCACGCTGCTCGGCGCCCTCGCGCCGGTCGCCGGGCGCGTCGCGCGGCGCGAGGGGCTCGCGGTCGGCTACGTGCCGCAGCGCGAGCACGTGGACACGATCTGGCCGTTCACCGCGGGCGAGGTGACGCTCATGGGTCGCGTGCCTGCGCTCGGGCCGTGGCGGCGGCCGGGCCGCGCCGATCGCGACGAGGCGCGGCGCGCGCTCGCCCGCGTCGGCGTGGAGCACCTTGTGCAGAAGCGCTTCGGCGAGCTCTCCGGCGGGCAGCGCCAGCGCACGCTCATCGCCCGCGCCCTCGCCGCAGATCCCGAGCTGCTCGCGCTCGACGAGCCGACGAGCGGCATGGACCCCGCCGCCGAGCTGGCGCTCATGGACCTCCTGCGCGACCTGCACCGGGGCGGCAGGCTCGCGATCGTGATGGTGTCCCACCGGCTCGAGGCGGTGGCGAACTACGCGCGCACGCTCGCCTTCGTGGACAAGGACCAGGCGCTCTTCCGCGTGGGGACGCTCGAGCAAATGCTCCTGCCCGACGCGCTCGGCGCGCTCTACGGCCGCCCTGTGGCGGTCCGCGAGGTGGACGGGCGGCGCGTCGTGTACCCGACGAACGGATCCTCCGATCGCTCGGAGCCATCGACGGGCGCGGGGGAACGCCGCGCCGGAGAGGAGGGGCCATGACCGCGTTCCAGGAGTTCCTGACGGCGCGCGAGATCTGGGAGATCCCGCTCGCCGCGTCGGTCGTCGCCGGGGCGCTGCTCGGGTTCCTCGGCGTCTACGTCGTGCTCCGGCGCACCGTGTTCGTCTCCGCAGCGCTCACGCAGCTCTCGACGCTGGGGCTCGTGGGGACGCTGCTCGCCGAGGAGCGCATCCACATCGAGACCGAGCACGCCTCCGAGCAGCTCCTCGTCGCGATCGCCTTCTCGGTCGCGGGCGCGCTCGCCCTCGGCGCGTTCCGGCCGCGGCGGCTCCCGGCCGAGGCGACGGTCGGGGCGGCGTGGGTCGTCTCGTCCGCGCTCGTCGTCCTCGGCGCGAGCAAGCTCGTGCACGCGGCGCACGATCTCGGGGGCATGGTGTTCGGCAACGCGGTTGCGGTGCCGGCGAGCGATCTCGCGGTGATCGCGGTGGTCGCGGCGTTCTGCATGGCGGTGCACGGGCTCTTCGCGAAGGAGCTCGCGTTCACGTCCTTCGACGGGGAGACGGCGCAGGCGGTGGGGATGCGCGTGAAGACGTGGGACGCGCTCCTGTTCCTCACCATCGGCCTCGCCATCCCCGTCACCGCCCGCGCCCTGGGGGCGCTCCCGGTGTTCGCGTTCCTGACGCTCCCGGCGGCCGGCGCGGTGCTCCTGGGCGTGCGCTTCCGGCTCGCGTTCCCGCTCGCGGCGGCGCTCGGCGTCGTCGCGGCGGCGGGCGGGTACGTGCTCTCGTGGATCTGGGAGCTCCCGACCGGCGCGACGATGGTCGCGCTCGCGGCGCTGCTCGCCGCACCGGCGGCGATCCGGCGGCTGTCCCTGTGAAAGACGATCTCACGAGGGCTGCGCCCGGCAGCGGCGTCCGCTCGCTCATCGCGTGCCGCCGGCGCGCCCGGGGCCGGGCGGGTCGTCGAGGAGCTGCGGGAGCGGGGTGTTCGAGCGCGCCGCGCCTCCCGCGGCGCGGCGGGGCAGGGTGACGGTGAACGTCGTGCCGGTCTCCGCCGCCGACTCGACCGCGATGTCGCCTCCGTGGGCGCGCGCGATCTCGCGGGCGATGTAGAGGCCGAGCCCCAGCCCGCGGCCCTCCGAGCCGCTCGCGAACGCATCGAAGACGGACGGGAGGATCTCGGGCGGGATCGGCCGACCTGGGTTGTGGACCGACACCGTCGCGTGCGCCGGCCCCTCGCCGAGCGTGACCGTGACGACCGAGCCTGCCTCGGAGTGCTCGCAGGCGTTCGAGAGGAGGTTCGTGAGGACCTGCGCGAGGCGGTCGCGGTCCCAGTCACCCTCACAGCGCGCGGGGAGCCGGAGGTCGAAGTGGTGCTGGCGATGGGTAGGCTCGGTCTCCGCGGCGGCCTGCCGGACGAGCTCGGCGAGATCGATCTCCGCGCGGACGAGCGGGATGCCGCGGCCGAGCCGTACGCGTGAGACGTCGAGGAGCTGGTCGACCATGCGCGCCATGCGGCGCGCGCTTCGAAGGACGCGCTCGAGGTGGCCGCGGGCCTTCACGTCGTCGGTGCGCCGGAGCGCGAGGGTCGCCCCGGCGACCACGGCGCCGAGGGGGTTCCGCAGATCGTGGCCGAGCACGGCCACGAACGTCTCGGAGAGCAGGAGCGTGCGGTTCAGCTCCGCGATGAGCTGCTCGCGCTCCGCCTCCACCTCGCGCCGGTGCCGCCCCTCTCGATTCAGCGCGTCGATCTTCTCGGAGAGGAGCGGGACCCGAGCCTCGTGCTCTCGCGCAACGAGGCGGAGCACGACGTGCGCATCGCCGCCTGGGAGCCGGGCTCCCTCGCAGCGGAGGTGCTCGCCGCGGGCTGCGTAGGTGAACGCGCCGGGCAGCGGGCCGCTGCAGCGGAGGCAGCGCGAGAGGTAAGCGGGGAAGCCCGGATCGCCGATCACGTCGGCGAGCACGCGTCCCTCGAGCGCCGCCGCGGGCACTCCGAGCCGCTCCCCCGCGGCGGCGTTCGCCACGACGACGCTCCCCCCTCGCGAGAGGAGCAGGAGCGGGTCGGGCAGGATCTGCGCGATGGCACGAAATGCGGCCAGCAACGATCACTCCCGCACGTATTCGCGACCCTCGGCCGCGGTCGCCGGACCCGAGGGGCGGAGGTAGACGGTGATGAGGCACCCTGCGTCGCCGCGCGCGATCGCCTTCTCGATGGCGACCTTTGCGTACCCGGCGGAATCCGAGGCGATCACTCCGAACACGTTCGAGGTCATCATGCAGAGTGAGGGGCGGCCTACGACCTTGTCGCCGAACGGGCAGGTGCGGTTCGCGAACACGATGCGGTCCTCGGTCTGCGAGACGACCCGGAAGTCGCCGCCGACGCGCCGCTTGAGATCGACGAGCACGGCCCCGAGCTGCTCGGGCGGCAGCCGCTCGACGCCGAGCGCTCGCCTGTACTCCGCGCCGAGCTCGTCGCCCATCCGCTGCCCGACGATCGAGACGAACCCTGCGGCGTCGCGCACGCCGACGACGTCCTCGAGCGCGCCGGTGAGGTGGCGGAGGAGCGTGCGGAAGAACGCATCGCGCTCGAGATGAACGTCCGCATCACGCGGGTCGTGAAGGTCGGGGGAGAGCACCGCGCACGTATGTCCTCCGTTGGGGACCATGACCGATCCCTTGAGAGGGCTGCCCCCGGCGGAGGGTCGCGCGGACGAGCGAGCGGTGTCGGGACCGGTTCAGCCGGCGCGGCGAGATCGGGCGGCGCCGGCGGGCCCCGCCGATGTTCGTCGATGTCTCGTCTTCGTGGTCCGCGTTCGCAGTGCTGCGCGGTACCGAGAAGACTTCAACGGAAAACCCTTGACCCGATCCCGGTTCGCCAGTAGAAACGCGCCTCGTTTCGACTTTCCCACTGACGCGGGGTGGAGCAGCCAGGTAGCTCGTCGGGCTCATAACCCGAAGGTCGCAGGTTCAAATCCTGCCCCCGCAACTC
>DATIDF010000215.1:0-5359 GCA_035456445.1 Anaeromyxobacter sp.
CTCCTCGACGGGAACGCCGGCACGATCTTCACCTGGTACCTGTACAACCAGAAGGCCATGCGGCCGGAGATGCGGTCGCGCATCCCGCGGATCATCTACGAGTACGCCCGCCACCGGCTCACCGAGCAGGACATGGTCGAGGTCGGCTCCCGGTGCCAGCAGGGCCTCTACGCGGACGATCTTCGCGCGCACGCGCACGCGTGCTTCGAGCGCCACCTCCGCAAGCGCATCACCGCGGGTGCCATGCGGCACATCCGGCGGCACCTCCTCTCCGGCCACTTCGTCCTCATCGCCTCGGGATCGCCGCAGTACATCGTCGACGAGATCGGCCGGCACCTGCGCGTTCACGCGGCGATCGGGACGCGCACTCGCATCGTCGACGGCAAGGTGACCGATCAGATCGTGCCTCCCGTCGTGTTCCGCGACGGCAAGCGCGCCGCGGTGGAGGCGGTGCTCGAGCGGTGGGATCTCGATCCGGCGCGGAGCTGGCTCTACTCCGACTCGATCGCCGACGTGCCGCTCTTCGAGGCGATCGGGAACCCCGTCGTGGTGAACGCGAAGGCGCCCTTCCGTGCTCTCGCCGAGCGGCGCGGCTGGGAGATCCAGGAGTGGCGCGAGCGAAACCGGCCGGGGGAGCAGCAGGACATCGCGGACGAGTGGGGATCGTGGGGCGGGTAGCTGAGGCTCATGGGCGCAGCTCGGTTGGCCTGAGCCCGCGCCCGAGCCCGCGCCCGAGCCCGCGCCCGATATACCGGGCTCGGGCTCGGGGTTCAATTCAACCGCTCGGCGCCATCAGATCCCGGCTTGCGGCCGGCCTACGCGATCCTGAACAGCCGCTTCACGTTCGCGGTCGTCGCCGTCGCGACCTCATCGAGCGTGGCGCCCCACAGCTCGGCCACCCTCTCGGCGGTCTTCACCACGTAGGCAGGCTCATTGCGCTTGCCGCGGTACGGGATGGGCGCCAGGAACGGGCTGTCGGTCTCGACGAGGAGCCGATCGCGGGGGACGATCCGGATCGCGTCGCGGATCGCGTCCGCCGTCTTGAACGTCAGGACACCGGCCACCGAGATGAAGAGCCCGAGATCGAGGTAGGCGCTCGCGGCGGAGGCGTCGCCGGTGAAGCAGTGGATGACACCGCCCGCGGACGGCACGCCCTCCTCGCGCAGGATCGCCGCGCAGTCGGCGTCGGCCTCGCGTACGTGGACGACGAGCGGCTTCGCCGCGTCGCGGGCGATCCCGATGGAGCGGCGGAATGCGGCGCGCTGATCGGCGCGCGGCGAGTGGTCGTAGTGGTAGTCGAGCCCGGTCTCCCCGACCGCGACGACCCGTGGGTCGGCGGCGAGCCGCGCCGCGGTCGTCCAGTCCTCCTCCGGCACCCGCGCGGCCTCGTGCGGGTGGATCCCGATCGTCGCGCTGAAGAAACCCGGATCGCGGGTCGCGAGCTCGAGCGCGTTGCCGAAGTCGCCCGGCTTGCGCCAGAGGCCGACGCAGACGATCCGCTCGAGGCCAGCCGCGCGCGCCCGCGCGACGACGCCGTCGAGATCGTGGACGTAGTCCGCGTAGTCGAGGTGGGCGTGAGAGTCGATGAGGCCCATGTGATCGTTTCCTCTGCCTCGCCTCGGCCCGACCGCGCCCCGAGCCCGAGCCCGGTCTCTCGGGCTCGGGCTCGTTCACGGGCTCACTACTTCACCCGCGTTCCCGGCGCGATCGAATCGGCGACCGTCACCACCGACAGGTTCGGCGGCTCGCCGGCGGCGAGGAGCATGCCCTGCGAGGTGATGCCGCGCAGCGGGCGCGGCGCAAGGTTCGCGACCACCACGATCCGCTTGCCGACGAGCGCGGCGGGATCCGGGTACGCCTGGGCGATGCCCGCGACGATCGTGCGCGCCGCCGGATCGCCCGCCTCCACGGTGAGCTTCAGGAGCTTGTCCGCGCCGGGGACCTTCTCCGCGGTTCGCACGAGCGCCACGCGCAGCTCCACCCGCGCGAAGTCGTCGTACTGGATGACGCCGGGAGGGGGCGGCGGGGCGGGCTTGGCGCTCGCCTTCGTCGCCGTCTCGGCGGGGCTCGTCGCCTTCGACACCTTCGCGGCGGGCTCCGCGGCCGCGGGCGCCGCGACGATGAGCTTCTCCACCTGCTTCGGATCGAGCCGGCCGATCTGCGGCGGCTTCGCCGCGACCGCGACCGGCGGCCCGGCGAACGGATCGAGACCGTCGTCCCAGGTGTCGGGCCGCTCCTGCCCGAACGCGCCGGCGAGCCCGTCGCAGAAGCGCGGCATGACCGGCCAGAGGATCGTCGCGATCGCCCGGAGCGCCTTGGCGCACGAGAAGAGCAGCGCCCGGCTCGCGGGCGAGGCCGGGTCCTCCCACGGCTTCGCCTCCTGCAGCCGCTTGTTGCAGCGGTCCGCCACCTGGTTCGCGAGACGCACGACCTCCCGGTACTCGAGCGCGGCGTACGCGGCGCGCGCCTGTGAGAGCGCGGCGCGCGTCACCTCGACGAGCGCCGGCTCGGGCGTCTCCGAGAGCGGCGCGCCCGCACGCCCGACCAGCGCCGCGACGCGCGAGGCGAGGTTCGCGACGTTGTTCGCGAGGTCCGCGTTCACGCGGTTGCGGAACTCGTCGAGCGCGAGGTCGAGATCCTGCACGCCGGGGCCGAGGTTCGCCGCGTAGAAGTACCGGAGCAGCTCCGGGTCGAGGCCGGAGTCGAGGTAGGTGCGCCCGGTGATGAACGTGCCGCGAGACTTCGACATCTTCTCGCCGTTCACGGTGAGGTGGCCGTGCACCGGCATGCGGTCCGGGCGCTTGAGGCCGGCGGCCCACAGCATGGCCGGCCAGAACACGGCGTGGAAGCGCAGGATGTCCTTGCCGATGAAGTGCTCGAGCCTGGCGTCGGTGCCCTCCGCGAGGTAACGACGCTCGAACTCCCCCGCGGAGAGCCGCTCGCCCTCGGGCGCCTCCTCGGTGAAGTAGTGCTCCGCCGAGGAGAGGTAGCCGATAGGCGCGTCGACCCAGACGTACAGGAACTTGCCCGGGAACTCGGGATCCTTCACCGGGAACCCGAAGTACGGCGCGTCGCGCGTGATGCACCAGTCCTGAAGGTCGGCGAGCCAGCCCTTCACCTGCTCGCGCACCGCGGGCTCGAGGTGCCCCTCCGCCTCGACCCAGCCGCGGATGATCGCCTCCGCCTTCTTGAGATCCACGTAGGCGTGATCGGACGACCGGACGATCGGCGCCGTCCCGCAGATGGCGCAGCGCGGGTCGATGAGATCGCGCGGATCGTAGGTCGTGCCGCACACCTCGCAGACGTCGCCGTACTGATCCTTCGCGCCGCACTTCGGGCACGTCCCCTTCACGAAGCGGTCGGGCAGGAAGCGGCGGTCGTTCTCGCAGTAGAGCTGCTCGATCGAGCGCTTGTAGATGAGCCCCTTCGCCTTGAGTGCGTCGTAGATCCGGTAGGCCCAGCGCGCGTTCTCGGGGGAGTCGGTCGTGTAGTACGTCGAGAACTCGACGCCGAAGCGCTTGAAGTCCTCGTGCTGCTCGGCGCGGTACTTCTCGACGAACGCCTTGGGCGTCATCCCCGCCTTCGCGGCGTTCACCTCGATCGGCGTCCCATGCGAGTCGGCCGCGCAGACGTAGGTCACGTGGTCGCCGCACGCGCGCCGGAAGCGCACGTACACGTCGGTCTGGATATACTCGACGAGATGGCCGAGGTGGATCGAACCGTTCGCGTAGGGCAGCGCGCTCGTGACGAGGAGACGCTGGCTCAAGGGTGGCTCCTTTCGATGTGTCCGCTGGCGAGCAGGCCGACGAGGACGCGCTCGAGGCGGATCCGCCCGTCCTGGCCGCTCTTCATGGCGACGTCCGCCTCCGCGAGCGCGGCCAGGCCCTCGAGCAGCTCCGCTCGCGAGAAGCGCGTCGCCGCCTGGTACTTCATCCAGAATCCGTACGGCTTCTTCCCGCCGAGCTCCTCGTCCGGGATCGAGGGCAGCACGACGGCCTGCCACTCGTTGAAGCTCGCGATGCGCCGCTCGCCCGCGGCCCGGCGCGCGCGCTCGCGCTCCACGAGCAGCCGCCGGACGGTGCCAGCGAGCGAGCCGAGCAGCATGAACGGGCTCCCGCCGTCCGCGACCGCCCGGTCGAGCACGCCCAGCGCCTGCGGGAGGTCGCGAGCCTCGACGGCGTTGCCGAGCGCGAAGAACGGGTCCGACGCGACGCGCGAGACGACGGCGTCCACGTCCTCCGCGCCGATGACCTTCCGCTCGCCGACGTAGGCGGCGAGCTTCGCGACCTCCGAGGCGAGCGTGCGCGCATCCTCGCCGACGAGCGCGGCGAGGCGCGCCTCGCCCGCGCGGTCCACGCGCTTGCCGGTCCCGGCGAGGAGCGACTCGAGCACGGGGCCGAGGACGAGCCGCTGCGCGTCCCACGTGCCTTCCTTCTCGAGCTGGATCGTCACGCGGCGGCCGGCGGCGGCGAGCTTCTTCACGAGCGGCAGGCGTCCGTCGACCTTGCCTGCGGCGACGACGAGTACGTGCCCGCGCGCGAAGCCCTTGTCGAGCGCGGCGTCGAGGGCGGAGGAGTCGTCCTTCGCGACCTTCAGCTCGCGCTCGGCCGCGAAGCGCGCCGCGGCCTCCACGAACGCGGCGTCGTACGCGGATGCGGGAAGGCCGAGGTCCCGGGCGAGCGCGTCGTGATCGATGGCACCGGGCGCGAGGTCCTTCGCGGACCAGCCCGCCTTGGCGGCGAGGGCGAGGAGCCGCCGCGCCGCGTCGCGCTGCGCGCCCTTCGCCCACTGGTCCCTCGCACGATCGAACGCGGCCTCCGCGTCCTCCTTGGAGGTGAGGAACGCGGGCTCGTGGACGAGCACGACCTTGCCCCCACCGAAGAGGCCGCCCGTGGAGAGCTCCGCGGCGACCTCGGCCGGAGAGGCGGCCGGGTCGAGCTCGACGAGGTTCAGCGCGCGCTGTGCCTCCGGCACGAGCGCCGCGGCGAGCTCGCGCGCCGCGCGCAGCGCGAGGAAGGCGTCGCCGTCGAGCAGGTACACAGGTCGCGGCGCACCGTCCCGCACGTCCGCGAGGCACGTCTCGAGGGTCGCGCCCGCCGCGGCGCGCGCCGTTCCCCTACCCGCGGCCATGGAACCACGCGATGAGCATGCGCTCGAGGGCGAGCGTCGGGGACGCGTTCTGGCGGAGCGCCACCGCCGTCTTCTGGACCTCCTCGCGCCGGCGCAGCACCTCGGCCGGCGGGACCGCCGCCGCCGTGCGGCGGGTCGCCTCGGCGAGGTCGCCCAGGGCGAGCTCGGACGCGCCCGCCTGGGCGGAGAGGACGTCGCGGAGCCAGACCGCCAGGAGCGCGCACAGCTC
>DATIDF010000216.1:0-2308 GCA_035456445.1 Anaeromyxobacter sp.
CGCGACCGTCGTGCCGTACTACGAGCGCTTCGTCGCGCGGTACCCGACGCTGGCAGCGCTCGCGACGGCCGAGGACGATGACGTCCTCGCGCTCTGGAGCGGGCTCGGCTACTACGCGCGCTGCCGGAACCTCCTCGCCGCGGCGCGCGCCGCGCAGGCCGGCCACGGCGGCCTGCCGGGCTCGCTCGACGCGCTGCGAGCGCTCCCCGGGTTCGGCGACTACACGGCGGGCGCGGTCGCGAGCATCGCCTTCGCGCTGCCCGCGCCGGCGGTGGACGGGAACGTGGCGCGCGTCCTGGCGCGGCTCTTCTGCGTCGAAGGCGCGGCCGCCGCGCCGGCGGTGCAGCGGCGGCTCTGGGCGCTCGCCGCCGAGCTCGTCCCGCAGGATCGGCCGGGCGACTTCAACCAGGCGCTCATGGAGCTCGGTGCGACGGTCTGCCGGAAGGCAGCGCCCGCGTGCGCGCGGTGCCCGGTGCGGGACGCCTGCGAGGCGCGCCGGAAAGGGCGCATCTCGAAGCTCCCGGCTGCGCGGCGCCGCGGGCCGCGGCGCGCGCTCACGATCGCGTGCGCCGTGGCGGAGGTGAAGGGCGCGCTCGTGCTCGTCCGTCGCGCGCCGGGCGGTCTCCTCGGCGGCCTGTGGGACCTGCCCGCCGTGGACGTCTCGGGCGGCGCGAGCGCCGCAGAGGTGGCGGCGCTCCGGCGGGCGCTCCACGCACGGTTCGGCGCGCGCGTCACCGTGGGTGAGCGGCTGGGCGAGACGACGCGCACGCTCACGCACCGGAGCCTCACGCTGCGCGCGTACGCCTGCGAGATCCCGGGCGCCCGCGCGGCCGGAGCGGACGTCCGGCTCGTGCCTCCTCGCGCGCTCGCCGGGATCGCGATCTCCGCGGCCACGCGCGCGCTCCTCGCCGCGGCCGGCTGGCCCACGCGGTCCCACGCTGCCTGAGAGACGCTGCGCACTTGGGGATGAGAGGCGGCCGGATCGATCCCGCGTGGCTCGCCACGTGCGGCCGGGCGCACTTCGCGCTATCACAGGCACGATGCCCGCGAACTTCACCCGCCGTCGCGACCTGTTCCTCGACTCCGGGTTCGGGGATCCCGACCGCGTCCTCGCGGCGCTGGCCGTCGAGGTCGGGGCGCTCGGGCTCCCGGCGGAGTGGGGCTCCGCGGCGCCGCCGGGCGGCGCCGGAGCGCTCCGCGCCGCGCTCGCGCCGCGGCTCGGGCGGCTTCCTCCGGACCAGCGGCGCCTCGCGCGTCACGTCCCGGAGCTCGTGAGCGCCCGGTCCGGCGATCTCGCCACCGCGCTCTGGCTCGCGCGCGCGGAGCACGGCGACGCGCTCGATCTCCCCGGGTTCCTGCTCGCCGTGCTCGACGCGCTCCTCGAGGCAGCTCGCGAGCGCGACGCGCTCGCTTACGCGCGCTTCATGCTCGATCTGGCGTTCGACTGGGAGCGGCTCTACCGCGAGCCGCACCTCGCCTACGGGTTCACGCGAGAGCGCGAGCCGAACCCGCTCGTGTGGCGACTGCTCGAGGAGCTCGGCGCGCGGGGCGTGCGGCCGCGCGTCCTCGAGCTGGGCTGCGGCGTCGGGAACGACGCGTTCGGCTTCCTCGACTCTCCGCTCGTGGACGGCTACGTCGGCGTCGACGTCTCCCAGGACGCGCTCGCCGCGTTCCGCGCGCGCGTCGAGCGGGAGCGCCCTCCGGTCGTCCCCGCGCTCGTGGCGGGGGACGTCGTCGACGTGCTCGAGCGTCCGCCGGAGCAAGCCG
Organism: Anaeromyxobacter sp.; assembly: GCA_035456445.1. Lineage (GTDB taxonomy): Bacteria > Myxococcota > Myxococcia > Myxococcales > Anaeromyxobacteraceae > Anaeromyxobacter. Next base: position 1,768 of record DATIDF010000216.1, read on the forward strand.
CCGGCGCGAACGTCGTCTACTCGTACTCGAGCCTGCACTACTTCTCGTCGGGGGAGCTCTCCCGCATCCACGCGCTCGTGCGCCGGCTGCTCCTCGACAGCACGTCTTGCCGGGGGGCGCAGCTGCCTCGCGCCCCCCAGCACGAAGACGGCTTCTTCGCCTTCGGCATCAAGGGCGCCGGGTCGGTGTGGGAAGGGCAGGGGCTGCCGCTCTACCGGCCGGACGTGTGGGTGAACTGGGACGGGCAGTCGCGCTGGTTCCCGTCGAGGGAGGCGCTCGCTCGCCAGCTCGATCGGGCCGGGTTCGAGATCCGTTTCCACGAGCTGCACGAGCACTGGGGCTACAGCGAGCACGGGCGGCGGGACGTCTTTCACTACGTGCTCTGTTCCCCACGTGCAGCCGGGCCGGGACCCGCGCCGCGGCGTGCCCGCCTAGCCGCTGTGCTCCGGCTACTCGGAAGGGCTTGACACGCGAACGCGCCCTCGTATAATCCGCCGCCCTTACGACGGGATTGTCCACCGCGCCCGGTCACCGCAGCATA
>DATIDF010000217.1:0-8674 GCA_035456445.1 Anaeromyxobacter sp.
CCGGTGACGGGCTTCGCGCGGGGGTGGGGCCCCTCGACGCCCTTGCCAAGCCCCACCGGGGCAGTCTACAGAGGCTACCCTATGGCGGAACCGCGGCCTGCCGCCTTCTTCGACGTCGACGGAACGCTCGTGCGCACGAACATCGTGCACGCGTTCGCGTTCTACGCGATGAACCAGGGATCGATCCTCGGCACCGCGTGGCAGACGGCGCGCACGGTGCTCTCGGTGCCCCTGTTCGCCGCGGCGGATCGGGTGAACCGGAAGGTGTTCAACGAGCTCTTCTACCGGTACTACGCCGGCCAGAGCGAGGACCGCCTCGAGACGCTCGCCGACGAGCTCTTCGAGGACGTGCTCCGGCCGGCGGTCTACCCCGGCACGCCCAGCCTCATCGAGGAGACGCGCCGCTCCGGCTGCCGGGTCGTGCTCGTCACCGGCGCGCTCGACTTCACCGTGCGCCGGCTCGCGCAGCACCTCGGCGCCGACGACCTCATCGCGAACCGGATGCGCTTCGTGCAGGGCGTCGCGACGGGCCGCGTCGTGCCCCCCATCATCGAGGGCGCGCACAAGGCGCTCGCGATCCGCGACTACTGCGTCCGCGAGGGGCTCGCGCTCGAGAAGAGCTTCGCCTACTCCGACTCGTTCTCCGATTACCCGATGCTCGCCGTGGTGGGCCACCCGGCGGCGGTGAACCCGGACGCGCGGCTCGCCCGCGTGGCCCGCGCGTACGAGTGGCCCATCCTCAGGACCACGGAGCCGTGAAGAATGCGTGACCCGAAGAGCCTCGCGCGCTTCTACGAGACGACGAACCAGATCGTCACGATAGATCGCGAGTCGCCGCCGCGCGTCCTGTTCTCGGGCGAGGACCTCCTCCTCGAGGACCTGCCGGTCGGCACGCGCGTCATCTACCCGAAGCCGCCGCTCGAGGGGCTCCCCAACGTGAAGGCGGCGATCCGGAGCGCGATCAACCGCCCCGAGGGCTGCGATCCGCTGCACGCGCTGCTCAAGCCGGGGATGCGCGTCACCGTCGCCATCGACGACATCTCGCTGCCCCTGCCGCCCATGCGGACGCCCGACGTCCGCCAGCAGGTGCTCGAGGTGATCCTGCCCTTGCTCGAGGAGTCCGGCGTCGACGACGTGCACCTCGTCATCGCCATCGCGCTCCACCGCCGGATGACCGAGGCGGAGATGCGCCGGATGGTGGGCGACGAGATCTTCGACGCCTACTACCCGGACCGCTACTACAACCACGACGCCGAGGACCCCGACGGCTGCGTGGTGCTCGGCGCCACCGCGCACGGCGAGAAGGTGATCGTGAACCGCCGCGCGGCGGAGTCGGACCTCCTCATCTACGTGAACCTGAACCTCGTCCCGATGGACGGCGGCCACAAGTCGGTGGCGACCGGGCTCACGAACTACGAGGGCGTGAAGGCGCACCACACGCCCCACCACATCCGCAAGAGCCACTCGTACATGGACCCGGAGCGCTCCGAGATGCACCGCTCCGTGGATCGGATCGGCCGGTACGTCGACGAGCACCTCGACGTCTTCCACATCGAGACGACCATCAACAACCGGATGTTCGACGGGCCGCTCGAGTTCCTCATGAAGAAGGAGGAGGACTACACCGAGCTCGATCGCCTCAAGCTCGCCGGGATGCGCGCGGCCCTGAAGCGGCTGCCGCCCGTGGCCAAGCGGAAGCTCTTCCAGGCGGTGCCCGCGCCCTACGACGTCATCGCGGTGCACGCGGGCAAGACCGAGCCCACGCACGCGAAGATCCTCGAGAAGAGCTGGGCGCAGTACGCGGTGGACGTGGACTTCCAGGCGGACGTGCTCATCTACGGGATCCCCTACGTCTCGCCGTACAACGTGAACTCGATCCTGAACCCGCTGCTCGTGCAGGTGATGGCCTGCGGGTACTTCTTCAACTTCTACCGGGGCAAGCCGCTGGTGAAGAAGGGCGGCACGCTCATCCTCACGCACCCGTGCTCGGACGCGTTCGACCCGGAGCACCACCCGAGCTACATCGAGTTCTTCCACCGGCTCCTCCCGGAGACGCGCGACGCGCAGGTGCTCGAGGCGCGCTACGAGCGCGAGTTCGCCGAGAACCCGACCTACGTGCACATGTACCGGACCGGGCACGCGTACCACGGCGCGCACCCGTTCTTCATGTGGTACTGGGGCGAGAACGGGCGCCAGCACGTCGGCAAGGTGATCGCCGCCGGCGCCGACAACGCGCACGTCCCGCGCATGATGGGCTGGGATCACGCGGAGACGCTCTCGGAGGCGATCGACATGGCGCGCTCCATCCACGGGCGCAGCGCGCAGATCGCCCTCCTCCACCACCCGCCCATCGTCATGACCCAGAACCTCGGATGAGCGAGCGCAGGAAGAGCGGCGCGCCCGGCGCGCCCGACCCGCACGCCGCCCGGTCCGCGGCCCCCCACGCCGCCCCGCTCGACGTCGCGCGCACGCTCGCCGGACGCGCGCTCCTCGTCACCGGCGCGACCGGCTTCGTCGGCAAGGTCGCGCTGTCGATGCTCCTCGACCGCTACCCCGACGTCGGCCGGGTGTTCGTGCTCGTCCGCCCCGGCGCCGGCGGCACCGCCGAGGCGCGGTTCTTCGACAAGGTCGCGCCGAGCCGCCCGTTCGATCCGCTCCGCGCGCGCCACGGCGCCGGCTTCGACGCCTTCCTGCGCGAGAAGTGCGTCCCCGTCGCGGGCGACGTGTCGGATCCCCTGCTGGGCCTCTCGGAGGCGGATCTCGCGCGCCTCGACGGGCTCGACGCGGTCGTGAACAGCGCGGGCCTCGTCGACTTCGACGCCTCGCTCGAGCTCGCGCTCGCGGTGAACGTGCGCGGGCCGCAGCACGCGGTCGAGCTCTGCCGGCGCACCGGCGCCGCGCTCCTGCACGTGTCCACCTGCTTCGTGGCGGGGAACCGCGACGGCGTCGTGCACGAGGACGAGGAGCTCCTCGGCTACTTCCCGCGGCGCGAGGGCGTGGTCGGCCGGCCCAAGGAGGGCACCCTCGACGCGACCGACTTCTCCGTCGAGAGCGAGCTCGCCGACGCCACGCGCCGGATCGAGGAGCTCCGCGCGCGCGCCGACGACCGAGTGCTGCAGTCCGGCTTCCGCGATCGCGCGCTCGAGCGGCTGCGCGCCGAGGGGCGCGCCGGGGACGAGAAGGCGCTCCGCCTCGCGGTGGGCCGCGAGCGGCGGCTGTGGCTCTCGGAGCAGCTCATCGAGGCCGGCATGACGCGCGCCCGCCACTGGGGCTGGCCGAACACGTACACGTACACGAAGTCCCTCGGCGAGCAGGCGATCGCCGCGAGCGACGTGGTCTGGTCCATCGTCCGGCCCTCCATCGTCGAGAGCGCGCTGCGCTTCCCGTTCCCGGGCTGGAACGAAGGGTTCACGACGAGCGCACCGCTCGCCTTCATGGCGTTGAAGGGGCAGCGCAGCTTCCCTGCGGCGGAGAGGGCGATCCTCGATGTCGTCCCGGTGGATCTCGTCGCGGCGGCGGTCATCGCCGCGACCGCCGAGCTCGTCGAGCGGCGCGACGCCGCCCGGGCGCGGCCCGCCGCGACGCCTGCCGGGCGCGTCTATCACCTCGCGTCCGGCGACGTGAACCCGCTCTGGGCGCGCCGCGCGGTGGAGCTCACCGCGCTCTACCGGCGCCGCTTCTACCGAGAGCGCGAGGAGGGGAACCGCACCTGGAACCGGCTCCTCTCCCGGCTCGAGCCCTATTCCGTCTCGCGCGGGCACTACGAGGCCGCGAGCACGCCCGCGCTCGCCGCGCTCGCGCGCGGCGCGCAGCGGCTCCTGCGGGAGGCGTCGCCGCGCTGGGGCGCGCCCCGGCTCTCGGCGCTCGCGGACGGGCTCGCGAACGGGCTCGACGAGCTCGGGAGCCGCCTCGAGAAGACGAAGGCGCTCTGGGACCTCTACCTGCCGTTCGTCTGGGACAATCGCTACGTCTTCCGGTGCGCGGAGATCCGCGCGCTCCGGGCGCGCCTCTCCGCCGCCGACCGGGCCCGCGTGCCGTGGGATCCGGAGGCACTCGACTGGCGGCGGTACTGGCTCGACGTCCACATGAAGGGGATGGAGGACTGGGTCTTCCCCGGGCTCGAGGAGGCGTCCGAGAAGCGGGTCCATGCCCCGAAGGCCCACCGCGATCTCGTCGAGCTGCTCGATGCCGCCTGCGAGCGCTTCGGGGATCGCGTCGCGCTGCGGATGCAGGGCGCGCCCAAGGCACGGCTCACGTACGGGGAGCTGCGCCGCGGCGCGGATGCGGTCGCGGCGTTCCTGCACGCGGCCGGCGTCGCGAAGGGCGATCGCGTGCTGCTCGCGAGCGAGAACCGGCCGGAGTGGGCCGTCGCCTACTTCGGCATCCTCCGCGCCGGCGCCGCGGCGGTCCCGGTCGATCCCCAGCTCTCCGAGCGCGAGCTCGCGAACCTGTGGCGCACCGCGGGCGCGCGGCTCGCGCTCCTGTCCGACGACGCGGCGGAGCGGAGCCCCGGCCTCGCCGCGCTCGCGGCCGCCGCGGTGCCCGGCGCGCGCGCGGCGCTGCTCGGCGAGGCGCTCCGAGGCGGGCCGCCGGGAGCTCCTGGGCCGGCCGTGAAGGTCGGCCCGGACGATCTCGCCTCGCTCATCTTCACGAGCGGCACGACCGGCACGCCGAAGGGCGTCATGCTCTCGCACCGGAACTTCGCGAGCCTCGTCGCGAAGCTCGTCGGGATCTTCGAGCTCGGCCCCGGCGACGGCATGCTCTCGGTGCTGCCGCTGCACCACACGTTCGAGTTCACCTGCGGGCTGCTCGTCCCGCTCTCGCGCGGCGCGGAGGTCGAGTACCTCGACGAGCTCACCGCCGATCGCATCTCCGAGGCGCTCTCCTCCGGGCGCGTCACCGCGATGATCGGGGTGCCGGCGCTCTGGTCGCTCCTCCACCGCCGCATCACGCAGGAGCTCGCGGCGAAGCCCGGCGTCGTCGAGGCCGCGTTCCGCGCGCTCATGAAGGGCAACGCGGCGCTGCGCGACTCCGACCTCGCGGTGAACCTCGGCAAGCTCCTCTTCTGGCCCGTGCACCGCCGCTTCGGCGGTCGGCTGCGCCTGCTCGTCTCCGGCGGCTCCGCGCTCGATCCCGAGGTCCAGAAGGCGTTCCGGGAGCTCGGCTTCGATCTGTTCGAGGGGTATGGCCTCACCGAGGCCGCGCCGGTCCTGGCGGTGTCGCAGCCGGACGAGGCCGCGCCGGAGGGGAGCGTCGGGCCGGCGCTCCCCGGGGTGGAGCTCCGGATCGCGGACCCGGACGCGGACGGCGTCGGGGAGGTCCTCGCGCGCGGGCCGAACGTGATGCTCGGCTACTGGCGCGGCGGGGAGCGCGCCGGCGTGGACCCGGAGCAGACCGCCCAGGTGCTCGACGGCGGGTGGCTCAAGACCGGCGATCTCGGGAAGCTCGACGCGGAGGGGAACCTCACGCTCGTCGGCCGCAAGAAGGACGTCATCATCGATGCCAACGGCAAGAACGTCTATCCCGACGAGGTCGAGGAGGCGTACCGCGATCCGGAGCTCGTGAAGGAGCTCTGCGTGGTCGGGCTGCCCGACGGCTCGGGGGAGAAGGTCGCCCTCATCGTCGTGCCCGAGTACGGCGAGGACGATCGCGACGAGGTGCGCGCGCGGCTCGAGGCGCACGTGCGCGCGGTCTCCGCGGCGCTCCCGTTCGCGAAGCGCGTGAAGGTGTGGCACGTCCACGACGGCGAGCTGCCGAAGACCGCGACGCGCAAGGTGAAGCGCGGCCTCGTGAGGGAGGAACTGCTCCGGCTCGAGGCCGCCGCGCAGAAGGGACGGCGCGCGCGGGAGGCCGCGGTCGAGCACGGCTCGGGCGACGGCTGGCTCCTCGACCTGCTCGCCGAGGTGTCCCGCCGGCCGCGCGCCGAGGTGACGCACGAGGCGCGCCTCGCGACCGATCTCGGCTTCGACAGCCTGATGCTCACGGAGCTCGCCGCCGCGCTCGAGGAGGCGGGAGTGTCCGCGTCGATCGCGGGGCACCTGCAGGACGTGCAGACGGCGGGCGAGCTCGCGCGCGTGGTCGCCGCCGCGTCGCGCCGGCACGCGCCCGAGCCGGAGCGGGCCTCTGTGCCCGTGCCCGCCGGCGACGAGGAGATCGCGGTCCCGGCCACGGTCGCGAGGCTCGGGCGGCGGCTGCTCGGGCTCGGGCAGCGCGCGCTCTACCACGGGCTCTACGACGCGAAGGTCGTCGGCATCGCCAACGTCCCGCACGACCGGAACGTGCTCGTCGTCGCGAACCACGCGAGCCACCTCGACATGGGGCTCGTGAAGGTCGCGCTCGGCGAGGAGGGGCGGCGCCTCGCGGCGCTCGCCGCGCGCGACTACTTCTTCGACACGCGCGTGAAGCGCGCCTACTTCGAGAACTTCACGAACCTCATCCCGATGGAGCGTGAGGGCTCGCTCAAGGCGAGCCTCAAGGCGGCCGCCGAGGCGCTCCGCCGCGGGTATCACCTCCTCATCTTCCCGGAGGGCACGCGCAGCCGAGACGGGGAGCTGCAGCCGTTCTTCCCCACCGCGGGGTACCTCGCGCTCCAGTGCAACGTGGACGTGTTGCCCGTTCACCTGTCCGGCACCTTCGACGCCCTCCCCGCCGGCAAGAGCGTGCCGCGCGCCGCCGAGCTCGAGGTGCGCTTCGGCCAGCCGATCGCGGTCGCGGAGCTCCGCAGCCGCATCGCGGGTCTCGCGAGGAGCGAGGGGTACAAGGCGGCGACGCAGGTGATCGAGGACGCGGTCCGCACGCTCCGCGATGCGTCGAGAGGCGAGCGCCGGAAGGCAACCTCGAGCCCGACCTCGGCGTCGACCTTGACCTCGACCGGATCTCCCGAGGCCGGCCATCCCGAGCGTGGCGCTGCCGCAGGCAGCGCGGAGTCGAGGGACGCGGTGTCAGCAGCGGAGCGAAGTCGAAGGACCTCGACCTCGACCTCGAAGTCGACGTCGGCCGCGACGGCGAACGCGGAGACGGCGGAGGGATCTCACACGGCCGTTCATCCCGAGCACGGATCCCCGATCGAATTAGCGCCCGCCGATCATCCCGAGCGTAGCGCCGCCAGTGGCGGCGCGAAGTCGAGGGACGCGACGACTACCCGCGCTCGCCCCCGGGGCCGCAAGGACGAGCCATGAACGTCCTCGTCACCGGCGCGACTGGCTTTCTCGGCTCGACCCTCGTTCCGCTCCTCGCCGCGGAGGGCCACCGGCTCCGGCTCATGCAGCGCTCCGCCGCGCCGGATGCGGAGCGGCTCGGCGCCGAGATCCTGCGCGCCTCGCTCTCCGACGACGACGCCGTCCGCGGCGCGGTGCGCGGGATCGACGCCGTCTACCACCTGGCCGGACAGGTGGACTTCGATCCGGCGGAGCCCCGCGCGCTCTACGAGCTGCACGTCGAGGGGACGCGCCGGCTGCTCGACGCGTGCGTCGCGGCCGGCGTGAAGCGGGTGGTGGTCGCGTCGTCGTCGGGCACGATCGCCGTGTCGCGCGAGGAGCGCGTCGCGACCGAGGCGGACCACCACCCCATCGCCGTGGTCGCGGGGTGGCCCTACTACCTGTCGAAGATCTACCAGGAGAAGGCGGCCCTCCGGATCCACCGCGAGAGCGGGCTCCCGGTCGTCGTGCTGAACCCGTCGCTCCTCCTCGGGCCTGGCGACGCGCGGCTCTCCTCGACCGACGTCGTCTTCAAGTTCCTGGAGCGCCGCGTCCCGGCGATGCCCTCGGGCGGCCTCTCGTTCGTGGACGTGCGCGACGCGGCGCGGGCGTTCGCGGCGGCGCTCACCCGCGGGCGCCCCGGGGAGCGCTACCTGCTCGGCGGCGCGAACATGACGTTCCGCGATTTCTTCGCCCGGCTCGAGCGGCTCACCGGCGTGCCGGCGCCGCGCATGCGGCTGCCGTCGAACGTGAACGTCGCGGGCGCGAAGCTGCTCGAGAAGCTCCACGCGCGGCGTGGGGGCGAGCCGCCGCTCGATCCGCGCTCGGTCGAGATGGGCGAGCACTACTGGTACTGCGCGTCGGGCAAGGCCGAGGCGGAGCTCGGGTTCACGGCGCGCGATGCCCAGGAGACGCTGTTCGACACCGTGCGCTGGCTCGAGGAGAACGTCCGCGACCGCCGCGGGCCCCGCACCGTCGCCGACCTCGCGGGCGCGCCTGACGCACGGCCGCGCTGACGACTACATCGTCCCGCCCGACACGTCGCGCACCTTCCGCACCGACGCGACCCCGCAGCGCTCGCCGCACGCGGCGCACACCTCGTACGTGAGCTCCTTCACGACGAGGACGTCGGGGTGGTCCTCCGCCGGGGCCATCCGGGCGCCGCACTGCGGGCAGGCGAGCTCCGCCACGCGCGCGTGGCGCGCGAGCACCTGCGAGCGGCGCGACTCCGGCGGGCAGCGGCTGCACTCGACGCCGTAGGTCCACCCCGTCTCGCGCCGAGGCTCCACCTCGTCGAGGTCGACGCCGCAGTACTGGCAGATCTCGGTCGCCACGCCCCTCGCCTAACCGGCCGTCCGTCGCGCGACAAGTCCCACCGATCGGATGGCGCCGCTGCGGCAGAGCGGGGCGCACTGACCGCAGCCGACGCAGCCCTCCGGATCGATCGACATGGAGTCGCCCCCCGGATCGGAGAGCGC
>DATIDF010000218.1:0-10248 GCA_035456445.1 Anaeromyxobacter sp.
GGAGGGCTTCCATGAACCGCGCGTCACTCCTCGCTGCGGGCGTCGCGCTCGCCGCGCTCGCCGCCTGCCGCGACCCGGCACCGCCCTGGCTCACGATGCCGACGCCGGACGAGCACGCCGCCCGCTCGTTCCCGGCGACGCCGGGGACGCCGCACGAAGAGTGCAGCTGCGACGACTGCCACGCCGACTTCCCCACGTTCAGGCAGTTCGACTGTCTCCACTGCCACACCGGCGCGCACGCGAGCGAGACCGAGATGCTGGCGCGCCACGTGGACGTGGCGGACTTCGCCTGGGCGAGCGACGCGTGCTACCGCTGCCACCCGGACGGCGCCGGCGTGAATCACGGGCCCATCTTCCCAATCGCGGGCGGGGCGCACGCGGGGATCTCCTGCCGCGAGTGTCACCTCTCGCTCGCCGACAGGAAGCTGCTCGGCTGCGCCGGGTGCCACCCGCACACCGCCTCGACGGCTGGCGCGGAACACGTCCAGGTGGGCGGCTACGCGTTCGAGTCGCGCCGCTGCCTCGCGTGCCACGCGGACTCGCAGGTCGATCGGGTCGCTGCCCACACCGCATTCCCGATCGGCCCGACGACGAGGCACGGCGGCGAGCGGGCGGACTGCCTCCGCTGCCATCCCGCCCGGCGCGCCGACAAGCCGTTCGGCGCGGACTTCTCGATCGCCGACTGCCTCGGGTGCCACAGGCAGGCGGAGACGGACGGAAAGCACGACGGGAAAGCCGACTACCGTTATGCGACCGCGGCGTGCCTCGACTGTCACCCGGCGGGTGTGGCGGGGGGTGACTGATGCGCGTCTTCCCGGTGCTCGCGTTGCTCGGAGCTGTCGGGGTGCCGGCGATGTCGACCCCGACCCCGACCCCGACCGCGACCGCGATTGCACCCGCGCCCTCGACCGTCGCGGTCGGGCGAGAGAAGCGCGCTTCGACGGCCGCTGAGGTGCCGCGAGCCCAGCGGCCCCGCGGCACGGGCGCGGTGGTCTACGTCACGGCGGGGCGCGCCTATCTCGACGTCGGCGCCGCGGACGGCCTCGCGCCGGGCGCGGTGATCGTGGCGCGTCGCGGCGGCGCCGAGGCGGGGCGCTGCACGGTGGACGTCGTCGGGGATCACCACGCCGCATGCTCATCCGCGGCGCTCCGTCCCGGCGACACGCTCACGTTCGTGGCGGCCCCCGAGCCCGCCGCTCCGGCGCCGCTGCCCACGCTCCCCACCGCGGAGGAGCTCGCCGTCCGCGCCCAGGCGGCGGCGGAGGCGCCCGTCGTGCGCGTCGAGTTCCGGCCCGCCGCGCGCCGCGAGGGCGACGCGGGGACGGGGCGGCGGATCGTCGTCGCCGGCTTCGAGCACGTGAGCTGGGCCTCCACCGGCGCCTCGACGCTCTCGGCCGAGCGGCTCGATCTGGCCCTGCACGGCGCGCCGCTCGGCGCGGGCGTGCTCCTCGACGTGGAGGCGCGGGCGGAGCGCTGGGTGCCGCACGCGAACCGGCATTTTCGTCCGGAGGACGACGCCCGGCTCTACGTGTGGCAGGCGCAGCTCACGGCGCCCGTGTCAGCGGTCCGGCTCTCTGCCGGCCGCATCCTCCCGTACCGGATCCTCGGCGCCACGGTGTTCGACGGCGCGAGCGCGTCGGTGAGGCGCGGAAGCGCGGAGCTGGGCCTCTTCGGCGGGGCGGTGCCCGAGCCTGACACGCTCTCGCCGACCGGCGATCGCGCGACCGGCGGCGGGTTCTGGTCGATGGAGCGCGCGCTCGGCGGAGGCGTGCTGCGCCATGAAGGTCGGCTCGCGGTGGTCCGCTCGCCGGAGCTGGGCACCCGCGTCGAGGCGACGCTCGCCGGCCGCGCCTGGCTGCGGGCCGTGGACGTCTCGGCGGAGGCGCAGCTCGGCGCGGGCGGCGAGGAGCAGGCGGCCGCGCTCGTCGACGCCGCGCGCGTGGATCTCGCCGCTCGGCCGACGAAGACCGTGTCCATCGGCGGGAGCTACCGCCACACCGGGCTCGACTGGCCCGACGCGCTCGAGCCGGCGCTCTTCCCGGGGCGCAGCGACGCCGCGGACGCGTGGGGCGCGGTCGAGCTCGGGTCGTTCCTCCGCGTCGGCGCGACAGGAGGGATCTCGCGCGACGCTGCGAGCAAGCTCGACCGCACCTGGGTCGGGCCCGAGCTCGGGATTCCTCGACTCTTCGGCCGCCGCGGCGGCGTCGTCCTCGGCTACCTCGAGGAGGGTGGTTGGCTCGCCGGCCGCAGCGCGTACGCGCAGCTCGTCGGGCGTCCCTGGGACCCGGTCCGGCTCCTCGGTCGCGCCACCTGGGCGCACGCCAAGACGCTGGGCGCGGACCGCGACGAGGTGGGCCTCCTCGCCTCGGCGGCGGCAGAGTTGGGGCGCCATTTCGGGCTCCGGCTCTCCGCGCTCGGCCGCGTCCCGATCCGCGTCGAGGGCGGGGGGTCGACGCCCTGGGGCTTCACGGGCAGCGTGGCGCTGTACGCCGCCTACTGAAGCGATCACCCGGCGCCGCGCTTGCAGGGCTGCGTCGCATGAACCGCGCCCTCGGGGGCGTGCCGCTGGAGATCCTCGCTGCGCTCGCCGCGGCGCCTCTCGTGAGCTGCGAGCCCCTCCTCGATGTCCCCGCGCCCGGCGCGGCGCATGATCCCGCCGGGAGCATCGTCCGGATCGTCACCTGGAACGTCCACGATCTCTTCGACGCCGACGATCGGCTCCTGCCGCCGGGCGCCGAGGATGATGTTCCCTCGGCGGCAGAGGTCGACGCGAAGCTCGACGAGGTCGCCGCGGTCCTCGCGCGCCTCGCGGCAGACGTGGTGCTCCTCCAGGAGGTCGAGACCCGCGCGCTCGCGGTCGAGCTGGGGGCGCGCGCGGGCTATGGTGACGCGCGCCTCGTCGAGGGGAACGACCCCCGCGGAATCGACGTGGCCGTGCTCTCGCGCACGGCGATCTCGCGCTACGTGAGCCACGCCGCCGAGCGCGATGGTGCCGGCCGCCTGCTCTGGCCGCGCGACTGCGTCGAGGTGCATCTCGAGGCGAGCGGGCAGCGCATCGCGATCGTCGGGAGCCACCTCAGCTCGCGGCTCTCCGACGACGGCACCCGGCGCGCGGCGCAGGCGTCCCGGATGCGAGCCATCGCCGACGCGATCGCCGCCGCGGACCCGTCGGCCCTCGTCCTCGCGGGCGGCGATCTCAACGATCCTCCCTCGGCGCCCGCGATCGCTGCGCTCGCCGGCGACGGGGCCTACCTGGACCCTCTGCCGCCGGAAGCGACCACCTGGTCCTCGGGCGCCCGCGCGGAGCGCCTCGACGCGCTGCTCGTCGCGCGAAACGGTGCGGGCGCGATCGTGCGAGCCGCCGTCGAGCCAGGGCTCGATGTGGCGCGCGCGTCGGACCACCAGCCGGTGGTGCTGGATCTCCGTCTCCCGTGAGCTCACTGCCGCGGCCGGACGATCCAGATTGAAGGGAGGTTCGCGGCTTTGCGCGCAACCGACCGGCTGCGGCCGCAAGTGCGAGATCCTGTGTTACGACTACGGTGACATCAATGTAACGGGTCCCACCAGCCGATGTGACAGACATCTCGCTATGAGGCCGGAGGAAAGTGCAGTTCTCACGAAGTACAGGAGGGCGCGTCTCCGCGCCGCGAACATGGCCCCCAACTTGCTGATGAACCCGCTGCCAGGCGACGGGTGTCGTCGGGCGACGGGCGCGGTCCGAGCCGGAGCGGGGTGGAGCACATGCTCTGCCCCGCTCCGGCGGACCCAGCCCCATTGCGCAGCCCAGGCCACGCACAGTGACAACCGGTGACGTCACCCTCAGCCGGGCCGAGCTGAGACGATTCAAGGCGCTCCTCCAGCGAGGAATCGCCGTGCGCGCGGGCGCTCGCTCCGTGCTCGGGTTCCTGGTCGAGGAGGTGGGGCTCACGCCCGAGTACGTTCGGGAGCGGATCACGACCGTGTTCCTCGACGGCCAGGTGGTGGACGTGCTCGAGGGCGCCATGTTGCGGCAGGGATCGCGCCTCGCGCTCTCCGCGGCGATGCCGGGCCTGGTCGGAGCGACGCTGCGGCGTAGCGGGCCCTACGCTGCGATGCGGGCGGAGATCACGCGAACCCCGGAGCACGAGCTCGAGGTGCGCACGGGTGCGCCTGTGGTCATCCACGTGAAGCTCTTCAACATGCTCATCGACGAGATCGGGCCCGTGCTCCTCGAACGCGGCGTCGTCCTCGAGCGCGACGCAGTCGGCGCGCTCGGGCTTGCGGTGGATGCCGCGCCGAGCTCGCCCGACGACCTCGTCGAGCTGCGGGTGCGCTTCCGGTAGCGCTCTCCGCCCCGTCAGCCGGTCACGTCACCGACCCGGCGGAGCGATGGGGGTGATCCAGGGTTCGAGCCGCCATGCGGGGCCGAGGCGCTCCCGTGAACGTCACCATCGCTCATCCGCCTCCCACCATCGGGAAGATCGCGACGGTGTCTCCGGGCGCAGGCCGCTCGTTCAGGTCGGCGTGACGCCCGCTCACCATGAGGATACCGATCTCTTCTCTCGGGATGCCGAGCGCGTCGACGATGCCGCCCACGGTCGTTCCCGCAGGGTGCTCCACCTGCGCGATGTCGAACCGTCCGGTGCGGAACGTCGCGAACAGCTTGACCGTCACCTGCATGCGGGCACGTGAGGCATCTCTCGGGGGTCGGTGGTTGCGCCGGAGAGGGCGCTGGCGCGCCCTCTCCAGCGCACGGTCGTCACCAGTTGAAGACCGTGTCCAGCTCCTCCGGCTTCACCGTGAACGTCGCCTGGTGCGGTGCCACCGGCTCCTGCTCGAAGAAGCGCGGCAGGCGATCGTCCTGGACGGTGAACCCCGCCCTGGCATTGAACGAGCGCTCCGCCGAGAGGACCTTCTTGCCGAGCGCGACGACGTCGTCGCCGGTCAGCGCGAGGCCGTAGTGAGCGTTGAGCAGGTCCAGGAGGTTCTGGAACGTATCCGGCTGATCGAGCACGGCGAACGCGATGAACAGGCACATGCCGGTCGAGTCGACGGCCGCCGTCGCGATCTGGAGATTGCGCGAGAGATCGACCTGCCCTTCGGGCTTCAGCGGATCGACGAACCCGCCCACCTTGAGGATGTTGGTCGCGACCGCGTACCCGGCGGTGTGGTCTGCGCCCATCGTGCTCGTCGCGTAGGTGACGCCGATGCCCTGCACGGCGCGCGGATCGTAGGCCGGGATCGCCTGGTTCTTCACGACGGGCACCCGCTCCACGCCGAACACCTTGCCGGTCACGCCGGCGCCCGAGCCGAGGACGCGGCCCAGCGGCGTTCCCTTGCCGACCTCCCCGAGCAGCCGGATGGCGCCCTGCGCGTCACCGAACTTGACGACGCCAGCCTCCATCGCCACGCCGATCGTCACGCCCATCTCGATCGTGTCGAGGCCGAAGTCGTCGTCCATCCGGTCGAGCTGGGCGATCGCGTCGAGATCGTCGATCCCGCAGTTGCCGCCGTGCGACCAGACCGTCTCGTACTCTGGCTGCTTCGTGACGTACTTCCCGTCCTTGCCGTGGAAGATACCGGAGCACTGGATGGTGCAGCCGCGCTGACACCCATGCGTCGCGAGACCACCGCGGTCGGTCTCCAGCTGCGCCTGCGCCTCGCCGCTGATCTTGGACGCGCCCGCGAACTGGCCCTGCTTGAAATTGAAGGTGGGATACCCGCCGGCCTCGTTGAGCACGTTGGTGAGGACGTTCGTGCCGAAGGCCGGGAGGGCCTGTCCCGTGACCGCGTGGCGCTTCAATCCTTCCACCCAGGCCTTGGCCGCCGTCTTGAACGCGGAGGGATCCTTGCTCTGGGGGGGAGCGGTGCCGGTGTCGTCGACCACGATGGCCTTGATCTTCTTCGCGCCCATCACCGCGCCAACGCCGCCACGCCCCATGTGCCGCGTCGGGTGCAGCTCACGATCCGTGCACGCGATCGAGGAGGCGAGGAGCTTCATCTCGCCGGCCTGGCCAATGGTCATGTACGCGCACTTCTCGCCGTGGATCTTCGAGAGCTTCGCCACGGTGTCGTAGTTGCCGAGCCCCCGGCAGCTGTTGTCGACGCTGAAGGACACGCCTTCCTTGTTGATGAGGATCTTCCACAGATCATCTCCGGGCGGCTGGCCCTCGACGATGATCGCGGCGTACCCGAGCCGCCCGAGCGCCATGCCCGCCTGGCCTCCGGCGTTCGCCTCCTTGATGCCGCCCGTGAGCGGGCTCTTGCAGCCGACCGAGAGGCGCCCGCTGGTGGAGGCGGCGGTGCCCGCGAGCAGGCCGGGCGCGAACACGAGCTTGTTCGCCGCGCTCAGCGGATGGCAGAGCGGGTCCACCTCGTCCGCGACGATCATCGAGGTCATACCTCGTCCGCCCAGCCCGGCGTACTTGCCCACAGGCTCCGTGGATGCCTTCGGGCCGCCCGGCGCGCCCATGTCGATTCTCAAGATCGTGTCCATCTGGTCTCTTTCCGGTTGGTTGGGACGTTGCGGCCTCCTCTCGAAGCAATGCCCGAGCCAGAGGCCGATCCGGCCCGCACCGTGGCGCCGTATGCACGAGAGCGGCGCCCGCGACGCACTGTGGCGACGGCGATGGGCAGGCGTTTGGGCGAGTCGGCAAGCGGCCCAACGTGAGTCGGCTCGTGTCTCGCAGTCGCCCGCATGGGACCGGGCCCATGTCACATCGCATGTCGCAAGTGTCACATCGCGGGTCCTGAGTTACGCGGGGCGTGACGCCGGAAGCGCGAACGGACGGCTTCTCGATGGATCGCGGCGATGGGATTGCACTGAACGCTCCCCCGGGGCGACCGTTCAGGAGCTGACAGGGCCGTGCCGGTTGCGCCCGCTCGTAGGGAGCGGGCTGACAATCGGTGCTCATCGAACGTATCGAGTCGGCGGCGACCGCGAAGCCGCCGGCGCACGAGCTCGCCGCGGGACCGTGCGGGGCTCGCCATGACGGGCGGGTGAGCGCGCGAGGTCACCGCCTCACTGGAGGCACTGGAACACCCCCGTGCACCAGAGGCAGGCGGCGCACGGGACCGTGTTGAGGTGGCAGTCCTGCGTGAACTCCTCGTCCTGCACGTAGTCGCACAGCGCGTGGTTGCAGTCGTAGCAGAAGGGGAAGTCGTACCTCAGAACCGCTTCGCGGAACGATCGCGCCGCCTCGTCGTTCCAGATCCCGACGATGTCCCGCTGCGCGAGGTTCCCGAAGGACCGCGGCTGCACGTTCTTCACCACCCCCGCGATGTGGCAGCTGTAGCGGTGCCACAGGAAATAGCAAGGGTGAACGCCGCCATCCCAGGAGATGAATGCTCCACCGCTCTCGACGAACTCGCACCGCCGCTGCTGCGTCGGCGTCGAGGCGGGTAGCCGCAGGTCGATGTTCTCGCGCGCGGCGATCTCCTGCGCCTCCGCGAACGCCGAAGCGGCGCGGTGGGAGACCGACGGATCGTACCCGAGCAGCCGGGCCAGGTGGAGCGAGATCCCCTGCGCGGACGCGTCGCCCACCATGTTCCGCACGTACTCGATGACGCGCTGCTCGTCTGGCGAGGGCCTGAACTTCAGGAACACGTCGAAGTACCGGCCGAGGTCCACCCCCTCTGTAGCCGCGCGCGCCTTCCAGTCGCTGAACAGTCGGACGGCCCGGTCCGTCGCCGCATCGAACGCGACGGCGTGCGTCATCTCGGCGCTGTAGGGGAGCATGTGCGTGACGATGATGAACCCGATGCCGGTCCGCGCGGCCCAGCGCACGAGCTCGGGGAGCTGGTCCAGGTTCTCCCGCATCGCCACGAACTCGATCCCGAGCGCGATGGGCCGGCCACGCTGGGCGGCCGCGGCGTGGAGGGCCGCCGCCGCGTTCTCGATCGCCTCGTGACGCCCGCCCCGGCGCAGCGAGCTGAAGACGTCGGGCGAGACCGCGTCCGCGGAGATGCAGATGCGATCCACCCCGGCCGAGGCGAGCGACTGCGCTCGTTTGGCGCCGAGCAGCTGCCCGTTCGTCTGGAAGCCGATCCATCCGCTCGCGGGCATGTCTCGCTTCGCGAGCTCGACGAAGTGCTCGAGGTTCCGGTTGAGCAGCGGCTCTCCGATGCCGTTCAGGATGAGCGCCTGCAGATGGGGGAATGCGGGCGCGAGGCGCTCGTACGTCTCGCGTGTCATGTCGCCTTCGCGTATCCGTTGTCCTTGCGCCTCCTTGACGCACATCGCGCAGTGCAGGTTGCACCGCGTGGTGACCTCCACGAACAGCTTCGACGGGTGAGGCAGAAGCCCCGCATTGGATTGGTGGAGTATCGGCAGGCTCTGGTCACGCATCGGCCGCCCTTGGCTGCAAGCCGCAGACCATGGGCGCATGATGCGGCATCGCTCCTCGGCGACGAGGTCACCTTGGGCGCCGTGGCGCGGCGCCCAGGATCCCGAGCCGCTCCATGCGCGAGCGCAGCGTGTTGGGATGGAGGCCCAGGATGCGCGCGGCGCCGTGCGCACCCTGGATGATCCCATGCGTCGATCCGAGCACGAGCAGGATGTGCTCGCGCTCCACCTCCTCGAGTGAACGGAGTGATGCCCCCGCGGCGACTGGCGCGTCGGCCCGCAGCGCCTCGACGACCTCCACCACCTCGCCCCCTGCGAGCACGCAGGCGCGCTCGAGCACGTTCTGCAGCTCTCGCACGTTCCCCGGCCACGCGTATCGGCGGAGCCGATCGAGGCTTTCCGGGGCGAGGAGCCGAAGGGGCTTGCCGAGCTTGCGGCGAAACTTCGCGAGGAGGTGGTCGATGAGGAGCGGCAGGTCCTCGGGCCGCTCGCGCAGGGGAGGCACCCGCACGGGGAAGACGTTCAGCCGGTAGAAGAGATCGGCGCGGAACCTTCCGGCAGCGACGTCCGCCTCCAGATCCCGGTTCGTTGCCGCCACCACCCGCACGTCGACGCGGATCGGATCGCCGCTGCCGACCCGCTCGATCTCCCCCTCCTGGAGCGCCCGCAGCAGCTTCACCTGGACCTCGATCGGAAGCTCGCCGATCTCGTCGAGGAAGAGCGTTCCGCCGTGGGCGAGCTCGAACCGGCCGACGCGCCGCTCGAGCGCGCCCGTGAACGAGCCTCGCTCGTGGCCGAACAGCTCGCTCTCCACGAGCCCGGGCGCGATGGCGGCGCAGTTCACGCGGATGAGCGGCGCCGCGTGCCGCGACGACCGGACGTGAACGTAGCGCGCGAGGAGCTCCTTGCCCGTACCCGTCTCACCGAAG
Source organism: Anaeromyxobacter sp. (assembly GCA_035456445.1). Taxonomy (GTDB): domain Bacteria; phylum Myxococcota; class Myxococcia; order Myxococcales; family Anaeromyxobacteraceae; genus Anaeromyxobacter. The sequence continues at coordinate 9,253 of DATIDF010000218.1, forward strand.
AGGAGGACGGTGGTATCCGCCGACGCGACCTGGTCGAGCTTGCGGAGGACCGCGCGCAGCGCGGGGCTCCGGCCCACGATCTCGCCCGACCCGCGCTCCTGCTGGATCTCCTGCTCGAGGTAGGCCTTCTCCTCCGAAAGTCGAGCGTGATGGCGCGCGGCGTCCTCGAGCAGCGCCGCGTTCTTGATGGCGATGGCCGCCTGGGCGGCGAAGATGCCGAGGACCTGGAACTCGCCGGGGTCGAACGGGCGTACCCGGAAGATGCCGAGGACGCCCTCGAGCTCGTCCCGGAACAGGAGCGGGTAGCCTGCGTAGGCCTGCAGGTGGTGTTGAGCGATCCATGGCAGGCTGCGAACGCGGCGTTCCGAGCCGAGGTCGTTCAGGAGCATCGCCTGCCGCGTCTCGGCGACCCGCCCGCCGAGGAACATCCCGAGCGGGACGCAATGGTGCGGTCCGGCATCGCCGTCGAAGATGCCGGTGCTCGCGCAGAGGTGCAGCGACGGCGCGCCCCCGGACGCGTCGCCGCGGGGCAGCTCCCGGCAGCGGGGGCACGACTCCGCCGTCGTGTAGAGCCAGATGCGAGCGAGCGCCGCAGCGGCGCTCTGAACCAGGCCACCGGTGACCGCCCGCAGCACCTCGTCGAGCTTGTGGTGCACCGTCATGCGCGCGGTGACGCGCTGCAACAGCTCGAGCTGGCCGCCCGTGACGGAGGTCGTCGCCGACGGCGCCCCGTGATGCTCGGACATGGACGGAAACTACGACATTTCGTGGCCTCACGACATTCCGTGGTGACGCAGGCCGACGAGGGCCGCTCGCCAGCGCGCAAGTGGGCTTCGCGCTTCGGTATTTCGCCAAACGGCGCCGGGCGCGTCGGTTGCTCCACCCGACGCGGGAGGTAGCCATGGCGTTGACCTTGAAAGTGGTGGAGGTCGGGACCGGGATCGAGCACGAGCTCCCGGGAGACGCTGCGACGCGTGATGCTCGCACGCTCGCATA
>DATIDF010000219.1:0-2590 GCA_035456445.1 Anaeromyxobacter sp.
CCTCCGCCTTGTAGTGGCGCGCGATCGCCGCGAAGGCGGCCCCCGACTCGCCGGAGAGCAGGTCCCGGCCCTTGCCCGTCGCGCCGGTGAACGCGTTCACCGCGCCGGTGAACATGTTGTCGCTGATCTTCTCGAGGTGGCCGCGGTAGCGCAGCCAGGGTCCGGCGGGCGAGATGTGGTCGGTCGTGCACTTGCCCCGGGCCTTGAGCAGCAGCGGGAGCTTCTCGAAGTCGCGCCCGTCCCAGGCGGCGAAGGGCTCGAGGCGCTCGAGCCGCTCGCTGTCCGCGGCGATCGCCACCTCGACCGCGCGGCGCTCGGCCGGCGGCGGCGCGTAGCCCTCGAGGCTGCGCACGAAGCCCTTGCGCGGCACCTCCGGCGCGGGCGCCGGCGGCCGCAGCCGGAAGCGCACCCCGCCGGACCCCTCGAGCTCGTCGCGCTGCGGGTCGAAGGAGAGGCGCCCGGCCAGCGCGTAGGCGACGACGATCTCGGGGCTGCCGATGAAGGCGTGGGTGCTGGCGTTGCCGTCGTTGCGGCTGCGGAAGTTGCGGTTGTAGGAGGTGAGGATCGAGTTCTCCTCGCCGGACGGGACCTCGTCGCGCTTCCACTGCCCGATGCACGGGCCGCAGGCGTTCGCGAGCACCGTCGCGCCGATCGCCTCGAAGTCCCGGAGCTGACCGTCGCGCGCGATCGTGCGATGGATCTGCTCGGACCCCGGCGTGACGAGCAGCTGCGTCTTCGCGCGCAGGCCGTGCTGCTTCGCCTGGCGTGCGACGTCCGCGGCGCGCTCGAGGTCCTCGTAGGACGAGTTCGTGCAGCTTCCGATCAGTGCCGACGAGAGGCGGTCCGGGTAGCCGTGCTGCGCCACGTCCGCCGCGATCCGCGACACGGGGCGCGCGAGGTCCGGCGTGTGGGGACCGACGAGGTGCGGCTCGAGGCGCGACAGGTCGATCTCGATCACCTCGTCGAAGAAGCGCTCGGGATGCTGCTCGACCTCGGGGTCGGCCGCGAGCAGCTCCGCGTGGGCGGTCGCGAGGTCGGCCAGCTCCTCGCGCCCGGTGCTCTTCAGGTAGAGGGCCATGCGCTCGTCGTAGGGGAAGATCGAGGTCGTGGCGCCGAGCTCGGCGCCCATGTTCGTGATCGTGCCCTTGCCGGTGCAGCTGATCGCGCGCGCGCCCGGCCCGAAGTACTCGATCACGCGGTTCGTCCCGCCCTTCACCGTGAGCAGCTCGCAGACCTTCAGGATCACGTCCTTCGGCGCCGTCCAGCCCGACGGCGCGCCGACGAGGCGCACGCCGACGAGCTTCGGCTGGAGCACCTCCCACGGGAAGCCCGCCATCACGTCGACCGCGTCGGCACCGCCGACGCCGCAGGCGAACATCCCGAGACCGCCCGCGTTCGGGGTGTGCGAGTCGGTTCCGATCATCATCCCGCCCGGGAACGCGTACTGCTCGAGCACGACCTGGTGGATGATCCCGGCGCCCGGCCCCCAGAAGCCGATCCCGTAGCGCGCGCTGGCGGAGCGGAGGAACTCGTACACCTCGCGGTTCTGCTGGCCCGCGGCGGCGAGGTCGGCCTGCGCGCCGACGCGCGCCTGGATCAGGTGGTCGCAGTGCACGGTGGTGGGGACGGCCGTCTCGTCGCGACCGGCGAGCATGAACTGGAGCAGCGCCATCTGCGCGGTCGCGTCCTGCATCGCGACGCGGTCGGGCCGCGTCTCGACGTAGCTCGCGCCGGGATCGAGCTCGGCGTCCTCCGCGTCGGCGAGGTGGCCGAGGAAGATCTTCTCCGCGCAGCTGAGCGGGCGTCCGAGGCGGCGGCGGATCGTCGCGACGTTGCGGGCGAGCGTGGCGTAGACACCGCGCACCAGCGCGGGGGTGGTCTCGATGGCCGGCATGTCTCCCTCCCCGGGCCGCGAACGTAGCAGGTCCGGCCCCTCGGGATGGGCTCACGCGATCGTCGCGAGCTCCGCCAGCAGGTGCGCCGACGCGCGCGCAGCGGCGCGGAAGTCGCCGAGGTGCAGGCTCTCGTTCTCGCCGTGCGCGTTGCAGGGCGGGTCCTCGAGCCCGAGCAGCAGCGCCGGGATCCCGCCCATCACCTCGGCGAAGGGGCCGACGAAGGGGATGCTGCCGCCGCAGCCGATCTCCGCGGCGGGCCTCCCGAAGCCCGCGGCGAGCGCGCGGCGCGCGGCCGCGAAGGCCGGGCCTTCGGAGTCCGTCCGCCAGCCCGACACCACCGCGACCGGCTCGGCGCGGACCCGGGTTCCGAGCGGCGGGGCGCTCTCCAGGAACTCGACGACGCGCCGCGCCACCCGCTCCGCGTCCTGTCCCGGCGCGATGCGGACTCCGACCCTTGCGCGCGCCTCCGCGACGAGCTGGTTCGACGCCTGCGCGAGCGGCACGGCCTCGAGCGCCACGACCGCGATCGCGGGGCGGAACCACAGCCGCTCGTACACCGGGAGGGCCCCGTCGCCGGCCAGCGCCACGCCCGGGAGCAGGCCGGCGTCGGCGCGGAAGCGGGCTTCGTCGAAGGGCAGCGCGGCGAGGCGGGCGCGGTCCGACGCGCCGAGCGCCGGGACGTCGTCCGCGATTCC
>DATIDF010000220.1:0-10391 GCA_035456445.1 Anaeromyxobacter sp.
CGGCGCACAGGATCTCGTCGGCGTTCGCCGTCCCGGCGCGCAGGAGCCCCTTCACGAGCGCCTCGGCCATGTTGCCGGTGCCGAGGAGCGCGATCTTCTTCCGCAGTGCCATCCCCGCAGCTTAGCGCTACCCGATGATGAAGTCCTCTCTCGCCACGGGCCCACGCGTGAACCGGTCGAGTGGGAACTGCTCGAACAGCTCGTGCTTCCCCCGCCCGGTGAGCCAGTCGGCGTACAGCTCGGCCACGGCGGGCGCCATCATGAAGCCGTGGCCCACGAAGCCCGAGAGCTGGTGGAAGTTCTCGAACCCGGCGGGGCCGAGCACCGGGTTGTTGTCGGGCGTGACGTCGTAGCAGCCGGCCCATTGCCGCAGGACGCGCGTGCCGGCGAGCGTCGGGATGCAGTCGATCGCGGCGCGCGCGAACCTGGCCAGGAATCGCAGCGTCGAGCCCTGCGCCACGCCCTCCGGCTCGAGCGGGTCGCCCATGCCGCCCACGAGCTCCCCGCGCTGGGACTGCGAGAAGTAGAGCCCGCTCCCGAGGACCGATACGAGCGGGTCGAGCCAGGGCTTCATGGGCTCGGTGACGAGGATCTCGTGGCGGGTGGGCCGGTTCGGGAGCGCCACGCCCGCGAGCGCGGCGACCTCCTTCGACCAGGCGCCGGCGGCGACGACGACGAGCTCGCACGCCACGCGGCCGCGGTCGGTCACGACCGCGCTGACGCGCTTCTCCGCGGTCTCGAAGCCGGTGACGCGCGTGAACGTCGCGATGCGCGCGCCGGCCGCCTCCGCCCGGCCGGCGTAGCCCCACAGGAACGGCCAGGGGAACACCACGCCGTCGTCCGGGTTGTAGGAGGCGGCGAGGAAGCGCGACGCGTCGAGCTGCGGTACCACCCCGAGCGCCTCGGCCCGACCGAGGACGCGAGTGCGGAGCCCTTCCCGCCGGTGCAGCTCGGCGTTCTTCTCGACCCGCGCCACCTGCTCCGCGGTGGGGGCGAGAAACAGGTACCCGCCGCGCCTGAACCAGACGTTCACGCCCATGTCGACCGCGAAGCGGTCGCACAGCTCGAGCGAGCGGCGCGCGAGCCGGATCATGGTCGGCGTGGTCCACTGCGCGCGCACGCCGCCGCCGTTCCGGCCAGAGGCGCCGGCGTTCAGGTACGCGCGCTCGAGGACGAGCACGTCGCGCATCCCCCGTCGCGTGAGCTCGTAGGCGAGCGCGAGCCCCATGATGCCGCCGCCGACGATCACGACGTCGGCGCGGGCCGGAAGCGGGGCGAGCTGGGCCGCCGGGGTGTGCGCCGCGGCCGGCGTGACCGGGACGCCGTCGTCGATCGGCAGCGCGTCGGGCTCGATCGCCGCGAGCGCGCCGAGCGGCACCGGGCGGTACGGCGGCCGGACCGTGAAGGGCAGCACCTCCGCCGGCGTGGCGCCGAGCCGGAGCAGCTCGCGGGCGACGAGCGGGACGCAGCTCTTGCCCTGGCACGGACCCGTGCCGAGTCCGGTGTAGCGCTTCACCGACTCGAGGTCGCGGTTGCCGGCGGCGAACGCGCGGCGGACCTCGTCGAGGAGCACGTCCTCGCAGGTGCAGACGAAGGTCTTCGTCATCGCGCCGCCTCCCCGGCGCGCCTGCCCGACTCGGCCGCGCGCGCCCCGTCCATCGCCCCGGTCACCTCACCCGCGCCGAAGAGTCCGGCGACGCCCGTCTCGCCGTCGGCGGACACGCGCAGCGCGAACACGCCCGCGTCGGGGACGAGCACGACCTCGGCGCCGAGCTCGCGCGCGAGCTCCGTCGCCGGCGCGGGCGGGGTCGCGACGGCCACGACGTCGCAGAGGATCCGCTCACCCGCGAGCTCGAGCGCGCGGACTCGGGCGCGGCCGCGGACCCGCGCGCCCTCGGCGCTCGGCACGCGGCGAACCTGAACGCCGGCTTCCTCGAGGCGCGCCGCGAGCGCCTCGGGCTCGGAACCTTCGCCCAGCACCACGGCCCGGCGCCCCGGCACGACCCCGTGCTCCGCGAGCGCGGCCGCGAGGCCGCGGCCGCCATACACCCCGGGGCGATCGCCGTTGGCGAGGGCCGGCGGCTGTGGATGGCCGCCGCTCGCGACGACGACGCGAGCGGGCCGGACGAGACGGAGCCGGCGGGGAGGCGCCTCCGCGTCGAGCGCTGCGAGAGGGCTGCCGCCGTCGCGCCACAGGCCGAGCACGGTCGTGCGGAGGGCGATCTCTCCGCCCGCCGCGACGACCTTTGCCGCGACGCGGGAGACCCAGGCGAGATCCGGCTCGCCGGGGAGGCCGTACCGGCAGCGGAGCCGTCCGCCGGCGGCGGGCTCCCCCTCCGCGACGAGGACGCGGCGGCCCGCCTCGGCGAGGGCCTCGGCCGCGGCGAGCCCGGCCGGCCCTGCGCCCACGACCAGAGCGTCGACCCGCTCTTCAGCGGCAGGGCCGGCGGCGCGCTCCGCGGAGAGGGCGGCCGGATCCGGCAGCTCGCCCAGGCCAGCGAGCCGACGCGAGATCGCGACTGCGGCCCGGTTCGCGAGCACGCTCCAGGTCATGAGGTGGTGGTGGTCGAGCCCGTGCGGGTAGACGAGATCGATTGCGCCGAGCAGATCGTGCGCCGCGGTGGGCACGACGTTCTGCGTCTCGATCGCGAGCCCGTTCTGGCAGGGCGTCCGGCAGGCGCGCTGGTTGGGGAGCCCGCCGGCGCGGACGAGGCAGGAGCCGCACGAGCCGATGAGGCAGAACGCGCCGCGCGGCCGGTGGTACTTCGCGCTGCGCGAGATCAGCGGGCGGCCCGCGGCGAGGAGCGCGGCCGCGACCGGCTCGCCGCGCCGCGCCGGGACGGCGCGGCCGTCGAGGAAGATGGTGCAGTCGGGGGGGAAGGTCGGTAGACGGGGCATGGTGTTCGGGCGAGGGCCGCGCGGAGGATAGCGCCGAGCGCGGCCCGCGTCTCGCCCGAGGTGGCCGGCGCCGGAGGGTGCGCTTTCGCGCCGCGGCCGCGTTATGACTTGCGGGCGTGGCGGTCATCTTCGTCTTCGTCGACGGCGTCGGCGCCGGGGTCCCGGATCCGGACCGGAACCCGCTCGCTCGAGCCGAGCTGCTCCTGTCGCGCTTCGCCGACGGGACGGGCGCGCCGCTGCCGGCCGGGGGGCGCGCGGTGCTCGCCGACGCGTGCCTCGGCGTCCCGGGTCGCCCGCAGTCGGCGACGGGCCAGACCACGATCCTGACCGGCGAGAACGCGCCCGCGTACGTCGGCCGGCACGTGCTGGGGTTCCCGAACGCGCCGCTCCGCGAGCTCCTCCGCGCCCGATCGCTGTTCCGCGCGCTCGCCGCGGCGGGATGCAGCGCGGTCTTCGCGAACGCATACCCGATCGCCTACCTGCGCGCCCTCGGGCTCGAGGCGGAGGGCGAGCCGGAGCTCGCGCTCGGGCGCCGGCGGCCGCGGGCAGCCGCCACGACCATCGCCTACGCCGCAGGCGGCTTCCGGTTCCGGACCTGGATCGACGCGCGCGCCGGGCGAGCGCTCACGCACGATCTCACCGGGCGGCGCGCGCGTGCGCACGGCGTGGACCTCCCCGAGCGCGCGCCCGAGGAGGCGGCGGAGATCCTGCGGGCGCTCTCGACGGGCGCGGACCTCGCGGTCGTCGAGTTCTTCGAGACCGACGAGGCCGGTCACGCGCGCTCGATGGAGGCGGCGCTCGACGCGCTCCGCCGGGTGGACGCGTTCCTCCGCGCGCTCGTCACCGGCCTCGGGCCGGGCGACGCGCTCGTCGTCGCGAGCGACCACGGGAACGTCGAGGACCTTTCGATCAGGAACCACACCCGCGCGCCCGTACCGGTGCTCGGGTTCGGCCGCGCCGCCCCCGCGATCGAGCGCGTGCGGGATCTCACGGACATCGCGCCGCTGCTGCTCGGGCTCGCCGGCGCGCTTGCGCCGCCCGCGTCTTGAGAGAGGGCTGTCCAGAACTCCCCTCCCGTCGCCGGGCGAACGATCCGCGCATCGCTGCGTTGTTCCTCCCTCAATGCCTGCGGGCATGCTCGGTCGTCGCGCCTTGCGCTGCTTGCGTCTCGCTCGCCTGGCTCGGTCCGGGGAATTCTGAACAACCCTGTGGTAGAGGGAGGACGTGCCCCGCGTCGCGCTCGCCGCCGCGCTCGCGCTCCTCGCCTGCGCACCGCGCGCCCTGGGTGCCGGGGCTCGAGCGCGCGTGGTGGACGTCGCCGCGGGCGGGGCGCGCTTCCGGATCGTGCACGGCCCCGAGGACGAGGCGGCGGCCCGGCTCGTCGCGGCCGCGCTCGCCGACGCGGCGCCGCGCGCGCAGCGCTTCGGCGCGCTTGCCGTCCCCGTCACCATCACCCTCCATCCGAGCCACGCCGCGCTCGAGCGCGCCGCGTCGCGCGAGGGCTACCCGTGGCTCCGCGCCTGGGCGCGGTACGAGACGGTCGAGCTGCAGTCGCCTCGCACCTTCGGCCTCCTCGGCGCCCGGCGGGCGCGCATCGCGGAGCTCCTCGCGCACGAGCTCGCCCACTGCGCGATGTGGCAGCGCGCCGGGGATGCGCAGACCTGGACGTACAAGGGCATCCCGCGCTGGTTCACCGAGGGGCTCGCGAGCGTCGCGGCCGGGCAGGACGCCCGGCACGGGGACCTCGCGACGCTCGCGCAGTTCTACGACGGCGCAGCGGACCGCGGGGGCGCACCCGGCGGCGCGGGACCGGACCCGCTCTCGGACTCCGAGGCGCTGTACCTCGCCCGGGCCGCGCTCGTGTACGGCGCGGCCCACCACGCGTTCGCGTTCCTCGTCGCGCGCTACGGCGACGTGCGGGTGCGCGCCGTGCTCGACGGGATGGGCGCGGGGCTCGGCTTCGCGTCCGCATTCCGCGCCGCCATCGGGATCGAGCCCGCCGCATTCGCGGCGGAGTTCCGCCGCTACGTGGCGTGGCGCGGATGGGAGCCGCCGAGGCCCTAGGCTCGCCGCACGACACTCGCGACGAGCCACAGCCGGTCGCCGTAGGCCCGCTCGGCGCACATCCAGAGTCGCACCGGCTCGCCCTCGACCTCCACCGCGGCGCCGGACTCCGGCCCCCACACCCACTCGCGCGCGTCGACGCCGCCGCCGGTGCGCGGCGCGCCGGCGCCCGCGCCGAGCAGGGCGAGCGAGACGCGCACCGGATCCGCCGGCTCGGCGCCGACCACCTCGACGAGCGTGACTCGCCCCTCGCGATCCGTCTCCACGTGCGCGACCGCGGCGAGGTCGCCGTCCTTGCGGAAGCACACGTCGGGCTCGGAGAGATCGACGTTGAGGAGCCGGCGCCGCTCGGCGTCGAGGCCGATGGGCGGCGCCCAGGGCGCCCAGCCGGCGCGCAGGAAGGCGTCGAGCGCGGCGCGCCGCGGCGCGAGGAGGACGGAATCGAGCGTCGGGACGGGGAGGGGAAGGCTCACGGCGCGACCCCCGGCTTGTGAGTCTGCGCGGGCGCCCGAGGCAGCTGGGCCTCGGACCACGGCGCGGGCAGGATCGGGCTACGCTCGCTCTGGCGCGCGACCCGCTGCAGCTCGATCTCGCCGACGAGCGCCGCCGGCGCGACGGTCGACACCGGGACGTAGCCGCTCTCCGCCCCGCAGTAGCCGTTGAAGACCTTCACGTCCCGTGACGTCGCCATCACCTTGTTCACGCTGGTGAGCGGCGTCCCGACGAGCTCCACGCCGCGCACGAGCTCCTCCTCGCCGGTCCTCGCGTCCACCCTGTAGACGAGCCGCGGGGTCCCTTTGAACGCCTGGTAGCCGTACGACATGGTGTTGGTGTTCCCGCCCGTGATGTCGCGGATGACGAGGCCGTAGCGCTTCCCCTGGCGGCGGGCCTCCTTCATGAGCATGCGCTTCAGCTCGTCGTGCGAGACCGCCCGCCGCGACTCGACGACGAGGTTCGCCATCCGCGCCGTGGGGCTGCGCGCCCCCTGACTGCGTCCGTGCCCGTTCGACCGCTCGAACGGGCGGACGGGCCTTCGCGACAGGAGATAGGTCTCGAGGCGGCCGTCCTTGACGAGCACCGTGCGCTGGGCCCGGACGCCCTGCTCGTCGAACGCGTAGCTGCCGTTCAGGGACGTCGCGGCGGCGGTCTCGAGCGTCGGGTCGTCCACGATCGAGAGGAACGCGGGCAGGATCTGCTGCCCCACCTGCCCCTTGTACGTCTGCCCTTCCTTGTCGTCGTCGACGCGCTCGCCCTCGAGCCGGTGGCCGACCGCCTCGTGGAACAGCACGCCGGCCGCCTCGGGCTCGAGGAGCGCCGGGCCGGTGTAAGGATCGATCGCGGGCGCCGCGCGCAGGGCCTCGAGCTCGCCGATCACCGCGTCGACCGCCCGCCGGAGCTCGTCGGGCGATGGGAGTGCCGCCTCGGTGCGGGCGTAGAAGTCTCTCCCGTCCTCGAGGAGCTGGCCGTCCGGAGCGCGGGTCACCGCCTGCAGGTGGACGCCGTAGATCGTCTGCTCCGTGACGAGCGCCGAGCCCTCGCTCGACGCGAACCAGCGCACCTGCTTCTCGGCCACGACCTTCAGCGAGGCGTCGAAGATCGCCGGGTGCGTTCGGAACCGCGCGGTCGCCTCGCGGGCGAGCGCCCTCCAGCGATCGCGATCCAGCGGGAACGGGCGGGGCGGATCGACGTGCCGCGACGGCGCCTCGCGCGTGAAGCTCGGCGCCCGATCCGGATCGTCCTGCCGGTACACGTCGCGTGAGCGCTTCTTGAAGAACGACGAGAGCGCCTCCTTCAGCTTCTCGTCGGTCGCGAGCCAGAGCGCATTCCGGAGTGCGGTGGTGTCGCCGTCGAGCGGCGCCTCCTTCGGCGCGTACCAGCTCGGTCCTTCGCCCGCCACGAGGAACGGTCCCTCGTCGGGTGCGGACGAGTCGAGCTCGTACGAACCGACGCGAAGATCGACGAACAGGTTCCGGTCGCGCTGCGCGTCGTCCTCGAACAGCGCGCCGTAGCGCGCGCCGAGCTCGCTGCGCGCCACGTCCTTCACCTGATAGGCGATGAAGTACGGCGCGTCGTACCCCTTCAGCCGGAGGCGCTCCATCGAGCGCGAGAGCTCCGCCTCCATGGCGCCGAGGATCGCGAGCCGATCGTCCGCCGGCGCGTCCGGCGGGGCGTGCGCGGGCGCGGCGGCCACCGCGAGGGCGACGAGAGCGGCGAACATGGGCGTGACTTAGCACGACGCCGGGAGGCGCGCCGACGCGCTCGCCTGCGCCGACAGCGGGCGGGAGGGCGAGCGCTTCGAGGGCACGATCACGCGAGGGATCCCACGAACGCGCGGGTGCATGGGCGACTTCCTTCCGCAGGTGCGCTCGTGGTTCACCGTTTGGGAAATCCATTTCCGCATGCGCCCGGTGGACGCGCGATCGTCGAGGCGCCGCGGGGTAGGCGCGCGCTGGCAGGACCGTTGCTATCTCGAACTCGTGGGTCCGGCGCCGCCGGGCCTGGTTCAGGGGACGACGGGGAGGCGTGGCGTGCGCGCGGTGGCGGTGGGTCTTCTCATCGAGGAACAGCGGAGCGAGATCACGGCAGCCTGGCGAGGGGCGGTCGAGCGCGAGCTCGGCGGTGAGCCGGCGATCGGGTTTGCGGTGGGGCCTCTCCTGAGGGAGATGGCGCTCGCCCTGCGAGGCGACGTCCCCCCGTCCCGGATGCGTTCGGGCGAGGACGCGCTCCAGCGCTGTGCAGTGCTCGTTCGCTCGGGTGCTCAGGGAGCGCGGGTCGCGCGGGAGTTCAAGCTCCTTCACCGCGCCGTGTGGGACACCCTCCGCGTCGCCGGGCGGATCGTCGCGGCGGACGAGCGCCGCGCGGTCGATGAGTGGCTCGACGAGGCGCTGGCCTCGTGCCTCGACCGGCTCGAGCGCGTGCGCGCTCGGGTGGAGCTCCTGGAGCGCGCCCCGATGGCCCAGGCCGCCGCGCGTCCGGCGTCTGCTACCCCGCAGCGTCCGCCGCCGCTACCGACCGCGCGGGCGCGTCCCGCCGCGCGGCCTCCGACGTTCCCTGCGGTACCCGCCGCGCCGCCGTACGACGGGGAATGATGGGGACGACGTAGAAATCCAGTGATCCGGCGGCAGCACCGCCGTGAACAGCGCGCCGCAGCGGCCCACGCCGCGCGGCGCGTCGCATTTCGGGGCGAAGGCTGCGCGCGAAGGCTCCGCGTCCTCGCCCGGTGACCCCATATTGTCCACGGCCTGAGCACCGCCTGGACGGCGCCCGAGCGTGCAGGGCCCAGCGTGCGCCCGCGCCTGGGGGGCAGGGCAGCTCAGGTCTCACTAGAGCCACTAGCTGATCGCGAGCAGGCGAGCTCGCTGTACGCAATCGCTCACCCTGGCGCCGGGCGTCGGATGGCGTGGGTGGGCGTCCGAGGTACGCCCTCTCCTCGGCACCTCCGCTCACCAGGTGGGGAGAAATTCGCTCGCTTGGGCCTCCGTTCCCGATTCGCAACCCCGAACGGGAAGGACCCCAACCGATGATTTCACGCCGAGCCCGCTTCGCCATCGCGCTCTCCATCGCCCCGCTGTTTGCCTCTGCTGCGGACGTGTGGGTGGCCAGCGCGACGGAGAAGATCCGGCCCGACGCACAGCCGCGCCAGACGACCGAGGCGCGCATCGCGGCGGCCCGCAACGAGTTCGAGGCCTTCCAGGTGGTGGTCACCGGCCCGGCGCACGGGGTGTCCGCGCGCGCCACGAGCCTCGAGGGGCCGGGCGTCGTCGACGACGTGAAGCTCTACCGCGTCGACATGATCGATCTGCACACGCCCTCCGCGCTCGACGGCGCGACCGGCCGCTGGCCCGACGCGCTCGTTCCGGACGTGGACGACGTCGTGGGCGAGCAGCGCAACGCGTTCCCGTTCGACGTCGCCGCCGGCGAGAGCCGCGCGATCTGGGTCGAGGTCCGCGTGCCGCCCGACGCGAAGCCCGGCAGCTACTTCGGCAAGGTGACGGTCAAGACCGACGAGGGCGAGGCGCAGATCCCGGTGGCGCTCACGGCGTGGGACTTCCAGCTGCCGTCGACCGCCTCGCTGAAGACGCACTTCGGCCTGGCGTTCGGGCTCATCCCGGGCGGCCACGGTGTCTCGTGGGAGGGTGACGCCGACATCCGCGCGCGCTACGCCGCGCTCGGCCTCGACCACCGCGTCTCGCTCTCCGGCGTCGCGGACGACGGCCATCACGGCGACTTCGATCACTTCGAGCGCTACTACGCGCCGCTCGTCGACGGCACGGCGAACACCCGTCTCCCGGGCGCGAAGCTCACGACGGTGAAGTACGTCGGGAACCAGACCTCGGTCGACGAGCACCGCCGCTGGGCGGAGCACTTCCGCGCGAAGGGCTGGTTCGATCGGCTCTTCGACTACACCTGCGACGAGCCGCCCCTCACCTGCAGCTGGGAGGAGCTCCCGGCGCGCACGCAGGCGGTCCACTCCGCCGATCCCGAGTTCAAGACGCTCGTGACGACGCAGGTCTGGGACGCCGAGGCCCACGGCGTTGCCGACCAGATCGACATCATGGTCCCGGTCGTGAACTGGATCGACGACAAGCCGAACGGCGACTTCCCCGGCGACAACCGCGCGAAGTACGACGGCTTCCTCGCGCAGTCGAGCCAGAAGGAGCTCTGGCTGTACCAGAGCTGCATGAGCCACGGCTGCGGCGGCACCGTGAACATCGGCAACCCGTCGGAGTGGGACCAGTACAACACCGGCTGGCCGACCTACATGATCGACGCCTCGGCCGTGCGGAACCGCGCCATGGAGTGGATCTCGTTCCTCGAGGGCGCGACCGGCGAGCTGTACTGGGAGACCGCGTTCGCGTTCACCCACGACGCGTGGACGAACCAGTGGGACTTCTCGGGAAATGGCGACGGCACGCTCTTCTACCCGGGCACGCCCGCGCACATCGGCGGCTCGACGAGCATCCCGGTCGCCTCGATCCGGCTCAAGATGGTCCGCGAGGGGATGGAGGACTACGAGTACCTGAAGCTCCTCGCCGACGCGGGCAAGAAGGACGTGGCCGAGCGGATCGCGCGGGACCTCTTCCCCTCCGCGTGGCAGACGGAGGTCGACCCGGCGAAGGTGATGGCGGCGCGCGAGGCGCTCGCGATGCAGATCATCTCGGTGAACGGCAAGCAGCTCGCCTCGGTGGGGGTCTCGGCGTTCCCGGTCGTGGATGGCGCTGGTGGCGGGTGCGGCTCGTCCGGCGGCTTCGGCGCGGGCGCGCTCCTCTCCCTCCCGTCGCTCGTCGCGATGGCGCTGCGGCGCCGCCGCCGCCGGGGTCGCTAGCACCCGGCGTCACACACACGCCTCCAGGGCGCGGCCAGCTCGCTGGCCGCGCCCTTTCCTTTTCGTGACAGGTGGGCCGCCGTAGAATCCGCGGCCGTGCGCG
>DATIDF010000221.1:0-3508 GCA_035456445.1 Anaeromyxobacter sp.
CCCTCGACGGCGCCACCCGGTGCGCCGCCCTCGCCCTGCGTCTCGCGCCGGCGCTCGCCGCGCCCTCGTCGCGATGGCCGCCCGCCCTCTCGTGACCCGGTCGAGCCCGCATCCGCGACCACCTCGACCGCGATCTCGCGAGACGCACCGGCTTCCCTCGTCGAGGCCCCGGCGTCGCCGGAAGCAGCGACCGCCTCGCCGCGCTCGCGGTGCGGCTCCCGCGACCGCTCCGCACGTTCACTGCGGGCGGGCCGCTCGCGCTCGCCACGGCGGGAGCGATCCCGCTCCCGTCCGCGGCCCTCGCGCCGGCCCTCGCCCTGCTCGCGCCGCACGTGCTCCTCGCGCTTGTGCTCGGCCTTCTCCCGGTCCTGCGCCCGCTCCATGCGGTGGTGGGTGAAGAAGTACTTGAGCGCAAACGCGACCAGGAACTCGCCGTCCGGGCGGTTCCGGAGCTCCTGCGAGAGCGGGATGAACGCCTCGAAGATGGACGCGCTCATCGCCTCCTTGAGCTCCGCGACGTGGCGATCGGTCCAGAGGCGCCGCGCCTCCTCCGGCGTGGGCAGCCGCTTCTCCTCGAACGTGATCCCGAACTTCTTCTGCAGCACGGTGAGCGTGTGGATCTCCGCGCCCGAGACGATGGAGAGGCTCGTGCCCTTCTTGCCGATGCGACCGGTGCGCCCGACCCGATGGAGGAACACCGCCGGATCCTCGGGCAGCGAGTAGTTGATGACGTGCGAGAGGTCCGAGATGTCGATGCCGCGCGCGGCGATGTCGGTCGCGACCATGAAGCGGACCTCGCCCCGCTTCACCTTCGCCATCACGCGCTCGCGCTCCTTCTGCGGCAGATCGCCGTTCAGGAGCTCGGCGTCGTAGCCGTTCCGGTTCAGCACGGCCGCCACGAGCGAGGTGTCGTTCCGGGTGTTGCAGAAGACGATCGCGGTCTCCGGCTCCTCCATCTCGATCATGTAGAGAAGGTTCCGCGGCTTCGGGTACGCGTCGACCGCCGGGTACATCACGTTGTGGATGTTCTCGACCGAGTACTCGTCGCCCGAGAGCAGGATCGTTTCCGGGTCGGTGAGGTAGTCGTGGATGATCTGCTCGATGTCCGCCGGCACCGTCGCCGAGAACAGGAGCTGCTGGCAGTCCTTCGGGAGGTTGTCGAGGATCCGCGTCACCTCCTCGAAGAACCCCATGTTCAGCATCTCGTCCGCCTCGTCGAGGCAGCACACCATCGCGTCGTCGAGCTTCAGCGTGCGGCGGCGGATGTGATCGTAGATGCGGCCTGGCGTCCCGACGACGATCTCGGCGCCCGCCTCGAGCTTCTGGAGCTGCTCGCCCATCGACGCGCCGCCGTAGACCGCGACGACCGACAGATCCCGGTGCTTCGCGAGCGCGGTGAACTCCTCCGCGACCTGGATCGCGAGCTCCCGCGTCGGGCACATGACGAGCGCGGAGGGCTTGCGCCGTCCCTCGGGCACGCGCTCGAGGATGGGGATGGCGAACGCGGCGGTCTTGCCGGTGCCGGTCTTCGACCGGACGATCACGTCCTTGCCGTCGCGCACCGGCCGGTAGGTCGCGGTCTGCACCGGCGTCGGCTGCTCGTAGCCGTGCTCGGCGATCGCTCGCCTCACCGGTTCGGAGAGCCCGAAGTCGTCGAAGGAAGCCTGTGAAACGTAATCCGAGGGCGCCACCGTGGGCGCCCCAGCCGTGTCATCCATGTACCGACTCCCGCTCGCGCCTCGACCGTGTCGAGGGCGGCTCATGAGCGGCGCATGGCGGCATCTCGCAAGGAACCGCGTCGGTCCCGGTCTTCGTCGACCGGGACCCGCGCCGTTCAGCGAGGACCCGCCATGCGCCGGTGCAGCGCCGCAGTTCTTGCAAGCGGCGCCGGACCTCCTATATCACAACGACCGGCGCGCGCCGCCATTCCTGGCCCGCGCGCCGCCCCAGCTCCCCCATGCCGGACTCCCCGAGCGACGACGAGGCCTCCCACCGGCCGCTCCCACGCCTGCCCTCACGAGCCGAGCGCGAGCCCGGCGCGGGCGGGCTCGTCCGCTACGACCCGCTGCGCGCGTACATGGCGGAGATCTCGCGGCACCCGCTGCTCTCGCGCGAGGAGGAGCACGAGCTCGCCGTGCGGTACCGCGAGACCGGCGACGTGGACGCCGCGTACCGGCTCGTCGCCTCGAACCTCCGCCTGGTGGTGAAGATCGCGCACGAGTACCGCCGCACCGCGTTCCAGCTCCTGGACCTCGTCCAGGAAGGGAACATGGGGCTCATGCAGGCCGTCAAGAAGTACGATCCGTGGAAGGGCGTGAAGCTCTCGTCCTACGCGGCGTGGTGGATCCGCGCCTACATCATCCGGTTCGTCATGGAGAACTTCCGGATGGTGAAGCTCGGCACCACCCAGGCCCAGCGGAAGCTGTTCTTCAACCTCGCGAAGGAGCGCGAGAAGCTCCTCGCCCGCGGGATCGAGCCCACGCCGCGGCTCCTCGCGAAGAACCTCGACGTCGCGGAGAAGGACGTCGAGGAGATGACCGCCCGGATGGCCGGGGAGGACCTCTCGCTCGACGCCCCGCTGCGGAGCGACCAGGACGACGCGCGCCAGACCCGGCTCGATCGCGTCGCGTCGGACGGCGCGAGCTCGCCGGACGAGCGCATCGGCGACGAGCAGCTCCGGCGGATCTTCCGGGAGAAGCTCGAGGCGTTCTCGAAGACGATCCGGGACGAGAAGGAGCGCTACATCTTCGACCGGCGGCTCCTGCCGCAGGACGGCCAGGCGCCGCTCACGCTCCAGGAGATCGGCGATCGCTTCAAGCTCACCCGCGAACGGGCCCGCCAGATAGAGGCGAAGCTGACCGCGCGGCTGCGCGACTACCTGCGCGCCGAGATCCCGGACTTCGAGCTGCTCGGGCCGCCCGAAGACTAGGGCGGCGGCGCCGGCGCGCGCGCCGGAGCGTCGCTGCGGGCGAGCTGGTAGGCGGCGCCGGCGATCGCGAGCACGAGCGCGAGCGCGAGGATCGCGAGCGGGTGGGCCGAGAGCTCGCGCGCCAGCGGCCGGGCGCCGCCGACCGCGACCGCCCCGGTTGCGGCGAGCAGGCCGCCCAGCGCGGAGACGGACCCGATCGCGACGACCCGGGCGAAGAGCAGCGCGACACCGCCGGCGACGAGCGCGCCGGCGGCCCCACCGATCACGGCGCGTCCGGCGAGGGGCACCTCGAGACCGAGGAGCAGCCCCGGCAGCGCGCCCACCGCCACGGGGAACGCGAGCGGCACTAGGGCGCAGGCGGCCGCCGCGACGGTGGCGAGGACCGGCACTGCGACCACGAGCGAGACACCGACGTGCGTCGCGAGCGGCGCGCGGAACGCGACCGCCGCGAGCGCGCCGAGCACCGCGCCGCCGGCGACGGCGAGACCTCGCGGGAAGCGCCCCGCGAGCGTGAGGAAGACGACCCCGAGCAGCGCGACCGCCGCGCCGACGACGAGGCCGCGCTCCCGGAGGATCTCG
>DATIDF010000222.1:0-4547 GCA_035456445.1 Anaeromyxobacter sp.
GGCCCCGCACCAGAGCGTCGGGCCCGCGATGGGTGAGCGGATCATCATCGAGAGCTTCATCGTGGTGGTGGTGGGAGGACTCGGCAGCTTTCCGGGTGCGTTCGTGGGCGCGCTCCTCCTCGGCCTGCTCGAGGCGTTCGGGACGCAGTTCGTGCCGCGCGCGCAGATGGCGATCCCGTACCTGCTCCTGACGGCGATCCTCGTGGTGCGCCCGCGCGGTCTCTTCGGCCAGGAGTGACGGTGCGCCCGAAGGACGCCCTCCGCCCCGCGCTCGCCGTCGCCGCCTTCGCGGCGCTCGCCGCGCTCGCGTTCGTCCTGTCGAGCTACCCGCTCGTCGTGCTCACCGAGATCCTCATCCTCGGGACCTTCGCGCTCGGGTTCAACCTGCTGTTCGGCTACGCCGGCCTCCTCTCGTTCGGCCAGGCGGCGTTCTTCGGGACCGGCGCCTACGTCGCCGCGCTCGTGCTCCTGCACGGGCCGAGGAGCCTCTGGCTCGCGCTCCTCGCGGCGGTCGCGGGGGCGGCGCTCCTCGCGTTGCCGCTCGGCGCGCTCGCGGTGCGGCGCGACGAGATCTTCTTCTCCATCCTGACCCTCGGGCTCGGCATGATGATCCACACCGTGGCGTTCGGCTGGCGTGAGGTCACGGGTGGCTCCGACGGCCTCACCGGGTTCCCGGTTCCCCGGCTCGACCTCCTCGTCGCGTCGGTCCCGCTCGCCCGGCCGCGGAACATGTACCTCCTCGCGCTCGCCGCGACGGCGCTCGTCGCGCTCGCGCTCGACCGGGTCGTCCGCTCGCCGTTCGGGCTCCTCCTGCAGGCCTCGCGAGAGAACCGCCAGCGGCTCGCGTTCGCCGGCGGGAACGTCCCCCGCCTGCGACTCGCCGCGTTCGTGCTGTCCGCCGCGGTGTGTGGCCTCGCCGGCGCGCTGTTCGCGCTCTTCAACCGCATCGCCGCTCCGGACATGCTCCACTGGTCCTTCTCGGCGCGCCCGGTGCTGATGACGATCCTCGGCGGCGCGGGGACGTTTCTCGGGCCGCTCGTCGGCGCGGCCGCCTTCTTCGGGCTCGAGCAGCTCGTCACGGGCTGGACACAGGACTGGATGATCGTCCTGGGCGCGCTGCTCGTGCCGATCGTCATCCTCTTCCCCCGCGGGATCGTCGGGACCCTCGCCGAGCGGTTCGCCGCGCGGCGCTCCGGGGCGCAGGAGCGCGACGGGTGACGGCGCCGCCGCTGCTCAGGGTCGAGCACCTGTCCCGCACCTTCGGCCGGTTCGCGGCGCTCACCGACGTGTCGCTCGCCGTCGAGCGCGGGGTCCTCTCCGCCCTCATCGGCCCGAACGGCGCCGGAAAGACGACGTTCTACAACGTCGTCTCGGGCAGATTCCCGCCGACGCGCGGTCGCGTGTGGCTCGACGGCGAGGACGTGACGGGGCTCGCGGCCCACCGGCTCGTCGGGCGCGGAGTCGCGCGATCGTTCCAGATCACGAACGTGTTCCCGAACCTGAGCGTGCTCGAGAACGTGCTCGTGCCGCTCGTCCTCGAGCGCGGACGGGCGCGCCGCCTGTTCCGTCCACTCGAGCGCGATCGCGCGCTGCGCGCGCGCGCAGAGGAGGTGCTCGAGTCCGTCGGTCTGCTCCGACATGCGCGGCAGCCTGCCGGGACGCTCTCGTACGGGGACAAGCGGCTCGTGGAGATCGCGATCGTGCTCGCGCGGAGCCCGAGGCTGGTCCTCCTCGACGAGCCGACCGCCGGGATGAACCCGGAGGAGACCGACCGGATGATCGCGCTGGTGCGTCACCTCGCGGAGCGGCTCGGGACCACGTTCTTCGTGACCGAGCACGACATGCGGGTCGTGTTCGGCCTCGCGCGGCGCATCTTCGTGCTGCACCAGGGGACGCTGCTCGCCGCCGGGACCCCCGACGAGATCCGCGACGACCCGCGCGTCCGCGCGGCCTACCTGGGGACGGTGGAATGACCGCGGCACGACCCACGCTGGAGGTCCGTGACCTGCACGTCTACTACGGCGAGAGCCATGCGCTGCAGGGGGTCTCGCTCACCGTCCGCGAGGGGGAGATCGTGGCGCTCCTCGGACGGAACGGCGCCGGGAAGACGACCACGATCCGCGGCATCCTGGGCCTCACGCCGCCGCGCGCCGGGCGCGTCCTGCTCGACGGGCGGGACGTCGCGGGGCGGCCGGTCCACGAGAACGTCCGGGCAGGGATGGCGTGGGTGCCCGAGGATCGACGGATCTTCCCGGGCCTCACGGTGGAGGAGAACCTCGAGGTCGCGACCCTGCCGCCCCGCGGAGAGGTCGCGTGGACGGCCGAGCGCGTCTTCGCCGAGTTCCCGCTGCTCGCCCCCCTGCGCCGTCGCAGGGGCGGAGCGCTCTCCGGCGGCCAGCAGCAGCTGCTCGCGATCGCGCGCGCCCTGTGCGGGAACCCCCGGGTGCTGCTCCTCGACGAGCCGAGCGAGGGGCTCGCGCCGCTCATCGTCCGGGAGCTCGGCGAGGCGGTGCGGCGCCTCAAGGGGACGCTCCCGGTGCTGCTCGCCGAGCAGAACGCGCGCTTCGCGGTCGCCTTGTGCGACCGCGGCGTGGTGCTGGAGAAGGGGCAGGTCCGCTTCGAGGGGACGCGGGCGGAGCTGCAGGCCGATCCGGAGATCCAGGACAGGTATCTGTCGGTCTGAGCGACCCCGGACGGCGCGCGTGGCAGGGAGCGCCGGATCGTGCGGCCCCTCCCGGGGGCCGCAGTTGCCGGCCGAACCCGGATACAACTCGGACCACCTCCCTCGCAACGGAGAGTCAACGATGAAGAAGCTCGCCGCCGCCGCACTCGCGCTCGCAGTCGCGCTGCCCGCCCACGCGAAGAAGGTCGCGGGCGTGGACTTCCCCGACACCGTCGACGTCGGAGGGCGAGCGCTCAAGCTGAACGGCGCCGGCCTGCGCAAGAAGTTCGTCATCAAGGTCTACGCGGGCGGCCTCTACCTCGCCGAGCCGTCGCGCGACGCGAACGCCATCGTCGAGGCCGACGCGCCCAAGCGCGTCCGGATGGTGTTCCTGCGCGACGTGTCGAGGAAGCAGATCATGGACGCGTACCGTGACGGCTTCCGCGCGAACTCGGCCGGGCCGAAGCTCGACGCGCTCCTCGGCCAGCTGAAGGAGATCGAGCCGGCGATCCCGAACATGCGCGAGGGCGGGGAGATGTCCGTGACCTACGTCCCGGGGGAGGGGACGACGGTGGCGGCGGCGGGCGATGGAAAGCCCGTCACCGTGCCGGGGAAGGACTTTGCCGACGCGATGTTCCGCAACTGGCTCGGGCGCGAGCCCGCCGACGGCGATCTCAAGAAGGCGCTCCTGGGCCGGTAGCGCTGGCTGCGCCCGGCGCCGCCGCGCGCCTCGGCCCGAGCGCGCCCTGGCGGGGGCGGCTGCCGCCGGGTATGCGGAGGGCATGACCGGCCTCGACCCGTTCACCGACGACCACCAGGCTTTCCGGCGCATCGTCCGGGACTTCTGCGAGAAGGAGCTCGCGCCCCACGCGCGCGAGTGGGACGCCGCGGCGGAGTTCCCGCGCGCGCTCTTCCGCACCTTCGGCGACATGGGCTTCTTCGGGATCCGTCAGCCGCCGGAGTGGGGCGGATCCGGGCTCGACTGGTGGTACGTCGTCGCCTACGCGGAGGAGCTGGTCCGGTGCCGCAACGCCGGCCTCGCCATGGCGATGCTCGTCCACGGCGAGATGGCCATCCCGGTCATCGCCGAGCTCGGCACCGACGAGCAGAAGCGCGAGTTCCTCGCTCCCGCCATCCGCGGCGAGCGGGTCGCCGCGCTGGCGATCTCCGAGCCCGACGCCGGGTCGGACGTGGCGGCGATCCGGACGACGGCACGCCGCGACGGCGACGAACTCGTCGTGAACGGCGCGAAGACGTGGATCACGAACGGCGCGCGGGCGGACTTCCTCACGCTCGCGGTCCGCACCGGGGGAGCGGGGCACGAGGGGCTCTCGCTCCTCCTGTTCCCCACCGACACGCCGGGCTTCCAGGTCTCGCGCACGCTGGAGAAGGTCGGGAACCCCTCATCCGACACGGCGCTCCTCTTCTTCGAGGACTGCCGCGTGCCGGCGCGCTGGCTCCTCGGCGAGGAGAACCAGGGCTTCTACCACGTGATGGCGAACTTCCAGGGCGAGCGGCTCGTGGCGGCGGTGCAGGCGGTGGCCGGGATGCAGCTCATGGTGGAGGACGCCATGCGCTACGCCCAGGAGCGCACCGCCTTCGGCCGGCCGCTCGCGCGCATGCAGGTGTGGCGGCACAAGCTCGCCGAGCACCTCACCGCGATCGAGGCGGCGCGCTGGCTCACCTACCGCGCCTGCGATCTCCTGGAGCGCGGCGAGCCGGCGGTGAAGGAGATCTCGATGGCCAAGCTCTTCGCGTGCGATCTCGCACAGGAGGTCGCGTACGACTGCATGCAGCTCCACGGCGGCATGGGGTACGTGCTCGAGACCGACGTCGCGCGCGCCTGGCGCGACGTTCGGGTGATGACGATCGCGGGCGGCACGTC
>DATIDF010000223.1:0-6800 GCA_035456445.1 Anaeromyxobacter sp.
GATGACGCTGCCCCTCCTGCTCTCGCTCCTCCTCGTCGCGTCCTGCGAGCCGCAGTCGCCTGGGCCGTCCGCGTCCGCGGCTCTCGTCGAGGCGACCGGCTCGGCCGCGGAACCGCCGGTGCCGCCGCCGGCCGTGGGCACGGCCGCCCCGCCCAGCGAGGCGCTCGCCGCCCGGGACGTCGCACCCGCGACCGCGAATGACCCCTGCGACGCGATCGCTGCGCTCCCCGAGGCCGACGGCTGCGCCGACGCGCCGCTCTGCTCCTCTCGCGAACGGGTCAAGCTCGCCTGCGATCTCCGCGACGCCATGGAGAAGCGGTACGTCTTCTTCCCGGTGAAGGGTCGCCTCCTCGCCCGCGCCGGCGCGCCCGCGTTCGACTCGCGGGCGCACCTCGACGCGTGCGTGGCGGAGGAGCGCGCCATCGTGAAGGAGGACGACCCGCTCCGCTTCTACGACCGGATGCGACGCTGCACGGCGGCGTTCGAGGACGGGCACCTGCTCTTCGGCGCGCCGGTGCGCCTGCCGCAGGTGGCGCTCGGCTTCGGCCTGCGGATCGCGGAGGGCGGCAGGATCGTCATCGCGAATCGCGAGCGGAAGCTCGTGAGCTACCTCTCCAGCGTGTCCGGCATCCGCGGGATCGAGCAGATCCTGGCGGTCGGCAACGAGGTGCTGGAGATCGACGGGCGCCCCGCGGCGGCGTGGGTCGACGAGCTCGCGCGCCACGTGCCCGCGAGCTCGCGCGGCGCCCGGCTCGAGCGGGCGGTGGACGCGGTCACCCGCCGCGACTTCGCGTACCCGCAGCGGCGGACCGCGACGATCGTCGTCTCGGTGCGGGGCGCACGGCGGGCGGTCGAGCTGCCGTGGTGGATCTCGCCGGACGCGGCGGGGCACGTGATGACGCAGCGGTACGTGCGACGCACCGGCATCGTCACGACCGATCTCCTCGCCTGGCGCTACGACCAGGGCAAGGACACCTGGGATCGCGATCCGCAGGCCGCCCAGGGCTACCTCCGCACGGACACCATCCTGCCGCCCCGCGATGCCGCGGCCCTCACCGAGTACCTCGACGAGGGCGACCACCTCGCCGTGCGCGTCGGCGAGGTCGTGCGCCGCCGCGACCGCGCCTTCTGCTACGTGCAGGTGCTCTCGTTCCACACCGAGATGCTGCACGCCCGCCGCGAGGAGCCGCGGTCGTTCACCTCCGTGCTGGAGGGCTTCGTCGGCGAGTGCAAGGAGAAGGCCCTGGATCTCGTCGTGGACCTCCGCCAGAACCAGGGCGGCTACATCGCCCACTCCAGCGCGGTGTTCGCCATGCTCTCGCAGCCGGGGGAGGCATACCCCGGCGGCGCGCTCCTGCTGCGCGCGACGACCCAGAACCAGCTCGTCTACCAGGAGCGCATGCCGGCCGCGAGCGCCGCGGCCGCGCGCACCGCGGACGACGCGTTCGAGCCGCGCAAGATCGTCGAGGCGATCGGCCTCGCTCGACGGGAGCGGCGCGACTACACGCCCGCGTTCCTCGAGGGCCCTGTGCGCGCGAGCGACGCCGTCGGGGGCTACGAGGGAAGGGTGGTGGTGCTCACGAGCCCGAGCTGCATGAGCGCGTGCGACCGGCTCGCGGGGATGCTGCGCAGCTCGCGACGCGCGGTGCTCGTGGGCGGCCCGACGGAGGGCGCGGGCGGCAGCCAGCAGGAGGCGCGAAACCTGGGCGCGCGCTGGTCGGATCCCGACGGGCTCCTGTCGCTCTCGATCCCGAACGCCGCGATGGGCGTGCAGCCGCTCGAGCCGGGCGCGCCGCTCGCCGCGCGCGCCGAGAGGACCGCCGAGGAGTTCTTCACCGCGCTCGCGTTCGAGAACCGTCCGGTCCAGCCGGACGTGCCTTACGCGACCTCCGTGGCGGACATCACCGGCCACAACCGCGGCTGGCTCGAGCAGGTCGACGCGGTGCTCTTCGAGGGGCGCGCGGTCCGCGAGGGCGTCGCGGGGTTCTGACCTGCTGGGTCCCCGGAGAGTAGCGCGTCAGCTCGGCGACGATCCGCCCTACCACGAATGGCGCCGAGACGCGGATGAGCACGTGCGCGGGGTCGTCGGTCAGCCATAGCGCGACGTCGCCGCGCGTGGACATCGCGCCGCCGACGGGCATGTGGACGTCGACCCGCACGCAGCGGAACGTCCCCGCGGGCGTCTCGACCTCCTCGTGCCCGCGGACCTCCGCGCGCAGCGTGAACTGACGGTTGCCCGACACGATCGGCAGCTCGTGGCGGCCGCCCGGCGCGAGCTCCTGCAGGCGCAGCCACAGGAACGCGCTCGTCAGATCGTGCGCCCCCTCGGGCACCGGAAACGTTCGCTCCGACCGTCTGCCCTTCCGCTCGCGGACCAGGGTCGCCCGGCCGCGAAGCCGATCGAACCGCGAGCGATCGACGTGCAGCTCCCCAGACTCGAACGCGCGCAACTCGGAGCCGCGCGGGAGCTGCGAGACGACGTCCCAGTACGAGACGAGGTGCTCGCGGACGTCGACGAGACCGGCGATGCCGCGCGTGCGCGCCTGGAAGAAGACCGGCCAGATGACCCCCTCCGGCCGACCGACCGCGATGCGCGCCTCGCCCGCGAGGACGCTCAGGTAGCGAACCTCGAGCAGCGTCTCTTCGCCGGGCGCGAAGGAGGCCGCGCGCGCGGAGCTGGCGACCGCGAGCGCCGCGAACGCGGCGGCCAACCGTGTCATCGCGACCTCCTGACGAGAGGATCGCGAGAAGCCCTTCGCGCCGCGACCCCGCCGCGACGTTACGCCACCCGGCACCCGCCGCGAACGGCTCCGCTGGAGCCGCTCCCACCGAGCCGCGTCGCTAGAGGGCGGCGACGATCGGCGAGGTCTCGGCCTCGGCCTGCGCCGGCGCGACCGGCCGCGGCTCGATCTTCTCGCCGCTGGCGAGCGCCTGGAGCGAGATGGACAGGAGCCCCGAGATGATCTCCGCCGCGCCGGCGACGTGCACCTTCCGGTAGATGCGCTTGCGGCGCGCCCGGATCGTCTCCGGCGAGACGTTCGCGGCCGCCGCGGAGTCCTTGCACGCGAACCCCTGGGCGATCCGAAGCACCTCGGCCCGCTCGGCCGGCGTCAGGCTCTTCCCGTCCATGTACTTGGCGGCAACCGGGGTGAGGGTGTCGATCTCGATGTGAGGCATCTTCGCGCTCCTTCGTGGGTTCGTGTGATGGGGTGACCGCTTGTCCTGCGCTCGCCGCAGGTTGTCCGGTCGTCCGTTCCCCAGCCCCTCGCCACGTTAGTCACGCCCCTCCCGGTTGCCACCCCCTCCGTGATCTTTTTTTCGTGCGCCACCGTGCCGCGGGCAAGGGCGCGAAGAACCGGCCCAACTCAGCGGGTGGCTGAGACGGGTGCAGGTTGACCCGGCGGGAGCTAGGGATAGCACGGGGCAGCGAGGCGCGGGAGGCCGTTGACGAGCTCGCGGCCGCGTCGCGTACCTCGCCGAGAAGGGGGCGCGCGAGCTCGCGCTTGCTAAGGCTTGATGCCAGGCGTCGCAGCCGCGAAGGCCCCGTCATCGAGGGCGCGCGAAGGGGGTCAGATCGGCGAGGGTCCCGTGCTCGCGCAGGCGCCGGATCGCCTCGGCGAGCAGCGGCGCGAGCGACACGATCTCGGTGGTGAGCCCTGGCGTCGGCGGAGGCGGGAGCGCGTCCGTGACGATGACGCGCGCGAGCGGCAGTCGCGCGAGCCGCTCCGCCGCGCCGGCGGTGAAGAGCGGGTGCGTCGCGGCGACGACGATCTCGGGCCGGCAGCCGGCCTCGAGCAGCGTCCGCACGGCGGCCTCGATGGTCGCGCCGGTGCTGATCATGTCGTCCACGATGATCGGCGCCAGCCCGGCGACCTCGCCCGCGACCCCGCGGACCTCGACCTCGCGGGCGGAGAGCCGCGCCTTGAGCACGATCGCTGAGGGAAGGCCCAGGAGGCGGCCGTAGGCCTCGGCGCGCTTCGCCGCGCCCAGGTCCGGCGCGACGACGACGGCGTCCTTCGGCGCGGCGCGGGAGACCGCCGCCGCGAGCAGCGGGATCGCCGTGAGGTGATCGAGCGGCACGGAGAAGTAGCCCTCGGCCGCCGCGCCGTGCACGTCCACCGCGAGCACGCGGTCGACGCGCAGGGAGAGCAGGTCCGCCGAGAGCCGCGCCCCGTGCGGCTCGCCGTCGCTGCGGCGCCGGTCCTGCCGCGCCCAGGCGAGATACGGTACGACCGCCGTCACGCGCTCAGCCCCGCCGCGGCGGCACGCGTCGGCGAGGAAGAGCAGCTCGAGCAGGTGGGCGTCCGCCGGCGGCGAGAGCGGCTGCAGGAGGTACACGTCCGCGCCGCGGACCGGCTCCTCCACGACGACGCAGAGCTCTCCGTCGGGGAAGCGCTCGAGCGTACGCGTGCCAGGCTGTAGGCCCAGCTGCAATGCCACCGCGCCGGCGAGCTCCGGGTGGGCGCTCCCGCTCAGCAGGATGGCGTTCATGTCTTCCCTCGCGCGGCGGGCGACCGGTGCGCAATGGTCGAGGGGCCGCTGTGGAGGCGGCCCCCCGTGCCCAAGGGCATGACCTCGTGCGCGCGAGCCATGACCGGGAGCCGGGCGCGCGCCTGGATCCTCGGTCAGGAGCGGGAAAGTCCCGCAACACCTCCGGCCTCACGAGAGGACCGTCGCGATCTCGCGCTTCCCCTGGGCAACTCCACGATACGCCCTTCGGCGCGCGGCGGGATCGCGTCGGTGGGGCTCGCCCGTCGGAGGGCGACCGGGCGGCACGTCCCGCCGTCCGGCGAGTCATCGTGGATCACCTGGCCGCTGCCAGCCCCCGGCCGGCGCGTGCTGGCTCGCGGCGAGCTCGCGCAGCCGCAGCCCGCGCGCGAGATCGAACGACGAGACCACGCCGACGAGCCGCCCGTCCTCCGCGACGGCGAGGTGGTCCGTCCCGCCGGGCCGTAGCTGCGCGAGCACGTCGACGACGCGGTCGCCGGGCGCCACGAGGTGCGCCGCCTCCATCACCGCGCTGGCCGGGGTCCGGCGCCGCTCCTCGAGGGGCAGCTTCTCCACCGCCTCGAGCCGCACGAAGCCCGCGGCACGGCCGTGATCGCTCACCGGCATCGCCGCGCGCCGCTCCCGCAGCATCCGCTCACCGACCGCGAACACCGTGTCGTCGGGCGCGACCGCGCTCGGGGAGGGGGTCATGATCTCGCGGACGCGCAGGTCGCCGAGCAGCGCGCGCACCAGCACGTCGTGCTCTTCCGCGTGCGCGCCGGCCCACACGAAGAACGCGACGAGGAGGAGGAGCGGGTTCGTCGTCGCGAACCCGACCACGGCGAAGAGCGCCGCGAACGCCTTGCCCAGGTTGGCGGCGATCCGGGTCGCCTCCGCTGCGCTGCGCCGGCGCGCCAGCACGGCGCGCAGGACTCGCCCGCCATCCATCGGGAACGCCGGCAGCAGGTTGAACATCCCGAGCGCCAGGTTCACGCGAGCGAGGACGGCGAGCGGGAACGCCGCCACGACGAGCCCGAGGTGCAGCGCCGCCGCGGAGAGCGCGCCCGCGGCGAGGGCGAGGAGGAGGCTCGCCGCCGGCCCTGCGACTGCGACGCGCGCCTCCGCGGCGGGGTCGCCGGGCGGCTGCGCAACCTCGGTCACGCCACCGATCACGAGCAGCGTGATCGCCGTCACCTGCCCGCCGCGCCGCACGAGCACCCAGCAGTGCGCGAGCTCGTGGAGCAGCACCGACAGGAACAGCCCCGCGGCGAGCGCGAGGCCCCACGCCCAGCGCGGTCCCGGGATCCCCTCGGGCGACACGTGCGAGAGCTGCGCGAGATCGGGGATCGCGCGCGCGAACATCCAGGCGAGGAACGGCAGCGCGAGGAGGAGCGAGACGTCGAGGCGGACGCGGATCCCACCCAGCCGGCCGATCTCGACGCTCGTCCTCGCCATCGCGGCTCGTCTCCCGCTCCCCGGTACCTGCGCGGAGATCTTCGCGCCTGCAGGGCGCCGTCGCGCCGTTCCGGGAGGGGGAGTGGCGTGCGCGCGGCAGCGTTGGGGTTCGGCCGAGCGTCGTCTCGCACGCCTCGCGGGGCGGGCCGCGAGGGGCTTGTGCGCACGCGCGCAGCGGCACAGCGGCGTCCCGGAGGAGCCCACGAGGCGCACCGGCCGCCCCGATGAGCTCGCGACCGGGGCGAATCGGAGGCGGATACTGAGGCGTCTCCGCCCGCGGCGGGCGGAGCGCCAACGCGAGGCGCGCCATGTCACGACCGAACGTCCTCGTCGTCTATTTCTCGCGATCCGGCCGCACGAAGCGGGTCGCCGCGGCCCTCGCCCACGCGCTCGGCGCGGACCTGGAGGAGATCCGCGATCGCGCCGATCGGCAGGGCGTGATGGGGTACGTGCGCTGCGAGCTCGAGACGATCCTCGGCGCCACGAGCGCGATCGAGCGGCCGCGCCACGATCCGTCGCGCTACGACCTCGTCGTCGTGGGCGGCCCGGTCTGGATGGCCTCCCCCTCCACGCCCGTGCGGACGTTCCTGTGGCTCGAGCGCGAGCGGCTGCCGCAGGTCGCCTTCTTCGTCACGCTCGGAGGCTTCGGCAGCGACCGCGCGTTCGGCCAGATGCGCAAGCTCGCGGGCAAGGCGCCGAGCGCGACGCTCGCGGTCCGGGAGCGCGAGCTCGCGGACGGCGTCCCGGCGGACCGCATCGGCGCGTTCGCGGACGCGCTCGTCGCCCGGGTGCGGGCGCCGGCGCGCCGCCGCAAGGCGCTCCCGCCGCCGGCGGCCGCGCGCGCGCCGCGGACCCCT
>DATIDF010000224.1:0-2005 GCA_035456445.1 Anaeromyxobacter sp.
CGCTTCGCCGCGAGGAGGAGGCCCGCCGCGCCGAGGCGGAGGCGCGCGCCACCGCGGAGGCCGCACGCCGCACCGAGGCGGAGGCACGCGCGCGCCGCGATGCGGAGGCCGCCCAGCGCGCCGCCGCGGAGGCCGCCCGCCGCGCCGAGGCCGCGGCGCGCGCGCGCCGCGATGCGGAGGCCGCCCAGCGCGCCGCAGCGGAGGCGACCCGTCGCGCGGAGGTAGAGAAGCGCGCGGCCGCCGACGCGGCCCGGCGCGCGGAGGCGGAGCGGCGCGACGCCGAGGACGCTGCGCGCCGCGCCGAGGCGGAGCGGCAAGAGGCCGAGCAGGCCGCGCGTCGCGCGGAGGCCGAGCGACAGGAGGCCGAGCAGACTGCGCGCCGCGCGGAGGCGGAGAGGCGCGCCGCCGCCGAGGCCGCTCGACGCGCCGAGGCGGACAAGCGCGAGGCCGAGGAGCGCGCGCGGCGCGAGGCGGAGGACGAGGCGCACCGCGCGCGCGACGCGGAGGAGAAGGCCGCGGGCGAGGCGGACGCGCGCCGGCGGCTCGAGACCGAGCTCGAGCGCCTTCGAGTCCAGCTCGACGAGGAGCGCCGCGCCGCGGAGCAGCGGATCCAGAGCGTCCTCGAGCGCGCCGCCGCGGAGGAGCAGGCGGCCGAGGAGCTGAGACGGATCGCGGACGACGAGACGCGGCGCGAGGCGGAGGAGGCGGAGCGCCGGCGCGAGGAGGAGGAGGAGAACCTCCGCCGCGCGATCGAGAGCGCCCGCACGGAGATGGAGGCGCTGCGCCGGCGCACGGACGAGGAGGCCCGGCGCCGCGAGGAGGCGGAGGCCGAGCTGCGCCGGATCGCCGAGGAGGCCGCGCGCGAGCCGGTCGCGTTCCCGTTCCCCGACGACGTCGCGATCGCGACGCGCCCCGCGCCCGCCGAAGCTTCCGAGGACGCCGCACGGCGCCGCGTGGCCGCGCTGCGCGGCCGCGAGCTCGACCAGGCTCCGGCGCCGCCTTCCACGGCGGCGTGGCTCGGAGCGGTGATCCCTGACCTGGAAGAGCACCAGAACGGCGCCGCGATCGATCGAGAGGCCGCTCATCCCGAGCGTAGCGCCGCCACTGGCGGCGCGAAGTCGAGGGACGCGTCAGCGCCGGAGCGAAGTCGAGGGACCCCTCCCGAGCTCCGCAGCGGGACGCTCTCGGATCTGCCGGCGCCGCGGCTCCTCGCCCTCGCGGCGCGCGCGAAGGTCAGCGGCCGGATCGACTTCCAGGGCGAGGCGGCGCGCTCCCTCTACCTCGAGGACGGGCGCGTCGTCGGTGCGACGAGCGGCGATCCGTCCGATCGCGTGGAGGAGCTCGCGCTCCGCTTCGGCCTCCTCACGCGCGACCAGCACCGGCAGCTCGCGGCCGCCGCCGCGTCGCTCCCCTCCCGTCGCGCCGCGCTCCTCCTGCTCGAGCGCGGCTTCCTGAAGCCGACCGAGCTCACCGGGCTCGTCCGCCGGCGCGCCGAGGAGGTCGTCTTCGGGCTGTTCGCCGAGCCGGCCGCGCGGTTCCGCTGGGTGGGCGCGGCGGTGCCGCCCGAGGAGCGGATCGCGCTCGAGCGCGGACCCCTCGCGCTCGCCGTCGAGGGCGTGCGCCGCCGCTGGCTCGCCGCCCGCGTCGACGACGTGCTCGGCGGGCCCGGCACGCTCCTCGTCCCCGCCGAGGGAGGCCCCCCCGTCACCGACCTCGGCCTCTCCGCGGAGGAGCGCCGCGCGGTGGCCCTCGCCGACGGGCTTCGCACGCTCGACGAGATCGTCGCGGCGAGCCCGCTCGACGCGCTCTCGACGCGCCAGGTCCTCGCCGCCCTCGTGCTCGTCGACGCCCTCCGGGTGCGCCTCCTCCAGGGCGGGCGCCCCGCCGCGGCAGCGACCGCCGCCATCGACCTCGCGCGGGTTCGCGAGAAGCTCGACCAGGCGCGCCGCGCCGATTACTTCACCATCCTGGGGATCGGCCGCCTGTGCACCCCACACGAGGCCCG
>DATIDF010000225.1:0-9652 GCA_035456445.1 Anaeromyxobacter sp.
TGCGCGACTCGAACAAGCTCGTCTCCATGGCCGCCGCGACGAGCCCCCGCATCACCGACGGCGAGATCCTCGGCCTCGCCAACTCGCGGACGGTGAACGCCGACGTCCTCCGGTTCATCTACTCGAACCGGGAGTTCACGCGGACCTACGCGATCAAGATCTCGCTCGTGAAGAACCCGAAGGTCCCGCTGCCGACCGCGCTGAGGATGATGTACACGCTGCAGGAGAAGGACATCAAGGAGCTCTCCCGCGACCGGAACGTGCCGCAGACGATCCAGGCGCAGGCGAAGGCCTTCATGATGAAGAAGGAAGCCGCCGCGCGCGGGCCGGCGATGGGGAAGCACTAGGCGCCAGCGCCGCTCCGGGACCACGACCGAGATGGATCGAACGACGCATGTGCCCGCCGCGGGCGCGCCGCCGGCCGCGCCGGTTCGGGTAGGCCGCGCGCTGTGGCTGTCCGCCGCGACCATGGCGTCGCGCGTGCTCGGCCTGGTGCGCGACCAGCTGTTCGCCATCCTCATCGGCGCGAACCGGTTCTCCGACGCATTCGTGGTCGCGTTCCGGATCCCGAACCTGCTCCGCGACCTCTTCGCGGAGGGGGCGCTCTCCTCCGCGTTCGTCCCGGCGTTCGCCGACGCCCACCGGAACCGGGGCCGCGACGCCGCCTACCGGCTCGGGAACGCCGTCGTCGCGCTCGTGCTCCTCGCGGTGGGCGTGCTCGTCGCGCTCGGCGTCGTCTTCGCCGACGGCCTCGTCGCCGCGATCGCGCCGGGCCTCGAGGCCCACGGCCTCGCCGCGCTGCTCGCGCGGATCATGATGCCGTTCCTGCTCCTCGTGTCGCTCGCCGCCGTCGCGATGGGGATGCTGAACGCGCAGAGCCGGTTCACCGCCCCCGCGATCGCCCCGGCGCTGTTCAACGTGGGCTCGATCGCGGTGGGCCTCGGGCTCTGGGCGGCGGGCTGGCCTCCCGAGCGCGCGGTGGTGGGCTGGGCGGTCGGAACGATGGTCGGCGGGGTGCTCCAGCTCGCCGCGCAGCTCCCGGCGCTCCACGCGCTCGGCTTCCGGATCCGGCCGGACCTGTCGCGCGAGGCGCTCGCCGATCCGGGGCTGCGCCGCATCGGCCGGCTCATGGGCGCGGCAGTCGTCGGGCTCTCCGCGACCCAGGTGAACATCCTCGTGAACACCATCTTCGCGTCGCACCAGGTGGGCGCGAACACCTGGCTGCAGATGGCGTTCCGGCTCATGCAGCTGCCGCTCGGGGTCTTCGGCGTCGCGATCGCGACGGTCGCGGGGGCGGGCGTCGCGCAGCGCGCCGCCGCGCGGGACATGCCGGCGGTGAAGGCGACGCTCGGGGCGGCGATGCGGCACGTCGCCTTCCTGAACGTCCCCTCCGCGGTCGGGCTCGCGGTGCTGGCGCGGCCGATCATCTCGATGATCTACGAGCACGGCCGGTTCCGGCCCGAGGACACGGCCGCCACCGCACAGGCGCTCGTCTTCTACGCGCTCGGGCTCTACGCGTACTCCGGCGTGAAGGTGTTCGCGCCCGCGTTCTACGCGCTCGACGAGGCGCGCGTGCCGGTCGTCGGAAGCGTCCTCGGCATGGCGTCGAACGTGGTGCTCAACGTGACGCTCTGGCCGGTGCTCGGCTTCCGCGGCGTCGCGCTCGGGACCTCGCTCGCGGCCGGAGTGAACTTCCTCGTCCTCGCGCTCGCCTGGCGGCGCCGGCACGGCGGGCTCGGCGGCGTCGGGATCGTGGCGCAGCTCGGGCGCGTGCTCGCCGCTACCGCGGTGCTCGGGGTCGTGGCGTTGGCGTCCGAGCGGGGGCTCGCCGCCCTGCTCGGGGAGGGCGGCGGCCTCGGGCGGCAGCTCGCGCTCGGGCTCCTCCCCGTCGCGGCGGGCGGCGTCGCGTACCTCGCCGCCGCCCGCGTGCTCGGCATCGCCGAGCTGACCGAGCTCGCCGGCGCGCTCCGCCGCCGCCGCGCCCGGCGCTGATCTCCGGCGCTGATCTCCGGCGCGCCGGCGTCTCCCGTTCGGTCCGGCGGGGGCCCGGCGAATCCCCGCTGGCGCCCGTCCGGACCGCCACTGTCGCCTCCGCGGGGCTTTGGCGCGTCCGTGGCGTTGCCTACCTTCCCACAGGGCTACATTCACCCGGCGAGGTTTGCACATGGAGAACGGCGGCAGCGGCGTGTCGGACATCAAGCACGGCGCGGGCGACATCGCTCAGGACGTGCAGGACCGGATCGAGGAGCTCCGCGGCTACGCGGAGGACGCGGGCGAGATCGTCCGGGGCTTCGCGCGCGAGCGGCCGGTCGCGGCCATCGCGATCGCGGCCGGGATCGGGTTCGTGCTCGGGAGGCTCCTGTCGCGGACGTGACGGCGCGCTCGGGAGCGGGACCACTCGGGGAATGGGGAGGTGAGGGGCATGGCGGCGATGGACGACATGGGCGACGTCGGCGAGACGCTGAAGTCGGTGACGGAGCAGGCGCGCGAGGCGGTGACGCGCTTCGCGCAGGAGATCGAGCTCGAGCGGCGCATGCAGGAGAGCCCGATGGCGGTGCTGGGCGTCGCCGCCGCGGCCGGGTTCGTGCTGGGTGGCGGGCTGTGGCCGGTCTTGCGCCCGTTCGTGAAGGCGGCGGCCCGTACGGCGCTCTCGCCCACGAACCTGCTCGCGATCGGCGCCGCGCTTGGAGCGCTGCGCGCGACGAGAGCGCAGGACGAGATGCCGCAGGAGATCTCAGGAGCCGAGACGCACTAGGCCCATCGCGCGTGATCGCGAGACCGCGTCGCAGGTGGGGCTCCTTTGGGTCCGAGAGTTGACCGTCCGAGCGGGCGGTCACAATCTCTTGGCTCGCAATCATCATGAGGTAACGCACGATGATGGACGTGACGCGCGGCGCACGCGGCGAGCTGGTCATCCGCATCGCCGGGACATTCGACGGACAGGCCGCGTGCCGTCTGACAGGCTGGCTCGGCGAGATCTCGTCGGGCGACGAGCTCGTCGTCGACTTCTCGCAGGTCCGCGACTGCCAGGACTTCGGCCTCGCCTCCGTGGCGCGCGACCTCGCCGAACGCGGCTCGCGCCTCCAGGTCCGCGGCCTCACGCGGCACCAGCAGCGGATGCTGCGCTACTTCGGGCTGGACCTGCGCGACCTGCATGAAGAGGCGCTCGGCTAGACCGCCGAGCGGATTCGGAAGCACCGAGGCTCGAGGCCCACGCCTCGGCAAGAGCCCGTCCGGCCTTTACTCCCGGCTCACCGTGGCGCGCGGCTCCTTCGCGGCCGCGCTCCCCGCGGGCGCATCCTCGTCGAGGAGCTGCGCGGCGATGGCGAGCGCCTTGCGCACCTTGTCGCGCACCTTCTCGTCGCTCTTGATCTTCTGGTAGGCGCGGAGCACGCGCTCCTCGTTCTTCGCGCTCACCGCCTCGAGCTCCTGGAGGCGCGCCCGCATCTCGACGGTGCGCTTCTCCACCTCGCCGCGCGCGCCCTCGGCCTCGCCGCGTGCCACGACGAGATCGGTCCGGAGCGCCTCGAGCTCCCGCTCGAGCGCGTCGGCGCGGGCGAGCGCGCCCGCTGCCTGCGCCGCTTCCTCCGCCTTCCGACGCGCCTCGCCCTCGGCGAGCTCCGCGCGTCGCTCGGCGTCGTCCGCCCGCCGGCGCGCCTCGGCGGCGTCTCCCTCGGCGCGCCGCGCCTGCGCCGAGAGCGCGTCGATCTTCTCTCGCGCCCCGGAGAGCGCCGTCTCCGCGCTCCCGGCCCGGGCGCGCATGTCCTCGAGCTCGCGCTCGAGCCGCGCCACGTCGGCGCGCGCGCTGGCGCCACCACCGTCAGGCGCGGGGACGTCGTCGAGGAGCGGAATGCCGGCCGCCCTCAGGAGGTCGGCGCTCGCGCCGCGGATCTTGGCGCGAGGCGCCGGGGCGTCCTGTGGCGGCGGCGCGGGCTCGCCCGCGAACGAGAGCGGGCCGTCGTCCGGAGGGAGCGGCAGGCCGTCCCCGTCGTCGGCGAGCGCGCCGAACGCCAGCTCCGCGGCGTCCTCGCGGTCGCTCGCGGCGGATTGTGGCGCTCCGGGAGCGTCGGGATCGAGCGAGTCCGAGCCCTCCGGCGGCACGAGCCCGAGGTCGAGCTCCAGCGCGTCGTCCTCCGGCGCGGCGCCGACGGGCGCGGCGAGCTCATCGAAAGCGTCGTCGAGCAGGCGCAGGTCGTCCTCGACCCCGCTCGCCGGATCCCGAAGACCCGCGATGGGCTCGTCGTCCGGCAGCGCCGAGAGATCGAGCGCGGGCAGGTCCTCGACCGGTTCGGTGGGCAGCGCCTCGAGGCCCATCGCGTCCTCGAGGTTCACGAGCTCCTCCTCCTCGAGGTCCTCGTCCGCCGGGCGGGGGATGTCGTCGTCGAGGGCGGGCTCCGGCGTCCCGGCCACGCGCTCGACCGCCTCGACGAGCGCCTGCGCCGAGTACGGCTTGAAGAGGTACTCGTCGGCCCGGACCTTCAGCGCCCGGTGCTTCTCGAAAGTCTCCTCGGTCGCCTCGGCGCTCGTGAGCACGAGGGGGATCGCCTTCAGCGCGTCGTCCTTCTTGAGCCGCTGGCAGACGAGGTAGCCGCTCATCCCCGGCAGCTCGACGCACAGGACGATGCCCTGGGGGCCCCACTCGCGCGCGAGGTCGAGTCCGTCCTTGCCCTCGGCGGTCACGCGCACCTCGAAGCCCCGGGATTCGAGGGCGTCGGAGAGCGTCGACGCGAGAGCCGCGTCGTTCTCGATGAGCAGGATCTTCGTGGGCATCGCGCGTTCCGGGAGGGGCGGGACGGCGCGCGGCAACGCTGCAACCGCGCGGAAAAGGCTGGGGAAACTCTACCCCAGCCCGGGCGCCGGTCAAAATGTGCGACCGCGGGAAGCGCTAGTGCGCGGCGTCGGCCTGCGCCGTCTGCACGAGCTGGAAGAGTTGATCCTCGTCGAGGTCCGAGACGAGGGAGTAGACGATCTCGTCCTGTCGCCAGACCGCCACGTTGTAGCCGCGCGCAGCCGCGATGCGGACCTTGTGCGTCCCGATCCTCACCTCGCGCCCGGACGCGTCGAAGCGCCCGTCGGGATCGTCGACGATGAACAGACCCGCCTGGCCGCGCGGGAGCTGGTAGCGGATGTAGGCGGCCGGCCACGCCCCGATGTGCGAGAGGCGCGCGCCGAGCACCTGGACGCCCGCGGCGCGGAAGCGCGGCGGGGCGGGGTTGAAGTCGAGCTTCCCCGCGAACCAGCCGGGGATGCCGCTCTCCGGATCGGAGAAGGTGACCTCGAGTGGTAGCTCGCGGTGGTGCTTGCGGATCGCGTCCTCGACGAGCGAGAAGCTGCCGTGCCCGAAGGGATCGAGCCAGAGCACGAGCAGTACGCCGGCGACGCACGCGGCGAGGCTGGCGATGGGTACGGGCGCGAGCGCGCGGCGCCACAGTGGCTGCCGTCGTCGCGCGAGCGCCTCCTCGATGCGGCTGCGCAGGGCAGGCGGGGCGCGCCCGGACGGCGCGTCGGAGCCGAGCGCCTCGCGGAGCTTCGTCCGGAGGGCGGCGCGCAGGCGCGCCTGCCGCTCGACGAGCGTGCGGCAGCGCGGGCACGCGGCGAGGTGGACGTCCATCTCCGCCCGCTCGCGCTCGTCGAACTCGCGGTCGAGATATGGGTCGACCGAGCGCTCGACGTCGCTGCATTCCAGGGCCGCGATGAGCGTGGGTTCGATCGCCATGGGCGCGTTTCCGCCGGGGAGCCTTACGCCGACTTTCCGCGGCGCTTCCGGTACGACTCGAGGTCGATGCTCCCGTCTTCGCCAACGTCCTGCAGCACGCCGGAAACCACCGCGTAGCTCGCGAGCGCCTTCTGGAGCAGGCGGCGCCCGCGGTAGAGGCGGCTCATCACGGTCCCGACCGGCACGTCGAGGATCTCAGCGATCTCCTTGTACGAGAACTCCTGGAGGTCCGCGAGGATCACGACGAGCCGGAAGTCGATGGGGAGCGAGTCGACGGCCTTGAGCACGTCGTCGGACAGAAGCCGGTCGAAGAAGTACTGCTCAGGATTCGCGGCGAACTCCGCAGCCTCCCTCGACACGAACCGCTCGTGCACGGCGTCGCGCTCCGATCCCTCGACGATGTTCCGCTCCTTCACCGACCGGCGATATCGGTTGATGAACGTGTTCGTCAAAATCTTGAACAGCCAGGCCTTCATGTTCGTTCCGCGCTCGAACTTGTCGAAGAAGCGGTAGGCCCGAAGGAAGGTGTCCTGGACGAGGTCCTCGGCGTCGCGATCGTTCTTCGTGAGCCGGAGCGCCGCGGAGTAGAGGGGATCGAGGTGCTTGAGCGCGAGCTCCTCGAACTCGCCGCGCGTGAGGTCGGTCTGTCTCAGATCGAACATCAGGAGTTCGTATCTCCGTCCGGGCTACGATTCCGCCCTTCCGTGCACCGCTTCCCTCGTACCACGACCCAGGGAACGAGCAGACGGTCGAACCGATTCCCGCCGCTCACCCTCGCGCCCGGTCGGCGGGGGTGCGTGCAGTCGAGATGGCGGAAAGGACGCGGGAATTCTAGCGGGACCTGGCCGGGGCGCGCATGCCCCCGATGCCCGAGCCGATGTGGAGGCTCGGGGTGCCGGACGTGCGCCCGGACGCTTGGCCGGTTCGCATGCTATGACGCCCCGGCCGCCGCGCGGCGGAGAGCAGCGCGCCCTCAGGCGGGACGCTTAGATAGAACCGGGATGCCGAAGCTTCTCTTCGCGGACGATCGCGGAAACGTCTACGACCACCCCG
The DNA here is from genome assembly GCA_035456445.1 of Anaeromyxobacter sp. Taxonomy (GTDB): domain Bacteria; phylum Myxococcota; class Myxococcia; order Myxococcales; family Anaeromyxobacteraceae; genus Anaeromyxobacter. Next base: position 6,770 of record DATIDF010000225.1, read on the forward strand.
ACCTCGAGGCGGCGGTCCGCAGCGGCGACGCGCTCCTGCCTCCCCGCGAACGCCCCCTCGACCTCCCCGAAGGGGCGTCGCTCTGCATGCTGCCTGGCCGCCGGCCGGTCGGAATTGACCCGTCCTCGGGCGAGGTGGTCGTCGTTCACGAAGTGAAGATCGGTCGTAGGAAGGTCAGGCCGCACGCCGTGGGGGCCACCTTGCCACCCGGATACACGAGGACCTTCCTGCCCGCCGCGGCGCCGGGTGCCCTCCCGACCACCGCCGAGGCCCCCATCTTGCCGCAGTGGGCGTACACCGCGGCGGCGCTCGGTCCGCGCGGGCCGGTCGCGTGGGCGCTCCACACCGATCGCCGCCGCCACTGGAGCCCCGGCGCGCATTCGACGGAGGACCTGCCGGAGCTCGTCGAGCGCACGCTCGAGGAGTCGGACAACCCCATCTACCGGCAGCTCGCGCGATGCGCGCTCGAGTGGCGCTGCTTCACGGCGCAGAACACGTTCTACGGCCGTGACGAGGGGGCCATCCCGGCCTCGTCGTCCTGCAACGCCTCCTGCGTGGGCTGCCTCTCGGAGCAGCAGGAGGGGATGCCGCCGTCGAGCCACGAGCGGATCGCGCGGCCTCCCACCGCCGACGAGATGGCGGAGGTCGCGCTGCGACACCTCGCGCGCGCCACCGGACACGTCATGGTGAGCTTCGGCCAGGGCTGCGAGGGCGAGCCGCTCACGCGATGGAAGGAGATCGAGCGGGCGCTGCGGCGGGTGCGGGTCGAGACGCGCCGCGGCTCGCTCCACGCGAACACGAACGGCTCCTTGCCCGACGCGCTCGGCCGGCTGTGCGAGGCCGGGCTCGACTCGGTGCGGATCTCGACGAACTCGGCCTCGCCCGACCTCTACGCGGCGTACTACCGCCCGAGCGGGTACGGACTCGAGGACGTCGTGCGCTCGCTGCGCGTCGCGAAGGCCAAGGGCGCGTACGTCGCCCTGAACCTGCTCACGTTCCCGGGCGTCACCGACCGCGAGGGCGAGGCCGAGCGGCTCTGCCGCCTCGTCGCGGAGACGGCAGTGGACCAGGTGCAGACCCGGCCCCTCGCGATCGACCCGGACGTCTATCTCGCGCTCGCGCGCGGCCGCGGTGGAGGCGGCCGGGCGCTCGGGATCCGGAAGCTCGTGGCCGAGCTGAAGCGGGCGCGGCCGGGGCTCGTGGTCGGGAACTTCTCACGCGCGCGCGAGGAGCGCGCGAAGCCGGGGCGCCGCGCGCGCCGCGGCGGGGCGGAGGCGCGATGAGGGCGGCCGGGAGCGTCGTGCGCGGCGAGGCGGAGCTCGAGCTGCGCAAGGACCTCGCGCGCCACCTGCGCGCGGGACATCCGTGGGTGTTCCGCAAGGCGGTGGACCGGGCGCCGAAGGGGCTTCCCCCCGGCACGATCGTCGACGTGACCGAGGACGGACGGTTCGTCGCTCGCGGCTACTACGATCCGCACTCCGCGATCTCGGTGCGGATCCTGACGCGCGAGCCGGCCGAGGCCATCGACGCGGCCTTCTGGCGCCGCCGCGTCGCCCGGGCCGTCGCGCTGCGGCGCGAGCTCGTGCACGGCACGACCGGATTCCGTCTCGTGCACGGCGAATCGGACGGGCTGCCCGGCGTGGTGGCGGACCGCTACGAGCGCTTCGCGGTGCTGAAGCTCTACTCGGCCGGCCTCACGCCCCACCGCGGCGCGATCGTGGAGGCCCTGCGGGCCGAGACGGAGGGGCTCGCCGGCGTGTACGGGCGCGACGAGATCCCCCGGGACGATCTCGACGACGCCGACGCGGGCGCGCCGCAGGGACGGGTGCTCTGGGGCGCCGAGCCGCCGGAGCGGATCACCTACGACGAGCACGGGATGCAGGTGCTCGTCGACGTGCGCCGCGGCCAGAAGACCGGCCACTTCCTGGATCAGCGCGAGAACCGGCGCCGCGTGCGAGCGCTCGCGGCGGGGCGGCCGGAGGCGCTGAACCTGTTCAGCTACACGGGCGGCTTCTCCGTCGCGGCGGCGCTCGGCGGCGCGCGCCACGTCGTGTCGGTGGATGTGGACCGCGACGCGATCGCGCTCGCGCGCGACAACTTCCGCGCGAACGGCCTCGATCCGGCCGATCACGCGTTCGCGTCCGAGGACGCGTTCGAGCTCCTCGCCCGCTACAAGCGGGAGGGCCGCCGGTTCGACCTCGTCGTGTGCGATCCGCCCGCGTTCGCGAAGTCGCAGAAGGCGGTGGACGCTGCGCTCGCGGGCTACGCGTCCCTGAACCGCGCCGCGCTCGCCGTGCTCGCGCCGGGCGGGCTGCTCGTGACGGCGAGCTGCTCCGCGCGCGTCTCCGCGGAGCAGTTCACCGAGGCGGTGAAGGAGGCGGCGTACAAGGCGAAGGTGGAGCTGCAGCTCGTCGAGGAGACGCGTCAGCCGCCGGACCATCCCGTGTCGCTGCAGTTCAAGGAGGGGCGGTATCTCAAGTGCCTTGTGCTGAGGCGGGCGGGATAGAAGGGATCTCGATCACTCGACGCCGGCGGGCTTCAGGCGTCAGGCATCAGGAAAGTCGCAGATCGGCCGTCTTTCCTGAGGCCCGAGGTCTGAGGCCTGAGGGAGCGTGAATCAATCCCGTTCGCCCCGAGCGTAGCGCGGCCGCAGGCCGCGCGAAGTCGAGGGGCCGTGTCCCATGGACCGACCGGCGATTCCGTGATCTCCTCGGCGCCATGAGCGACGAGAGCTCCTCCGGACGGCCGACGAGGCGACCCTCGGCCTCGCTTCCACCGGCGGCGGCAAGGCCGAGGGCGTACCGAGCCCGCCCCTCGACTCCGGGCCCGCTACGCGGGCCCTACGCTCGGGGCGAACGGAAACATTCACGGTCCCTGAGGCCG
>DATIDF010000226.1:0-15563 GCA_035456445.1 Anaeromyxobacter sp.
GCTCATGCCGCGCGTCGAGTCCGGGTCCACCGCCTTCGTCGTCCTTCCCCTGCGCACGGAGGGCGCCCCGGTCGACGTCCTGTGGAACGGCTGGCGCCCGCTGTACCGGCTGGACGGGAGGAGCCCCGCCGATCGCGACGCCGCCCACCGCGCGAACGTCGCGATCCGGCGGGGCGACCTCCGCGCCTTCGAGGCGTTCCTGATCGGGTTCGTGGAACAGGCGCGCCAGGCCCCGACGCTCGAAGCGTTCCTCGCGCATGGGCGGCCGGTCCGCCCCCAGCAGCCCGCGTATCACGGCACCGCCGAGCGCGAGCGCGCGGACATGGACGCGATCGGGGGCGACGTCGTGCACGCTCTCCGGGACGCGCTGGGCGAGCTCGGATCGATCCGCGCGCGGCTCGAGCGGCGCGCCGCGCCCGGCCAGGTGGACCTCGAGGCATCCTGCGGGATCTCGGTGAGCCGCGGCGGGCGCAGGGTCGCGCTCGAGGCCTCGCTCACGGACGGCACCCTCACTGCGGGGGCGCAGCCCGGCGTCGGTGCGTCGGCCGCCGCCGGCGTGGGGCCGGACGGCGCGAAGCTGCGCGCCGTCGCGCTCGGCCCGGTGACCGCGGGCGTCTCGGGAGATCGCATCGAGTGGGTCGAGGTGCGCCGCGGCCCCGCCTACGTGCGGCTGGAGGACGCCGCCCTCGCTGCGGGCGTCTCGGCGAGGAGCCGGATCGCGCGGGACGGAGCCACGTTCTCCGCGGAGTGCAAGGCCGGCTTACGCCTGCAGCTCCTCGATCGCGAGACCGCCCGCCGCGCGCTGTCCCCCGCCGACGAGTGGAACACGAGGCGCTGACCGCGGGCTCGCGCCCGCCGAAAGGGAGAAAGCCATGAATCGTCGTCCCCTCGCCGCCGTTGCCTCGCTCCTCGCGCTCGCCGCCTGCGCGCCAGATCGCCACGGAGATCTGCGCCGCGAGGTGGAGCTCCGGCCCGCGGGCGCTCCCGGCCGACTGCTCTTCCGCGGCGTGGGCGTCGGGAGCTCACGCGAGGAGGCCCGGGAAGTCTTCGGGGAGGACGCGCTCGGTCCCGGCGACGGCGCGCGCCTCGGCGATCACCGCACGGTAGACTTCGGGACGGATCTCCAGGTCCTTTGGAACACCGAGGGCGGCGCCGTCGATCACTTGGTCCTCACGTTCACCGGGAACCCGATCGCGCTCGGAAAGCTGTCTGATCGCTGGCTGGAGGTCTTCCGCCACGCCGGGGCCGACTGCGGCGAGCACGCGTGCTACTGGACCGAGGGTGGCGTCGATCTCGCGACCCTCACGACTCGGCGCGGCTGGTACGGTCCGACCGAGGTCGCCGTGTTCGTCGACCGCTGAGCGACGGGCACGGGGGAGCGCAGGACCGAAGACGCCAGCCGCAGGCGCACGAGCGTGGCGGAGAGTCGATAGGCGGTCGCAGGCACACGAGCCCGGAGCCGAGGCGGGCACCTTCCCATGTCCCGCGCATCCCGAGCGTAGGCCCGCGGAGCGGGCCGAAGTCGAGGGACGAGGCGCTCCTCCTCTTTGAGCCGCGCACAGCGGCGCCTGACAGTGCGCCGCAGGCGCAAGGAGCGAGGACGCCGCCCGCTCATCCCGAGCGTAGGTTCCGCGAAGCGGGACCGTAGTCGAGGGACGCAGGCCCGGGATCGTGCGCCGTACTAGGGTTCCAGGTACTCGTACTCCTTGCCCGCATAGTTCCTGAGCACCCAGCGCTTCCCCTCGTGCGAGACGACGTAGTCCGGATTCACCGGGATCTTTCCGCCGCCCTGCGGCGCGTCCACGACGAAGTGCGGGACGGCGAGGCCGGAGGTGTGGCCGCGCAGGTGCTCGATGATCCGGATGCCGGTCTCGACGGGCGTGCGGAAGTGGCTGATGCCCCGCGCGAGATCGCACTGGTAGATGTAGTAGGGGCGGATCCGCATCAGGAGGAGCTTGTGGTTCAGCTCCTTCACGATCTCCGGGTCGTCGTTCACGCCCTTCAGGAGCACCATCTGGTTGCCGATGACGCAGCCCGCGTCGGCGAGGCGGCGCGCCGCCTCGAACGCCTCGGCGGTGCACTCCTTCGGATGATTGAAGTGCGTGTTCACGAACACCGGGTGGTGATGGCGCAGCATGTGGACGAAGTCGTCGGTCACGCGCTGCGGGAGCGTCACGAGGTTGCGCGTGCCGAGCCGGAAGATCTCGACGTGCGGGATCGCCCGGAGACGGCCGAGGATGTAGTCGAGCCGTTCGTCGGAGAGCGAGAGCGGATCCCCGCCGGAGATGACGACGTCGCGGATCTCGGGGTGCGCTGCGATGTACGCGAGCGACTCCTCGATCTGCCGCTTCGCGGCCGCGCTCGTCGGGTCCGACACCTTGCGCTTGCGCGTGCAGTGGCGGCAGTACACCGGGCAGTTGTGCGTCGTGTAGAAGAGGACGCGATCCGGGTAGCGGTGCGTGATGCCCGGCACCGGCATGTCCCGCTCCTCGGCGAGCGGATCCTCGAGGTCGGCGGGGGCGATCGTCAGCTCGCCCATCGTCGGGACCGACTGCAGCCGGATCGGGCAGCTCGGGTCGTCGGGGTCCATGAGCGCCGCGTAGTACGGCGTGATCCCCATGTGAAACTCGGCGTCGCTCTCGACGACCGCGCGGCGTTCGTCCGCCGTGAGGTGGATCACCTTCTCGAGCTGGTCGAGCCGGGTGATGCGCTCCCGCTGCTGCCAGTGCCAGTCGTTCCAGAGCGTCTCAGGGGCGTCCTTCCAGATCGAGCGCGCGCCGGGCGCGAAGCGGGACCGGACGCTCGCGACGGGGCGAATGTCGTCGTCTCGCGCCGGGGCGGCAGCGACTCGGACCTCGCCGATGGCCCGCTCGGGCCTCGGCGCAGCCCCTCCGAGCACGCCTTCCAACACAGGGAGATTCGCCATTGTCGATCGCTCCGCCAGGGGCCCTTCGCTCGGGCCCCCTGTCCTTTAACACCGGCCCCCCACGTCGACACGTTCCGTCGCTCCTCCGGCCGGGGTATTGGCCGTCTGCCGGGCGGCGGGGCGGAGCGAGGGGGCAGGGTGGCGCCTTGCCGCGGACGCCGTTTGACCGGCGCGGCGCAGGCGGGTAGCTTCCGCGCCCCCGGCGAGTGTACCGGCCTCGCGCGCACATCTGACCTCATGGACTGGCGAGCCCGATTCCCCGGCGTGTCCGACAGCGACTGGCGCGACTGGCGCTGGCAGCACCGCAACGCGCTCCGCACGGCCGAGGACCTCGGCCGGATCGTCGCGCTCGGCGAGGCGGAGCGGCGCGGGCTCGCCCACGCTCTCGGCCGCACGCGCGTGGCGGTCACGCCCTACTACGCGTCGCTCATGGATCCCGTCCATGCGAGCTGTCCGATCCGCATGCAGGCGATCCCGGCGGCCGAGGAGACAGCGGGGGTGCCCGGGGACCTGCGCGATCCGATCGGCGAGGAGGCGCACCGGCCCGCGCGCTCGATCGTGCACAAGTACCGCGACCGGGTCCTCTTCCTGGCGGTCGATCGCTGCTCGGTCTACTGCAGGCACTGCACGCGCCGAAGGATCACCTTCGGCGACGGGGAAGGGTTCGACCGCGACGCGATCGAGGAGGGGCTCGCGTACGTTCGCGCGCACCGCGAGGTGCGGGACGTCATAGTGTCGGGCGGCGACCCGCTCGTGCTCTCTGACGAGCGGCTCGACGCGCTGCTCGGGGGGCTCCGGGCGATCCCGCACGTGCAGATCCTGCGGGTCGCGACGCGCGCGCCCGTCACCTGCCCGATGCGCGTCACCCCGGCGCTCGCGACGCTGCTCCGGCGCCACGCGCCGCTCTTCCTGGTGACGCACTTCAACCACCCGGCGGAGTGCACGGTCGACGCGCGCGCGGCGTGCGAGACGCTCGTCGATCGCGGCGTCCCGGTGGAGAACCAGTCGGTGCTCCTGCGGCGCGTGAACTCCTCCGCTCGCCTCCTCGTCGATCTGAACGAGCGGCTCCTCACGTTCCGCGTGCGCCCCTACTACCTGCACCAGGGGGACCTCGCGGAGGGGACGGCGCACCTGCGCACCCCGCTCGACGCCGGCGTGGCGATCCTGGAGGCGATGCGCGGCCACACGAGCGGCCTCGCCATCCCGCACCTCGCCGTCGACCTGCCCGACGGCGGCGGGAAGATCACGCTGCAGCCGAGCTACCACCTCGGCCGGGAGGGCGGCGCTCACGCGCTCCGAAGCCACAAGGGCGGGCGCTACCTGTACCCGGACCCCCCCGACTCGGACGTGAGCTGCCCGTACGAGCGGATCTTCTACCGGGAGGGGGAGCGCTGAGCGGGCTCGAGGCCGGTCGCCCGCGGCACCGCTACTCCACGTTCCCCCGCCCCTCCAGCGCCCGCTGGGCGGCGGTGGCGCGGCGCCGGACGCGCACGTACTCGATGACGCCCGGCGCGATGGAGACGAGCACGACCACCACGATGACCTTCTCGATGTGGCGCTCGAGGTTCGGGATGGAGCTCCCGAGGCCGTACCCGAGCAGCGTCATCGAGAGCACCCACGCCGCGGCGCCCACGACGTTGTAGCTCGCGAACTTTCGATAGCTCATCTGAGCGACGCCCGCGACGACCGGGACGAACGTACGGACGAGCGGCATGAAGCGCGCGATGATGATCGCCTTCCCGCCGTGCTTCTCGTAGAAGTCGTGCGCCGCCTTGAGGTGCTCTGGCCGGAACAGGCGGGAGCGCGGGCGGTTGAAGATGTGCGGGCCCGCGCGGGCGCCGATGTTGTAGCTCACCGCGTCGCCGAGGATCGCCAGCGGGATGAGGAGCAGGTTCAGCGCCCAGATGGAGAGGTCGCCCTTCGCCGCGTACACTCCCGCCATGACGAGCAGCGAGTCCCCGGGCAGGAAGAACACGAGCGCCCCGGTCTCGAGGAAGACGATGAGGGCCAGGGCGGGATAGCCGCCCCAGCGGATCAGCTCGCCGGGATCCCGGATGAGCTCGACGAACCACCGGATGATCTGCACCGCTGACGTATACACACGGCCCGCCCGGGCCGCCAAGCGAGGTCCCGGGGGTACCGCGCGCGCGGTGAGGGCGGCGCTCGCCCGCACGGCCGTCGTCGCCCTCGCGCTCGCCGGCGGCGCGACGGCGCGCGGGGAGGAGCACATCCGGGTCCGCGTCTCGGAGTCGCCAGAGCGGATCGAGGAGCTCCGGCTCGAGGACTACGTCGCGGGCGTCGTGTCGGGCGAGATGCCGGCGAGCTTCCCCGCCGAGGCGCAGCGGGCGCAGGCGGTCGCAGCGCGGAGCTACGCGCTCACCCGCAAGATCGAGGCGCAGGCCGCGAACCGGCGCTGGGACATCGCGACGGGCGTGCTCGCCCAGGTCTACCGGCACGGCGCGGCGAGCCCGGCGGCGCGGGCCGCGACGGACGCGACCGCGGGCGAGGTGCTGGTGGTCGGGATGGATCCGGTGGAGGCGTATTTTCACGCTGCGTGCGGCGGCACCACGGAGGCGGGCCTGCCGGCGCTGGGGCGCGATCAACCGTACCTCGCGTCGGTCGAGTGCGGCCGCTGCGCGCGCGCGCCGGGCGCGCGCTGGTCGCTCCGCGTCGACGCCCGGGAGCTCGGCGCCGCCGCGCACCTAGGCGGCGCGGCCACGGAGGCGCACGTGTCGGCGCGGACGCCGAGCGGACGCGCGGAGCGGATCGAGATCTCGGCGGGCGCTCGGAGCGCGACGGTGCTCGCGACCGACCTGCGGCAGCGCCTCGGGTACGCGCGCCTCCCGTCGCTGGCGTTCGAGCTGGGCGCGGAGCGCGGCGGGTTCGTGTTCCACGGCCGCGGGCGCGGACACGGCGCCGGCCTCTGCCAGTGGGGCGCCGCCGGCCTCGCGCGCGAGGGAAAGGGCTACCGGGAGATCCTCCTCCACTACTACCCCGGCGCGGACGTCGTCCGGATGTATTAGGTGCAGCGATGGCTGTCTCCGCTCGAGTCGACCCCGTGCACGAGCCCGTGCCCGCGCCCGCGCCCGAAGGAAGATGCCGGGCTCGGGCTCGGGCTCGTTTACGTGCACGGGACCATTCCAATCGAGCGCTGCCGTGAAACTCTCGGACTTCGACTTCGAGCTGCCCGAGGAGCTGGTCGCGCAGGAGCCGGTGACCCCCCGTGACGCGTCGCGCCTCCTCGTCCTCCCCCGCGCGGGCGCGCCCGTACACCGCCGATTCGCGGACCTCCCCGACCTGCTTTCGCCGGGCGATCTCCTCGTGTTCAACGACACCAAGGTCATCCCGGCGCGGCTCGTCGGAACGAAGCCGACGGGCGGCCGGGTGGAGCTCCTCCTCTGCGAGCCGCTCGCGGGCGGCCTCGGCCGGCGGTGGCGGGCGATGGGGCAGGCATCGAAGCCGATCCGCGAGGGCAGCACGCTCGCGTTCGACGGGCTCGAGGCACGCGTCGAGGCGAGCGAGGGCGAGGGCTTCTACGTGGTCACGCTCGACCGCGAGGGCGCCGCCCTCGAGGCGGCGCTCGCGCGCGCGGGACGGATCCCTCTGCCGCCGTACATCCGCCGTGCGCCCTCCGAGGTGGACCGCGAGCGCTACCAGACGATCTGGGCGCGCGCGCCCGGCAGCGCCGCCGCGCCCACCGCCGGGCTGCACTTCACGGAGGCGGTCCTCGCGAGGCTCGCGGCACGTGGCGTCGCCCGGACCGCCGTCACGCTCCACGTCGGCCCCGGGACGTTCCTTCCGATCCGCGGCGACTCCCTCGAGGGGCACCACATGCACGCCGAGCAGTACGAGGTCCTACCCGAGGCGGCCGACGCGATCGCGGCCTGCCGCGCGCGGGGAGGACGCGTCGTCGCGGTCGGGACGACGTCGGTCCGGACCCTCGAGAGCGCGTGGCACGAGGGCGCGGTGGCGGCGGGGGCGGGACGCACCCGGCTCTTCATCCGACCGGGGCACGCCTTCGCGGCGGTGGACGCGCTCGTCACGAACTTCCACCTGCCGCGCTCCACGCTGCTCATGCTCGTGTGTGCGTTCGGCGGCACCGGACGGGTCCTCTCCGCCTATCGAGAGGCGATCTCGCAGCGATATCGCTTCTTCAGCTACGGAGACGCGATGCTGCTCTCGCGGTCGGATTGACGCTCCGTCCGTGCTATAGGTTCTGCTCGTCGAAAGGAGCGGGGGGACTCGAATTGCACAGCGTGTCCGTGAATCTCGAGCCGGCCCAGTTCCTCGCTGGGTACCGGGCGGAGAGCGGTAGCCTGTTCGTGCCGGCGCTGTCGGACTCGCGCGTCGGCGACGAGGTGGCGCTGCGGCTCGGGATCTATGGTCAGACGATCCGCGCGACCCTGTTCGGCAAGGTCTCGCTCGTGCGGCGCGTCGGCCGGCCCGCCCTGCCCCCCGGCGTCGAGCTCCAGCTCGACCGCGGTAGCCTCGCGGCGGCCGGCTTCCTCGCCGCCGCCGCGCGCGGGGAGCCGGTGAGCTTCCGCGATCGCGCCCCGCGGTACGCCGTCGCCCGCCGCCTCGTCGTGGAGCACGGCGGGAACCTGTTCGAGACCGCGAGCGTGAACGTGTCGGAGGGCGGCTGCGCCATCGGCTGGCCGGAGGCGCTGCCGCTGGTCGGCGACGTCGTGGCGCTGAAGCTGCGCTCCGGGCCGTTCCCGCCGACGGCGCGGGCGATCGTCTGCTGGAACCAGGCGGGAGGCGCGGGCGGGCGGACCGTGGGCCTGCGCGTCGTCATGCAAGGGCGAGCGGGCCGCGCGTGGCGGGCGCTCGTGGCGGAGGCCGCGCGGCGCGGCGCCCGGGCGGCTTGACAGGCGCTCCGGCGCGTACGAAACCCGCCGCGTGATCAGGTTCGAGCTCCTCGCGCAGGACGGCGCCGCCCGCCGCGGAAGGCTCGCGACGCCGCACGGCACGATCGAGACACCCGTCTTCATGCCGGTCGGCACCGCCGCCACCGTGAAGACGCTCGAGCCGCGCGACCTCGAGGCGCTCGGCGCGGGCATCATCCTCGCGAACACCTACCACCTGTTCCTCCGCCCCGGGCACGAGCGGGTGAGGCGGCTCGGTGGGCTGCACCGGTTCATGTCGTGGGGCGGCGCGGTCCTCACCGACTCGGGCGGCTTCCAGGTCTTCAGCCTCGGGGAGCGCGGCGCGCAGGGTCGCGACGGCGCCGGCCCCGGGCTCGTCACGATCGCCGAGGAGGGCGTCACGTTCCGCTCCCACCTCGACGGCTCGCGCCACTTCCTCTCGCCGGAGCGCGCGATCGAGGTGCAGGAGGCTCTCGGCGCGGACGTCATCATGGCGTTCGACGAGTGCCCCCCCTCGCTCGCCGATCGCGGGTACCACGAGGCTTCGCTCGCGCGGACGCAACGCTGGCTCGTGCGCTGCCGCGATGCGTGGCGGCATCACGAGGCGGAGAAGCGCGAGAACGGCCGGGCCCCATGCGCGCTCTTCGGGATCGCCCAGGGCGGGCTCCATCCCGACCTGCGCGCGCGCGCCATCGCCGACGCGGCAGCGCTCGACCTGCCTGGCTACGCGCTCGGCGGGTACGCGGTGGGCGAGGCGCCCGCGCAGATGTGGGAGGGCGTCGCGCGTGACGCCCCGCAGTTGCCGGCGGACAAGCCGCGCTACCTCATGGGCGTGGGGACGCCCGAGGACCTCCTCGCCGGCGTGGCGGCGGGGGTGGACATGTTCGACTGCGTGCTGCCGACGCGGACCGCACGGAACGGGCTCCTCTTCACGAGCAGGGGCAAGCTCGTCATCCGCAACGCTCGGCACGCCGACGACGACGGACCGGTCGACCCGTCGTGCGCCTGTTACACCTGCCGCACGTTCACACGCGCCTACCTCCGCCACCTGTTCAAGGCCGGCGAGATCCTCGGGCTCCGCCTCAACACCTTGCACAACCTGCACTTCTACCTGTCGCTCATGGCGGAGGCGCGCGCCGCCATCGAGCAGGGCCGGTTCGAGCGGTTCAGGGAGGAGCGACTGCGGGCGTGGCGCGAGGCCGCAGGCTAGCCGATCCAGCCGGTCGAGCGGGCGGGCTACCGGCAGGAAAGAGGTTGCGGAAGGGCGCCAACTCACGCTAAAAGACGGCGCTTTTCCCTTTCCGTACCCAGCGGAGACTCAATGCATCCCGTCCTCCACGCGTTCCTCTCCCAGACCGCTCCCGAGGGGCAGGCGCAGAACCCGATCATGTCGTTCCTGCCCTTCATCCTCATCGCGGTCGTCTTCTACTTCGTCTTCTTCCGCCCGCAGGCGAGGCAGGCGAAGCAGCACCAGTCGTTTCTCTCGGCGCTGAAGAAGGGGGACGAGGTGGTCACCCAGGGAGGCATCATCGGCACGGTCGTGCTGGTCGAGGACCGCACCGTCACCGTCGACGTCGGCGGCGGCACGAAGCTCCGGATCCTGAAGGCCCAGATCACCGGGCAGTGGAAGCAGGTCGAGTCCGCACCGGTGAAGGCGGAGGCGAAGAAGTAGATGGAACGCTCCTGGTACTGGCGGGTCGCGCTCATCGTCGCGGTCACGCTCTTCTCGCTGTGGCAGCTCGTCCCGAGCTGGTTTTACTTCAAGCTCCCGCCCGAGGAACGCTCCACCGAGGCGTACGAGCGGGCGATCCCGGGCTGGGCGCCGCAGTCCGCGAAGCACCTCAACCTCGGCCTCGATCTCCAGGGCGGCATCCATCTCTCGATGGGCGTCGACGTGGAGCGCGCGGTGAAGGCCAAGGTCGCGCGCCGCGCCGACGAGATCGCCGACTTCCTCAAGTCGAAGAACGTGTCGTTCGAGTCGGCGACCACGGCCGCCGGCGGCACCAGGATCGCGGTGAAGACCGGCGCGCCGGACCAGGTGAAGGCGACCGTCCTCGACGCCGGCTACGGCGACGAGATGTACTCGCCGGGCACGGCCGACGGGGCGGTCACGTTCGCGTTCAAGGACACGGTGCTCCGCGACTTCCAGGGGAAGGCGGTGGAGCAGGCGGAGAAGACCATCCGCAACCGCGTCGACAAGTGGGGCGTCTCCGAGCCCGACATCAAGCGCAAGGCGAACAACCAGATCCAGATCCAGCTCCCCGGGTTCAAGGATCCCGAGAAGGCGAAGGAGCTGCTCGGCCGCACGGCGCAGCTCGAGTTCAAGATCGCCGACGACGAGAACCCGGCCCTCGATCCGCTGCGCCAGCAGCTCACGGCGTGCGCGGGGGCGGACGGCTTCCGGCTCCCGCTGCCCGAGGGCGGCTGCTGGACGACCGAGACCATCGAGCTGCCGAACGGGGGCGCCCGCGCGGTGACGATGCTCGCGGCGAACACTCGCCCCGAGCTCGAGAAGCTCATCCAGGAGAAGGCGGCGCCGCTCCTCGACCCGCAGAAGAACGTCATCGGGATCGGCGAGGACACCGTCACCACCGGGGTGGGCCGCACGCCGTACTACCGGACCTACCTGCTCCGCGCGAAGACCGAGCTCACCGGCGACTACATCGCCGACGCGCGCGCCGCGATCGACAACTCGCAGCAGTTCGGGCAGCAGGGCCGCCCGCTCGTGCAGTTCACGATGAGCGCCGAGGGCGGCCGGCTCATGCAGAAGCTGACGAGCGAGAACCTGCGGAGGCGCATGGCGACGATGCTCGACGACAAGGTCGAGACGGCGCCGTTCATCCAGGGCGAGATCTCCACGAACGGGCAGATCACGCTCGGCTCCGGTCGCAACCCGCAGCAGATGTTCGAGGAGGCGAACGAGATCGCGCTCGTGCTCAAGGCCGGCGCGCTCCCCGCGCCCGTGACCATCTCCGAGGAGCGCACCGTCGGCGCGACGCTCGGGCCCGAGCTCGTGAAGCGCGGCACGATCGCGGCGCTCGTCGGCCTCGGGCTCGTGCTCCTGTTCATGGTGTTCTACTACCGGGGGAGCGGGCTCGTGGCCGACGTGGCGCTCGCGCTGAACGGCCTGCTCGTCCTCGCCATCATGGCGATGATCGGGACGACGCTCACGCTGCCCGGCATCGCGGGCTTCGTCCTCACGCTCGGCATGGCGGTGGACGCGAACGTGCTCATCAACGAGCGCATCCGCGAGGAGCTCCGCGCCGGCAAGAGCGTCAAGCAGGCGCTCCAGCAGGGCTACGACAAGGTGTTCTGGACCATCGTCGACGCGCACGTGACGACGCTCGTCGCGGCGCTCGTCCTCATGAACTACGGCTCCGGTCCGGTGCGCGGCTTCGCCGTAACCCTCACGATCGGCCTCCTCGCCTCGATGTTCACCTCCATCGTCGTGACCCGCGCGATCATGGAGTACACCACGCGCCACGAGACGGCGCGGCTGAGCGTGTGATGCAATTCAAGAGCTTCGACATCGTCCCCCACGGCACGAAGTTCGACTTCGTCGGGAAGCGCCACATCGCGGTGGTGCTCTCGCTCATCGTCAATGCGGCCATCCTCCTCTGGTCCGTCCCCGCCATCCACGGGCTCAACTTCGGCGTGGACTTCGCGGGCGGCACCGAGATGGAGGTGAAGTTCGCCCACCCGGTAGACCCGGGCGCGATCCGCCGGAGCATCGGCGACCTGGGCTTCGAGGGCGCCTCCGTCCAGACCTACGGCGCGGAGGAGGAGAACAGCTTCCTCATCCGCCTCGAGCGCATCGCGCTCATGAGCGACGCGGACGTGAAGCGCGTCGTCGACGCGGTCCAGGCGAAGTTCCCGGTCGAGAGCTGGAGCTTCAACCCGGAGATCGGCGACAAGATCGACTTCCAGTTCAAGCAGCCGCCGACGACCCAGGAGCTCCAGGCGGCCGTCGAGGGCGCCGGCGTCGGCGTCCGCGAGGTGCGCGCCGAGCAGGGCCTCGCGGCCGGCACGCGGTCGTTCGCGGTCATCACGCAGGGTATCCGCGAGAAGATCGAGCGCGATCTCTCCACCCGCTTCGCCGAGGCGAAGCCGGAGGTGCGGCGCGTCGAGTACGTCGGCCCCGCCGTCGGGCGAGAGCTGCGCAACCAGGGCTTCAAGGCCGTGCTCTACGCGATCGCGCTCATCGTCGTGTACATCGGCCTTCGCTTCGACTTCCGCTTCAGCCCGGGCGTGGTCACCGCGATCTTCCACGATGCGATCGTGACGCTCGGCTACTTCGCCTTCACCGGGCGCGAGTTCAACCTGACGTCCATCGCGGTCATCCTCACGGTCGTCGGCTACTCGGTGAACGACACGGTGGTCGTCTACGACCGGATCCGCGAGAACCGGGCCAAGTACAAGGGCAAGTCGCTCGGCGAGATCGTGAACCTCTCGATCAACGAGACCCTCGGCCGGACGTTCCTCACGTCCTTCGCGACGGCGCTCTCGCTCGTCGGCCTCCTCGTCTACGGCGTCGGGACGATCTTCGACTTCTCCGCCGCCATGCTCGTCGGCATCATCTCGGGCACCTACTCGACGTGGTTCATCGCCGCCCCGATGACGATCTGGTTCGAGGACCGCGCCGCGAAGAGGAAGGCCCGCGTGGCGACGGCTGCTGCCACGGCGCCCTCCGCGCCGGCGGGGCGCGCCGCGCAGAAGTAGCGCCTCGCGCAGGACCGGATCCCTCCGAGGCCCCGTCGCCCGAGCCGGCGACGGGGCCTCACCGCATCCGCGTCCGTCAGACGAGCGCGAGCAGCACCGTCAGCGTGGGCAGGCTGCAGATCGTGGAGAAGATCACCGCGGTCGTGACGAACGGCGGCGCGATGTCGTGCTCGACCGCGATGATCGCGACCAGGATCGCGGCGGGCGTGCCGGACTGCAGGATCCCGGTGGCGCGCTCGAGGTCTCCGAGGCGGAACGAGCCGACGATCGCCGCCGCGACGAGCGGCGCCGCGACGAGGCGCAGCACGGTCACCGCGACGACGTCCGGAGTGACGCGCAGGCGGCCGGCCTCGGCGAGCTGGAGCCCGAGCGCGAGGAGCATCGTCGGGATCATCGCGCCGCCGAGCAGCCCCACCGAGCGAGAGACGGAGAGCGGCAGCGCGACGAGGCCGCCCGCGACGAGCATGGCCGGGGGCACCACCCACAGGGCGGGCGTGCGCAGCACCGAGCCGACCGCCGAGAGATGGCCGCCGCGCACCCACGCCGCGGCGCCGACGCAGATGACGAACGAGGTGACCAGGATGGCGATGTAGTAGATGGTCGCCGGGGCGAGCGCGCCCTCGCCGAAGCGGAACTGCACGAGCGCGAGCCCGAAGTTCCCGACGTTCCCGAAGACCGCCAGCATCACGTAGGCAGCGGTAACCTCGCGGGAGCGCCGCAGCGCCCGGGCGACGCCGAAGCCGACGAGCGCGAACGCGGCGTGCGCGACGACGGCGAAGGTGACCATCCGCGCCGCGTCCCCGAGCGGCACGGCGGAGCGCGCGATCACGTCGAACGTGAAGGCGGGGACGAAGACGTAGTACGCCGCGCGCGACACCGTGCGCGCCTCGAGCGCGAGGCGCGGCCCGAGCGCCCAGCCGAGCGCGACGATCGCGAACACCGGGGCGACGACGTCGAGGAAGACGGACGGGAGCTGGCCGAGCACTGTCCGCGAATGGTAGCCACCCCCGCGAGCGCCCGCGCCGGCGCGACGGGGCGGGCAGGCTATAGCGCTGCCCGACGTCCTCTTCTTTGAGGCGCCCCTCGGGCGCCGCCTGGAAGGCGCGCCTGCGTTGCTCGGTCCTCGTGTGCCCGCCTCGGGTCCGTTCATCCCGAGCGTAGCGTCGACGCAGTCGGCGCGAAGTCGAGGGACGCCATCGCTCAGCCCAAGCGAGCAACGCTGTCACCCTCCCGTGATATCGCCTTCTTCGTGGACGACGTGGCGCGGCGGCGGTGGATCGAGAGCGCGGTGGACCCCGACGCGGCGGCGCGCCTCGCGCATGCATTGAAGCTCCACCCGGTCGCGGCGCGGGTGCTCGCGGCGCGTGGCCTCGCGGAGCCGGCCGCGGCGGAGACGTTCCTCGCGGCGCGCCTCGCGGACCTGCCCGATCCCTTCACGATGAAGGGCATGGACGGCGCCGTCGCGCGGATCGTCCAGGCGCTCGAGAGTGGCGAGCGGATCGCCTGCTACGGCGACTACGACGTCGACGGCGTCACCTCGACGGCGCTCCTCTGTGGCTTCCTGCGAGCCGCCGGCGCGGACGTCGTCACCTACACCCCGCACCGCCTCGTCGAGGGCTACGGCCTCAACACCGAGGCGGTGCGCAAGCTCGCCGGAGCAGGCGCGAGGCTCCTCGTCACGCTCGACTGCGGCATCACGAGCGTGGAGGAGGTGCGCGCCGCGGCGGCGCTCGGCCTCGACACGGTGGTCGTCGATCACCACACGGTCCCGGTCGAGCTCCCTGCCGCGCGCGCGATCCTCAACCCGCACCAGCCCGGCTGCGCGTACCCCTCGAAGGGGCTCGCGGCGGTGGGCGTCACGTTCGCGCTCGCGATGGCGCTCCGGCGGACGCTGCGGGAGCGCGGCCGATTCGGCGCGGCGCGGCCGGAGCCGAACCTGAAGGACGCGCTCGACCTCGTCGCGCTCGGCACCGTCGCGGACGTGGTGCCGCTCGTCGGCGCGAACCGGATCCTGGTGCGCTGGGGGCTCGAGGCGATCGCGAAGAGCCGGCGCCCCGGTCTGCGTGCGCTGAAGCGCGTGGCGGGGATCGTCGAGGGCGCCGAGGTCACCGCCGGCCAGGTCGGCTTCCGGCTGGCGCCACGCATCAACGCCGCCGGGCGGCTCGACGACGCCGGGCGCGGGGTCCGGCTTCTCCTCGCCGACGACGAGGCGCAGGCGCGCGCGCTCGCGGAGGAGCTCGATCGCGAGAACGCCTCGCGGCAGGAGATCGAGCGGCGCATCCTGGGGGAGGCGATGGAGGACGCGCGCGCGCGGGTCGAGGCGGGCGCGCGCGGGCTCGTGCTCGCGCGCGACGGGTGGCACGCGGGCGTGGTGGGGATCGTGGCGTCCCGCATCGTGGAGCGGTTCCACCGCCCGGCGGTGCTCGTGGCGCTGGAGGACGGCGCGGGGAAGGGGAGCGGCCGCTCCATCGAGGTGTTCCACCTGTACGACGCGCTCGCCGCCTGCTCCGGCCACCTCGCCCGGTTCGGCGGCCACCGGCACGCCGCGGGCGTGACCGTCGAGCGCGGTCGGATCGATGCGTTCCGAGCGGCGTTCGAGGCCCACGCAGCAGAACACCTCGCCGACGACGACCTCGTCCCGCGCTGCCGGATCGACGGCTGGCTCCAGGAGCGCGACGTGACCGAGCGCACCGCGGAGGATCTCGCGCGGCTAGGGCCGTTCGGGGCGGGTCATCCGGAGCCAGTCTTCGCGCTGCGCGGGGCCGCCGCGCGCGCCCGGACCGTCGGGGCTGGGAATGCGCACCTCAAGCTCGCGCTCGGGCGCGGCATCGACGCCATCGGCTTCGGGATGGGCGACCGGCTCGCCGCGTGCGCGGGCCCGGTCGAGGCGGCGTTCACGCTCGGGTTCGACGCGTGGGACGGCGCGCGGCGGCTGCAGCTCAAGCTCCGCGACGTCCGCCCGTCCACGGCGCCCGCGTCCGCAGCGGTGACGCGCGCCGCCGGCTGACGCCGGCGGCTTACGCGATGCCCCAGGTGGCTCTGCGGTCCGTGAA
>DATIDF010000227.1:0-4627 GCA_035456445.1 Anaeromyxobacter sp.
GACGTCGAGCGCCGCAGGATCCGCCGACAGGTCGTGCGCGCGGAGCGCGACGCGCGCGCCCTCGGCGCCTGGCGTGAGCCGCGCGAGCCCGAGCAGCGCGGCGCCGGCGCCGGCGCGATCTCCCTCCGCCTCGCGCAACCCGGCGAGCCGTGCGAGCGCGGCGGCCGCGGCCGCAGGATCCTCCGCCGCGCGCTCGAGCGCGGCGCGCTCGCGACCGGCCGCGCCGGCGCGGGCGTGGAGGTCCGCCGCCTCGAGGAAGCGGCCGAGCCGCTCGAGCAGCACCGCGCGCGCCGCGTCGTCCCCGGGCCGGTCCAGGACGGCGCAAGCGAGCTCGGTCGCGCCGGCAGCGCCCAGCTCGAGGGCGCGCTCCGCGTGCGCGCGTGCAGCAGTCGCGTCTCCGGTCGCGAGCGCGGCGCGGGAGGCCCGCACCTCGAGGTCCGGCGCGTCGGCGGGCGCGCCGGCGAGGAGCGCCCGCAGGCACCCGAGCGCGAGCGGCGCGTCCCCGGCCAGCTCGGCGTGATCTGCCTGCGCGCGGAGCACCGAAGCGTCCCCGGGCGCGGCGGCGCGGGCCTCGGCGAGCGCCGCGCGGGCCCCGGCGGGATCCACGGGCCCGAGCACGCGAGCCCGGTCGAGCCAGGCGGCGGCGGCGCCTGGACCATCTCCGGCCGCGGCCGCGGCCGCGGCGCGCTCCGCGAGGAGCGCGGAGACGAGCGGCAGATCCTCCGCGCGGCGCGCCAGGGCGAGGAGCGCGTCGAGGCGAGCGGGGCCGGGATCCGCGGCGCGCGCAGCGGCGGCGGCGCGCAGCGCCCCGACGAGATCGCCCGCGCGCTCGCACGCGCCGGCGAGCCGGTCGTGCAAGCGGGCGGCCTCGGCCGCGGAGGTCGCGAGCGTCGCGAGGCGGACGAGCGCCTCGCGCTCCGCGGCGGCGTCGCCTCGGGCGGCGGCGAGCCGGGCGAGCCCGTCGAGCGCCGGGCCGCAGCGCTCGTCCGCGGCGAGCGCTGCCGCGAACCGGCTCCGCGCGTCTGCGGTGCGCCCCAGCGCCGCCGCGGCCTGCCCCGCGCCAGCGAGGACGCTCGCGCGCTCGGGCCCGGAGGGCAGGAGTGGCGCGAGCCGGTCGAGAGCGGCGAGCGCGCCGTCCTCCCGACCCGTTGCCGCGTGCAGCGCGGCGAGCCGCCGGAGGAGGTCGGCGCGCTCGGGAGCGAGCGCCGTGGCGGCCTCGAGGTGGGCGGCGGCCGCCGGCGGATCCGCGAGGCGCGCCTCGGCGACGTCGGCGAGCGCGACGCGCGTCCGGACGAGGAGCTCGGACGCGCCCGGGGTCGACGGCGGGAGCGCGGCGACGACGGCGGCGTGGTGCTCGGCGGCCTCCGCCCACTGGCCGGCCGCCTCCGCGGCGCTGGCGGCGTGCGCGTGCGCCTGGGGCGACGGCGCGAGCTCGCAGGCCTCGCGATGGCGGAGGAGCGCGTTCTCAGGGTGAAGGAGCCGCTCCTCCCAGAGCGTCCCGGCCTCCGTCGCGGCGGCCGCGGCCGCTGCCCGATCTCCGCGCGCGAGCTGCGCGGCGCAGAGCCGCTCGAGCACGCGCACCGCCCGGAGCGGCTCCTCGGCGGCGCGGCACGCGCGAGCGAGCGCGGCGAGCGCGGCGGGATCCTCCGGCGCGAGGCGCAGCGCATGATCGAGGTGGAGGCGCGCGGCGGGCGGGTCCGCCTCGAGGAGCAGCGTTCCGAGCTCGGCGTGGGCGCGCGCCTTCTCGGCGTCCTCGGGATCATGGGCGACGAGGCGCCGGAGCGCGCGCAGGAGGCCCTCGCGGTCGCCCGCGGCCGCCGCGTGGGCGCGGAGCGCCCGGAGCGCGGGGACGTGATCGCGGCGCACCGACAGCGCGAGCTCCGCGGCACGCACCGCCTCCTCGCGCGCGGCGCCAGGCAGCGCGAGGACCGCCTCGGCCGCCGCGAGCGCCGAGAAGGTCTCGCCCCGATCGGCGGCGCCTGCCGCGAGCGCGGCGAGCGCCCGCGCGGCCTTCACGGGCTCTCCGCGCGCGAGCCGGATCGAGGCCTCGGCGGCGAGCGCGGGCAGGAAGCCGGGGCGGCGCGAGAGCCACTCGGCGGCGAGATCGAGCGCCTCGTCGTGGAAGCGGTCCTCCGCGGCGAGCAGCGAGAGGAGCCGCTCGGCCGCGAACGGGTGCGCGCTCGCTGCGGCGCCCGCCGCGAGGTACCCGTCGCGAGCGCCGGCGGCGTCGCCCGCGGCGAGCCGCGCCTCAGGCTCGCGGAACGTGCGCGCTCCCTCCTCGGCGGCGAGGAGGTCCGGATCGGGCGAGACCGCCGCCGGTCCCGCCGCGCCACGCAGCCACGCGAGCCGGACGACCCCCTCCGCGATCTCCGCGCGCGCGAGCGGGACCCCGGCGGTGCGCGGCAGCTTCCAGCCCCGCGGCGCGAGGATGCGCCGCAGCAGGAAGGGAACGGGTTCGCGGGGCAGGGCGTCCGCGCCGAGCGCGTCGACGACGCCGCGCGCGAGGTGGGGCAGGAGCGCCGCGGGGATCGGTGCCGGACCGTAGATTCGGGGCGAGTGGAAGACGAGCGCGACGCCCTGATCGCCCTCGGGGAGGAGGCCGGCGACGAGCGTGAACGCGGGGCCGCCCGACAGGCGCGCGGCGATCTCGGCCGTTCCCGCCCGGAACGCGATCCGCGCCTCCTCGACGCCGAACGCCGCGAGCCCGGCCGACGCGAGCGCCGCGTCCGCCACGCCGGGCTCGATGGCGATGGCGAGCTCGGACAGGTCGGAGAGCCGGTGGCGGAACTGGCCGGAGCCCTTGCCGACGTCGAACGGGAAGCGGACGTCGGGGAGCTCGAGGGTGAGCGCGTCGAGCCGGACGCCGGGCGCGATCGGCTGGTCGGCCAGCCGGACGAACGCGCCGCCGCGCTCGAGGCGGAGCTCGAACCCCGCCCCGCTCCTCGTCCCGGAGGCGGAGGAAGGGGCGGAGGGGTCTTTGGTCGCCTCCGCCATGCCGGCGAATTCTAGCGGAGGGGCGGGGGGTTCGGAAAATCCCGGCCGGCTGGGGGAGAGCGGGGCAGGGCGGCTTGTGGGGTGGGGTGTGGTGGAAAACACAGAGGGCCGCGCGTCGCCGCGCGGCCCTCCGACCACCACCCCGCCAGCAATCCCGTCCTACTGGGCGGCCTGCCTCGTCTTCTGCGTCCCATCCGCCGCCACCTCGGCGGGCGGACGGCGGTACACCACGATGCTCCTGCGAGTCTGGAACTCGTCGTCCTCGCGCGCGAACACGGTGACCACGTTGTTCCCTGCCTCGAGCGGGATGTCGGCCGAGAAGTCGAGCTTGGAGGCGGTCGCGTTCTCGGGCAGGACCTTGAAGAACACCTTCTGCTCGTTCACGAACACGAACACGTCGCGCAGGCGGGCGTCGGGATCGGCCGACGGGGGCACGAGCGCGCTGCCCTGCAGCTTCCAGGTGTCGCCGTCGACGACGGGCGCGCCCTTCTGCGGATCGGGCAGGAGCGCGATCCGCGGGGGCTCGCGCTGCCACGCGGCGGCGATCGTACCGGAGCGGGGGCCGCGCGCGACGCGAACCTCGGAGTCGGGGACGAACGCGAACCGGCCCTTCTGCCACTCGACCCGGTAGAACTCGCCAATCTTCGCGTCCACCGGCAGCACCGCGGCCTTCTTCGCGGTCGCGATCACCGGCGCCGCCGCGCTCGCGCCGGAGCGGAGCGTCGCCTCGGCGACCTCGACCCGGACCGACCCCACCGCGGGCGTACGCGCCTGCTCGTCCTTCGCGACCGGCCAGTCGAGCTTCTCCGAGACGTACTCCTCCATCTTCTCGTCGACGATCATCACGCGGATCGGGAGCGTGTCGCTCTTGGACCCGCGGCGCAGCTCGACCTCCATGCGCGCCGACTTCGTCTCGCCGGGCTTGAGCGCGCCGAGGTTCTCGCGGCCCTTCTTGATGAAGACCTTGTCGTCGCCGAGGTTCTTGAGCGAGACCCACGTCTTCTCGCCCGCGACGCCGGTCCCGGCGTTCCGCACGTCCACGCGGACGTCGAACGTCTCGCCGCGCTGCGCGAGGCCGTCGCCGTTGCCGCCCTGCCGATCCTCGATCTGCACGCTGAAGGCGAACACGGGCTTCGGGATCTCGACCACCCCCACGCTCGTCAGGAGATCGGGCGGCGCCTGCCCGCCGTCGTCCTCGAAGTGGAGGGTGATCTCGTCGCGGCGGCTGTCGAGGCCCTTGGGCAGCTTGAGCGGGACCGTCCAGCTCCGCCGCTCGCCGGGCGGCACGTTGCCGAACACGAACTCGCGGCGATCGAGGAGCGGGTTCTTCTCGGCGGTCGTCCACGCGCGCAGGCGCCGGATCGGCGCGTCGCCCTTGTTCTCGACCGTCACGGTCCAGGGAACCGTCTCGCCGGCGCGGTGGTCCTTCCCCGGCGCGGGCGTGATCGTGACGACCGGGCGCGGCGCGCCACGGCCAGGCGCGGCGCCCGGCGACCAGTCGACGCCCAGCTCCCGCAGCCGCTTCTGGAGCCGAGAGTCCTCCTCGGCCTGCCGCTCCGCGACGAGCGCCTTCGCGGTCTCCATGAGGCGCGCCCGGTCGGCGTGCGGGGCGCGCTTCAGCAGCTCGCGGCCG
>DATIDF010000228.1:0-3139 GCA_035456445.1 Anaeromyxobacter sp.
GTCCGCGCTGAGCCGCGGATCGTAGAACAGCCAGCGCCCGAGCCGGACCTTGGCCGGCGTGACCCACGGCACCGCGGCGAAGTCGGCGGGGCTGCCGAGCGGCGGCGTGGGCAGCGGCCGGATGGGGTTCTCGGCCTCCCATCCGACCGGCGAGGGCGGGGCGGCCGCTGGCCGAACGTCGGCGGAGCGACACGCAGCGAGCGCGAGGAGGAGCGCGAGCACGCCGGGACGCGCGTGGTTCATGGGCACGGATACGAAAGCCTCGGACGGTGCGCGGTCAAGCGGAACGGCTGTCGCATCCCCGCCGGAGCAGGATGCGCCCGATCGCTCGGCGACGCTGGGAATCGTTCCTCGGCCGAGCGGCTCGAACCAGCGATGAGCCCCCGAGCCCTCGCTCTGGCCCACTGGCGTACCGCGGGCGGCGCCGCGCTGGGCGCCGCCGCCGGCGCTGCCTACGCGTTCTTCATCGGCTGCGACACCGGGACGTGCCCGCTCACCTCGAACGTCTGGACGGCAGCGCTGTTCTTCGGCTTCGCCGGCGGCGTCGTCGGGCTGCCCGGGCCGCGCGCAGGGCGTGGGCCGCAGGCGGGAAACGGCGCGGACGAGACGTCCCGCTGAAGCGGGTTCAGCGGCGCTCGGCGGGAGCGAGCGGCGAGACCGCCTGCGCCGCCGGGACCCGCAGCCGGTCGCCGAGCAGCGCCCGCAGGGCGCGCCGCGCGGGGCGCTCGAACGAGCGCGAGACGACCACGGACACCGCGATGGCGAAGACGGCGAACCCCGCCACGAACGCCGCGCTCGGCGCCGCACCCGGACCCTCGGCGACGAGCCGCCGCGTCCAGAGCCAGAGCGGCTCCTGCAGCGCATAGAGGGCGAAGCTCGCGTCGCCGAGCGCCTTCGCGGCGGGAGAGGCGAGGAGCTTCGCCGTTCCGCCGGCCCCCGGCGCAAGCCCGAGGAGCGCGACCCCGAAGAGCGGGATGGCTAGCCCATTGTGCAGGAGCACGTAGGGTGCGCCGCCCCACGCGAGCAGCGCCACGACGCCTGCGAGGGCGGCAGCGGCGACGGCACCTCCGGCCCGCCCGAGGTCGAGCCCGCGGTGGTGGAGCAGTCCCAGCGCGACCCCGAAGGCGAACTCGCCGGCGCGCGCCACGGGATGGAACTTCAGCGCCTCGAGCCAGAAAGGCTCCTCCCACGTGAGCACGGCCGGGTCGACCGGGCCGTCCGGACGTAGCGCGAGGTAGAGGAGCGGGAACGCGAGGCTCGCCCCCCACGCCCCGAGCACGAAGAGGGCGAGGCCACGGCGCGACAGGCGCGCGAGGCGCGCGGCGAGGAACGGGAACGCTGCGTAGAACGCGGCGACCACCGAGGTGGACCAGCCCGGCGGATTCCAGAGCCGCGCGATGGGCGTCGCCCACGCCTGCAGGAGCAGGAGGCAGGCCGTCGCGACGATGGCGGCCTTGGCGAGCGCGGCCGGGCCGCCTCCCTGCCAGCGCTCGAGCGCGAACGGCGCGATGAGCACGAAGGCGAGCAGGTAGGCCGGGTACAGCCGGGCGAAGCGCGCGACGTAGAACGTTCGCCGCTCGGCGGCCCCCATGGGCTCCGGGTTCGCCCAGGCGAGCACGAACCCGGACAGCACGTAGAAGAGCCCCACCCAGATGTGTCCGCCGGTCCGGACACGCTCCACCCACTGCGGGAGCCCCGCCACGAGCGGGCCGCCGTAGTGGTAGAGCAGGATGCCGAACGCCGCCGCGAAGCGGAGCCCGGTAAGGGCAGCGAGCCGGTCGCGCCGCGAGGCCTGCACGACCCGGAAGATGGAGCCGGGCGGACGGGCGCGGCAGCGCCGCGCGGGGGGTCCCGAGGGGAGCGCGCCGGCGCGGGAGTGCGGATCGACAGGCCCCGAAGAAGCGAGAGGGCCGGGGGAACCCCCGGCCCTCGGTCACGCTCCGCGGGCGAGGCGGGTCTCCGCGATCAGAGCGCGTGGCAGGTGGTGCAGTCCCAGCCGTTGATGCGCACCCCGGCGCGGACGACGTCGCGCGCACCGTTCACGTGGGTCGCCTTGTTGACGGACGTGTCGGTGTAGCCGTCATGGCAGGTGGCGCACGCGACGCCGATCCCTGTATGGAAGTCGTGCTGACCGGTCGGCGGCGGGATGCCGTGGCACGAGTTGCAGGCGGTGAGCGCCACCGTCCACCGCGGCGCGGTCGCCGTGCCGCCCTGGAGCGTCGAGCCGTGGCAGTACACGCTCGAGCAGGTCTGCGTCCCCTTCGTGAACGAGGGCGTCGCGCCATCGCTGGACGCGAGCGGCTGGAGCTGGAACGTGATCGGCACCTGCCCGTCGAGGTGGGCGAGGCCGCCGATGAGAGGGTGGCAGGTGAAGCACTCGAAGCCGTTCGTCAGGACGCTGCCGTTTCCGAGGTGCTTCTGGTGCGCGCCGACGTGCGGATCGGTCGTCGCGGTCTCGCCGCGCACGCCCTCGGGCGGCGCCGCCTGCGCGAGGTTCTCGAACGTGAACGCGTTGTTGCGCGTCCCGTGACAGAACGTGCAGTTCGACTGCCAGTTCTGGATACCCAGGACGCCCGCGTGGCAGTCGTTGCAGGACGGAGACACGCGCTGCTCTCCGTCGATGGTCACGGTGAGTCCGCCGTCGTAGTCCTGGCCGTGGCAGGCGCTGCAGGTCTGGATGTCCGCGATCGCGTCCGCGCTGTGACGGGCGATGTACCCCGGGTCGTGCCCGAAGCTCGCGTCGACGTTCCCGTTCGCGTGCGGGCCGCCCGGGATGAGCTGGTTGTCGCGATCGACGGTCTGCGGGTGGCACGCGAAGCAGGCCTGGGACTGAGGGTGCGCCGCTCCGCTGCGAGTCTGAAGGGGCGGGAAGCCATGGCAGGTGGCGCACGTCCCGACGCTCGCTCCTTCCTGGGCCTCGAGGGTGCGGGCGTCATCGCATGCGGCGAGCATGACGGCGCTCGCGGTGAGCGCGAGCAGTGCGAGTCGCTGGTTGAGCATGTGTCGGACCTCTGGAAGAGCGGGTCGCGGACCGGACGGTCCGGCGAGATTGCCGGAGGATGCACCCGGCTCCCCCGATCCTCGTTGACCGCGCTCAAGACTATACGCCGAAGCACCCGATTTCGGCGCGTCGCGACAC
>DATIDF010000229.1:0-6118 GCA_035456445.1 Anaeromyxobacter sp.
CGCACCGGGACGCGGTCGCCGACCCCCTCGCCGAGCGCGAGCCAGCGCAGCTGCGCCTGCCCTCCGGCCGCGACGAAGACGCCCGTGAGATCGCCCCGCTCGACGAGCGCGCTGCGCGGGACCCACACGCCGCGCGCCGGCGCCTCGGCGCCCGCCGGGAGCACGAGGCGGGCGAAGGTTCCGCTGCGCAGCGCCGCGCCACTCGGATGCACCCTGGCCCGCAGCGTCCGGCGGTGGGACAGCGGATCGCCGCCGACGGCCAGGGCCGAGACCTGTGCCGCGCCGGTCTCGGCGCCGGCCTCGAACCGGATCGTCTGGCCGATCGCGATCCCGCGCGCCTCCTCGTCGGAGAGGCTCGCCACCACCTCCAGCTCGCTCCCCTCCAGCTCGAGCAGCGGCTGGCCCGGGCCGACCAGATCCCCGGCATTGACGCGGCGGGCCTGCACCGTGCCGGCGAACGGGGCGCGGATCTCGGTGTAAGCGAGGGCCGCCCGCGCGGCCGACACGGCCGCCTCGGCCTGGGCCCGCTGCGCCCGCGCCTGGTCCAGCTCGACCGCAGTGGCCGACCGCTGCGCCGCGAGCGCCTCCATGCGGCGCGCTTGCGCGGCAGCGGTCACGAGCGCGGTCTCTGCCGCGGCGAGCTGCGCCCGGACGTCGTCGTCCGACAGCCGCACGAGCAGCGCGCCCTCGCGGACGCGCGCGCCCTCCTCCACCTCCACGGAGCGGACCGAGGCCGCCGTCCGCGTCGAGACGACGGCACGGCGCACTGCCGCCAGGCTCCCTGCCACCCACCGCGTGCCCTGGGCGGGGGCGGTCGTCACGACGCGGACGCGCGCGGGCGCCGATGCCGCGGCGGAAGCGTGTTCGGCGAGCGCCGCGGGCACCGCCAGCGTCAGGACCACTGCCAGGTTGCGCGTCATGGCTTCACTCCTTCGAGAAGGGCGCCCGTGGCGAGCTGCAGCGCCGCACGGGCCAGGCGAGCCTCGAACCGGCTCCGGACGAGGAGCGCGCGGGCACCGGCCAGGGCGGAGTCGGCGTCGAGGACGTCCGTCAGCGGTAAGAGGCCCTGGCGGTACCGGGAGTCGCGCAGCGCCCGGGCCGACTCGGAGGCCGTCACAGCCTCGGCCGCCGAGCGGACCCTCGCGTCTGCGGCCTCGACGGCGCGCCGCGCCTCCTCGACCTCGCGTCGCGCCTGCTGCTCCTGCCAGCGCGCTGCCGCCTCCGTCGCGCTGGCCCGCAACCGCGCGGCCTCCGTCGCGCGCACGTCGCCGAGCGCGAGCTGCCACCGCGCGACGAGCACGCCGGTGAACCACGTCGCGCCCTGGTCGATTGCCGAGCGCATGGTCTCCACCGACGCCTGGGCGAACACCTGCGGGAGGAGGGTCCCCCGCTCCACGCCGACCATCTCCCGCGCCGCCTCGGCCCGCGCCCGGGCGGCGCGGAGGTCGGCCCGGGCCTCCAGGGCGGCGCCGGATTCCGGCCCCGCCGGCGCCCCCTCGATTGGCGTCACGAGCGCGGCATTTCTCGCCGGCTCCCCGCTGAGGAGCGCCAGCGCGGATCGGGCGGATGCGAGCCGCTGTTCCGCCGTGGCGCGGTCCGCCTCGGCCTGGGCCCGGAACGCCGCCGCCCGGGCGACGTCGGCATCGAGCACGACCCCGTTCGCGTTCCGGTCCTTGACGAAGCGCTCGGTCTCGCGGGCGTGCGCGAGCACGTCGTCGGCGTAGGCGAGGCCCTCGGCCGCCGAGAGCGATCCGAAGTAAGCCTCGGTCACCGCCAGCGCCAGCTCGTCCCGGCGCCGCTCCAGCGTGCGCCCGTCGGCGTCCGCCTGGGCCCGGGCCGCCCGGAGGCCGGCCGTGATCCGGCCTCCGGCATAGATCGGTTGCGTCAGCGTGGCGCCCAGCCCGACACCGCCGGTGAACGGCGGCGCGTTGAGCCGATCGGGCGAGAGGTCCACCGCCGCGATGCGCTGTTGGTCGAGCCTGAGCCCGAACGCCATCATCGGCTCGCCGGTCCCGACGCCGCGCGCAGAGAGCGCGACGCTCGGAAGGCGCCCCGCCTCGGCCGAGCTCGCCTGCTTCCTCGACGCCTGCGCCTGGAGGGAGGCGGCGGAGAGCCCCGGGTTCGCTGCCCACGCTCGCCGGATCGCGTCCTCGAGCTTCAGGTCGTCCGCCAAGGCCAGGACCGGCGCGAAGAGCAAGGCGAAGACGGCGAATCGATGCGTTCCGGAGGTCGCCAGTCGAGGTCTCGAGTTCACGTCGACGATGGCCTCGTGCCCGGGGCAGAACCCGGTCGAGGAGGTCAACGCTGCGTCTCCTCTCGTCAGGGGCCTGCCGCTGCTCGAGGGCGCGGGGCGCTCGTTCCTCGTCTCCATGTCCGTGCTCCGTCGCACGGCGCGTACCAGTCCGGCCGCGGCAACGATCCACGCGTCCTGCAGCGATTTCCGTGCGGTGGCGCTCCCGGAGCGAACCGGCGAGATCTCGGCGTCGACGAGATCCCGTCGCCTGCGTAGAACGCGGTATCGCGCGATGCGGCGCGAAGCGTTGACGCGCGCCAGCAGCGCACGAGCGCTCGGGCGGCTGGATCCTGCGTTCAGCCGGATCGGAGCGAACGGCGCGCGTCGCCCGCGTCGGAGGACTTTTCGTAGCCGCGCCTCAGGGCCGTCGACGAACGAAGAGGCTCACAAGAAAGATCGCGGCCGCGATCGCAATGATCACGGGTCCGGTCGTTCGGTGAAGGCGCGGGGCCAGGAGCTCACCGGCGAGCGTGGAAGCGACGGCGACACCGCCGGCGATCGCGAACATCCCGTCGAGGCTGCGCGCGAGGTGCTTCGCCGTCGCGGCGGGGATGATGACGAGAGACCCCATGAGGAGGACGCCCAGATAGCGAAGCCCGAGCGCGACGGTGAGCGCGAACGCGAGAAGGTACAGGAGCTCGAGCCGCGCGACGCGGATCCCGGAGGTCCGCGCGATGTCCCCCGAGACCAGCGCGATGACGAGCCGGTTCCGCTGCGTCAGGACGAAGGCGACCACCGCGGCGGCGCCCGCGAGCCCGAGTGCCAGCTCCCACCGGCCGAGGGTGCCCGGCGCGCCGAGAAGGGCGTCCACCAGCTCGTCCCCGGTCACGAGCATGCTCCCCACCGCGAGCGCCAGCGAGAAGACCACGCCGATCATGGTCTCCGTGGAGATGCGGGTCTGCCGTTCGAGCCCCCAGACCAGGAACGTACCGACGAACAGCGCCGCCAACCCGCCCAGCACGGGGTGGAAGTGGAACACCAGGGCAAGCCCGATCCCGGGGAGCGCGACGTGGGACATCGCATCCGACGCCAGCGCCATCCGGCGCATGACCGCGAAGCAGCCGACGAGCCCCGCGGCCACCGCCATGCCGATCGACAGCGTGAGCCCGGTCCAGTGCATCAGTGGTGATGGTACTTGAGCGGCGTACCGTATACCTGCTCGATCCGCTCGGGCGTCAGGATCTCCTCCGGGGGCCCGAAGCACGGCTGCTCGCGCGAGAGGCACAGCACGTTCGTCGCGTACCGGTAGACGACGCTCAGCTCGTGAGAGATGAGGAGCAGCGTGAGTCGCTCGGTCTCCTGGACCCGGTGGATCATCTCGTACAGCCGCTCCTCGCCGGGTTCGTCGACGCCCGACGTCGGCTCGTCGAAGAGGAGGACGGTGGGCTTGCCCATGAGCGCGAACGCGAGGAGAAGTCGCTGGAATTGGCCGCCGGAGAACGCACCGATGGGCTGATCCGCGGCGCTTGGAGACAAGCTCACGAGCTCGAGTGCACGGGCGGCATCGGTGCTTGACGCGCCCGACACGTCGGCCTTGGCGCGGAGGAAGTCCCGCCCGGTGACGGGCAGGTCGCGTTCGATGTCGAGCTTCTGCGGCACGTACCCGATGCGGGTCCCCGGGGCCCAGCGGACCATCCCGCCGTGCGGCAACGCTCCGATGAGCGCCCTGAAGAGGACGGTCTTCCCGGCGCCGTTCGGCCCGATCACCGCGAGGGCGCTGCCCGCGGGAACATTGAAGCTGAGATCTCGTAGGACCTCGTTCCTGCCGAGGCGAACCGAGAGCCCCTCGACCTCGAGCGCGTTCTCCATGCCGTCAGCCTCTCCCAAAGCCCGCTCGTCCCGACCCGCGCCGAGCGTCGACCCGACCCTGAGCCTCGCGACAGCGAGCCGGAGCTTCATCCATGCCTCGCGATCTCGGACAGGTGTGCCGCGGTGGTCCGTAGCCACG
Organism: Anaeromyxobacter sp.; assembly: GCA_035456445.1. GTDB lineage: Bacteria > Myxococcota > Myxococcia > Myxococcales > Anaeromyxobacteraceae > Anaeromyxobacter. The sequence goes on from DATIDF010000229.1 coordinate 4,242, forward strand.
TGCGGGCGAGCCGAGGCTACGGCCGATAACGGCCGACGAGGAGGACCGCATTGCTCCCTCCGAACGCGAACGAGTTGCTCATGATGAGATCCCCTTCGTAGCTCCGGGACCCGGCAGTCACGTAGTCGAGGTCGCACTCCGGATCCGGAGCGCGGTGGTTGATCGTCGGGGGCACGATCCGGTCGCGCAACGTCAGGACGCATCCGATGAGCTCGAGCGCTCCGCTCGCCGCGATCGCATGACCGAGAGCCCCCTTGTTCCCCACCACGAGCGCGCGGTACGCGCTCGTCCCGAACACCTGCTTGATCGCCGCCGTCTCGTTCTTGTCGTTCCACTGCGTGCCGGTCCCGTGCGCATTGACGTAGCCGACCTGCTCGGGCTGGACCGCCGCCCCCGTGAGCGCCTTCTGCATCGCCCGGGCGGGCCCGTCCGGCGAGGGCTGGGTCAGGTGGTGGCAGTCCGCTGACGCGCCGTAGCCGAGAACCTCGGCCAGGATCTCGCGCCCCCGCCGCCGCGCCGAGACCTCGGACTCGAGGACGAGGACGCCGGCCCCTTCTGCGAGCACGAGCCCGTCTCGATCGGCGCTGAAGGGACGGCAGGCTTCGGCGGGCTGGTCGTTTCTCTCGGACAGCGCGCGCAGCGCACACCAGGCCTTCATGATTCCCAGCGTGAATGGCGAATCGGCTCCGCCGACCACCGCGAGATCGAGCGTGCCGGACCGGATGAGGTTGAACGCGTATCCGACGCTGTGAGAGGCCGACGCGCACGCCGCGTCCACGTTGATGAGGGGCCCGCCGAACCCGAACCGGATCGAGACATTGGAGGACGGGGCGGTGTTCATCGTCGTCGGGATGATCAACGCTCCCGACCGTCCATGCAGGTAGAAGTCGCGGAAGAAGTAGTCGCTGGCGCTGTACCCTCCGATCGAGCTCCCGATCAGGACGGCCACGTCGCGCCCGTCGACTCCGCCCTCCGCGAGCCCGGCCTGGCGCACCGCCTGGCTCGCCGCGACGACTGCGAGCTGCGACGATCGGCTGAGCCTCCGCAGCTCCTTCCGATCGAAGTGGGCGCTTTCATCGTATCCCTTGACCACGGCTCCGATGCGCGTGGGCAAGGCCGCGAAGGCCTCGTCTTCGAGCGGCCCGACACCGGAATCGCCGCGGGTGAGCCTTTGCCAGAAGTCCTCCACGTCGCAGCCAAGCGCGCTGGCGACGCCCAGGCCCGTGACGACGACGCGTCGTGTGCTCCTCATTCTCTCGCGCTCTCAGTCTTGCTCGGTGCCGCGCGCATACTCCAGGCGCTCGTTCGAGTCCCGCCAGAATCTGAATCGCACGGAGGACCGGCCCCATACACACTCCGTTAGGGGTCGATGCCGCGGGGCACCCCGAGAGACGCGTCAACACTCGTGGTCCAGGAAGCGAACGCGACCGCCGTCGCCGCCACCGCCCCATCAAGCGCGCGATCGTGTCGGGGCTCGGTCACGCGGTCTGCTTTGCGAGGGCGACGGCAGCTTCGAACCTGCGATACCCGGAGGTGGGAACGCGAGCTCCGAGCGGCGGCATGCCGCGGCCGCCGGTTCGCCGATGGACGAGCCGCGCCCGAGCGCAGTTAGGAACCGATCAAGGACGCCAAGCAGTCCGGCGCCGACGCTGGAGCTGGCTGTGAGTTCGCAGCCGTGGCCGCGGTCACATCAGGCAGCAGCTGCAGCAGCACCCGTTAAGTAGCAAACGCGTGACCACTCGGGCCCGGGCGACCTGGAGGCAACGATGCGCGGATGCAGGTTGACGGTTGGTGGCGCGATGCTGGCCGTCGCGGTGTGCTCCACCGCGCTCGCCGCGGAGGCGACACCAGGGAGGGGAGGCGGGTCGACGAGCGAC
>DATIDF010000230.1:0-4339 GCA_035456445.1 Anaeromyxobacter sp.
CTGGGAGGTCGTCGCCGCGTTCCGCTGACCGTGGGGCGGGGCCCCCTCCCCCGCCGCAGGTCGATCGTCACGATCGGCCCGTTTTTCAGGGCGATCGTGACGACGCGAAGTTGACGGGCGGATCGGGAAGCGATATCACCCGAGAAATTCGCCGCCCTGGGCGGGCGGTCGACAGGAGGGCTTCCCAACATGACGCAGGCTCAGTTCTTCCAGGCGGTGGCCGAGGGCGCAGAGCTGTCGAAGGCCCAGGTCCGCCAGGTGTTCCAGGCGGTCGAGGATGTCGTGACGAAGCGCCTCAAGAACGAGGGCAAGATCCCGCTCGGCGGTCTGGGCGCGGTGAAGCTCGTCGATCGCAAGGCGCGCATCGGCCGCAACCCGGCGACGGGCGAGCAGATCAAGATCCCGGCGCGCACCGCCATCAAGATCACGCCGGCGAAGGGGCTCAAGGACATCTTCAACAAGAAGGGCAAGAAGGCGTAGCGCCCTTCGAGAGAGCTTCAAAGGCGCCCGCCCCGGCCTCACGGTCTGGGCGGGCGTCGCATTTTCCGGGCGCTCGAGCGGCGCGCTGCGTGAACGTGGGGAGCGCTTCGCGTCCGTGACGAGGCGCACGTCGCGACACGTAGGTCACTCTGCGTGATATCGAGAGCGCGCGCTGCGCGGCGCGACGCCGGCGGCGTCAGCGAATCCGGAGCAGCGTGCGGACCGTCGAGATGATGTCCGCGAACTGAACCGGCTTCTGGAGGAAGACGTCGATGCCGAGCTCGGCGACGCGGTCGCGTGCGTCCGGCCCGCCCGCGCTGATGATGACGATGGGCGTGGCGGCGAGCGCCGGGTCGTCCCGCATCCGCTCCACGAGCGTGAACCCGTCCATGATCGGCATGTAGAGGTCGGCCATGACGAGGTCGATGGGCGGCGGCTCGACGAGCCGGCCGAGCGCCTCGTGGCCGTTCGGCGCGTACTCGACCGCGACGTCCACCCCGTCCTCTCCCTCCGTGCGGAGCTTCCGGAGGGCGTACTGGTACATCTCGACGATGCGCGCGTTGTCCTCGACGACCAGCACGCGATAGGTGCGCTTCGCCTTCCCGTGGCCGGGGCGGGCGGATTCGGCGATGCGGGCGAGCTTCTGCCGATCTTCCAGGTGGTCGGCGGGGATCTTGACCGCGACGCCGCGGGGTTGGTCCGGACCGGCGGCGCGACGCCGCACCACCTCCACCTCGAACTCCACCGGCTCGAGCAGGCCGGGGAAGCTGACCTGCAGCGGGACGCGATCTCCCTCGCGCAGATCGCGATCCGTGCGTATGAAGAGGCCGCCGGCCGAGACGTTCTCCGTCACGTCCCGGACGGCCTGCTGCATGCCCGGGTAATGCACCCGAAGCACGAGCGGAACGCGGGGATCGCGGCGCTTCTCTCGACCGATTTCCATCCGGAGCGGTCGAGTATACAGCGGCGGATCTCCTTGACAATCTTACATGTGCTCACTTAGCCTCGCCGCGCTTTCGCCCCTGCCTTCTCGGACTTCTATGACGAATCCACCGCTCGTCGGGACGGCCGAAGAACTGCCACGAGAGAAGGTCGAGAAGTTCGACCATGAGCTCGCGGAGCTGCTTCGCCGCTACCCGCCGGATCGCAAGGCCGCGGCGATGCTGCCGGCCCTCCGACTCGGCCAGGAAATCTTCGGCTACGCCTCTTCCGCCGTGCAGCGGCTCTGCGCCGATCGGCTCGGGACCTCGCCCGCGCGCGCGGAGGAGGTGGCCACGTTCTACGTGATGTTCCACACCGCGCCGATCGGGCGGCACCTCGTGGAGGTGTGCACGAACGTCTCGTGCTGCCTCACCGGCGGCGACCGGATGTTCGAGTACCTCAAGCACAAGCTCGGGGTCGCGAACGGCGGGACCTCCGCCGACGGGCGCATCACCCTGCGCGAGGTCGAGTGCCTCGGCGCCTGCGGCACCGCGCCGGCGATACTCGTCGACGAGGAGATGCACGAGCGGCTCGACCCGAAGAAGGTCGAGGAGATCCTCGGGAGGCTCGAGTGAGCGAGACGCTCATCCTGACCAGGCGGTGGGGGAAGCCCGACTCCGCGGCGCTGCGGACGTACCGGGCCGACGGCGGCTACGCCACGCTCGACAAGGCGCTCGGCATGGAGCCGGCGGCCATCATCGACGAGGTGAAGAGGTCGAACCTGCGCGGCCGCGGCGGCGCCGGCTTCGCGACCGGCCTCAAGTGGACGTTCCTCCCGAAGGACGTCCGCCCTCGTTACCTCACGGTGAACGCGGACGAGTCCGAGCCCGGCACGTTCAAGGACCGCTACATCATCGAGCACGATCCCCACATGCTGATCGAGGGGATCGCCATCACCTGCTACGCGCTCGACATGCACCTCGCCTACGTCTACATCCGGGGCGAGTTCGCGAAGCAGGCGCGCATCCTCGAGGCCGCCATCGCCGAGGCGCGCGCGGCCGGGATCATCGGCCCGCGGCTGCTCGGCAAGAAGGACTTCGACCTCGAGATCGTCGTGCACCGCGGCGCGGGCGCGTACATCTGCGGCGAGGAGTCGGCGTTGCTCGAGTCGCTCGAGGGCAAGAAGGGCTACCCGCGCCTCAAGCCCCCGTTCCCGGCGATCGTCGGCTTGTGGGGCAAGCCCACCATCATCAACAACGTCGAGACCATCGCGAACGTCCCCTGGATCGTCGCGAACGGCGGCGACGCGTTCGCCGCGCTCGGCGTCGGCAAGTCGGGCGGCACGCGGCTCTTCGGCGTCTCCGGGCACGTGAACCGGCCGGGCGTCTACGAGAAGCCCGTCCACTACAACCTGAAGAAGCTCATCATGGAGGACTGCGGCGGGATCGTCGGCGGCCGCAAGGTGAAGGCCGTGATCCCCGGCGGCTCCTCCTGCCCGGTGCTGCGCGGTGACGAGATCGACATCTCGCTCGAGTACGACGCGGTGAAGGCGGCCGGCTCGATGTCCGGCTCCGGCGGCGTGATCGTCTTCGACGACTCGACCTGCATGGTCCGGGCGCTCGCCCGCATCTCCAAGTTCTACGCCGAGGAGAGCTGCGGCCAGTGCACCCCCTGCCGCGAGGGCACCTCGTGGATGGAGGGGATCGTCGAGAAGATCGAGCACGGCCACGCGAGCGCCGCGGACGTCGCGAAGCTCGAGCAGGTCTCGGGCAACATCATGGGGCAGACCATCTGCGCGCTCGGCGACGCGGCCGCGATGCCCGTGCAGTCCTTCGTGAAGAAGTTCCGGGACGAGTTCCTGCGCCACGTCGAGGAGCGGCGCTGCCCGTACGGCGACCACGGCTGGGGCCTCGACCAGACCTCCCGCCCGGCGGTCGTGGGCGGGGTGAGGTACTAGGCGATGCACGACACGGCCGAGCTCATCAGCTTCTGGATCTTCGCGATCCCCCTCGTGCTCACCGCGCTCGGCGTGGTGGTCGCGCGGAACCCGGTCTACGCCGCGATGAACCTCGTCGCCGCGTTCTTCTTCATGGCCGGGATCTACGTCCTCCTCGCCGCGCACCTCATCGCGTTCATGCAGATCCTCGTGTACGCCGGCGCGGTGATGGTGCTCTTCCTGTTCGTCATCATGCTGCTGTCGCTCGGTGACGAGCACCTGCGCCGCGAGCGGCGCGGCGCGATGCAGTACGTGGGCGTCATCGGCGCGGTCTCGCTCCTCGCGGTGCTCGCCGCCGCCATCGCTCGGGTCCCGGACAAGGCCCTGGCGACGCTCGCGCAGCCGGACCGCTTCGGCACCGTGAAGGCCGTCGGGCAGGTGCTCTACACCGAGTTCCTCCTGCCCTTCGAGGTGACGAGCCTGCTCCTCCTCGTCGCCATCGTCGGCGCGGTCGTCGTCGCGAAGGAGAGGATCTAAAGCCATGGTCCCCGTCACCTGGTACCTCTGGCTCGCCGCGATCCTCTTCACCATCGGGCTCTCCGGCGTCCTCATGAAGCGCAACGCGCTCATCGTCATGATGAGCGTCGAGCTCATGCTCAACGCCGCGAACCTCACGTTCATCTCGTTCGCGAGGCAGTTCGGTGACGTCCGCGGCCACGCGATCGCCTTCTTCGTCATCGCGGTCGCGGCTGCGGAGGCGGCGGTCGGCCTCGCGGTGGTCATCGCGATCTACCGCACGCGGGGCAGCATCAACATCGACGAGGTCCGCGCGCTGCGCGAGTGAAGCGGGACCCTCGCGACGGCGCGAGACGCGAGGCGCACGAGGCCGGAGCCGAGCCGGCACCATAAGATGTCCCGCGCATCCCGAGCGTAGGTCCCGCGAAGCGGGACCGAAGTCGAGGGACGAGGCGTACTGCTTCCGTACGCCGCAGGCGCGACGAG
>DATIDF010000231.1:0-2581 GCA_035456445.1 Anaeromyxobacter sp.
CATCGGGGCACGAGCCCGTGGTGGGTGTCCGACAACGGCGCTGGGGTCTCGACGCTCTACGACGGCGAGGGCGTCGCGCAGTTCGGCACCCCGCCGCTCGTGGTCAGCGTCACGGGGGCGGGGGGCGGCGCCGCCGCTCCCACCGGCGTGGTCGGCAACACGGGCTCGGCCTTCGTGGTCGCGAGCGGCGGCGCCCAGGGCCCGGCGTTCTTCATCTTCGCGAGCGAGGACGGGACGATCAGCGGATGGAACCCGAACGTCCCGCCGCCGATCCCGCCCGCCACCCGCTCCACGACGACGGTCGTGGCGGTGGACGCCTCGCCGGACGACGCCGTGTTCAAGGGCATCACCATCGCCTCGACGGCGAGCGGCGACCGGCTCTATGCCACCGACTTCCACAACGCGAGGGTCGACGTCTTCGACGGCTCGTTCGCGCCCGTCTCCACCTCGGGCGGCTTCCTCGATCCGAGCCTCCCGGCGGGCTACGCGCCCTTCGGCATCCGGGCGATCGGCGGCACGATCTACGTCACCTACGCGCTCAAGGAAACGGGCGGGGACGACGACGTGCCAGGCAAGCACCACGGCTTCGTCGACGCGTTCACCCCCGACGGCGTGCTCCTCCGTCGCGTCGCGTCGGGAGGGAAGCTCGACTCGCCGTGGGGCCTCGCGCTGGCGCCCGAGGATGGGTTCGGCCGCTTCGGCGGCAAGCTCCTCGTCGGCAACTTCGGCGACGGGCACATCGTCGGCTACACGGTCGGCGAGGACGCCCCCCCGGGCGACGGCGGCGCCTATCTCACCGGCAAGGGCGGCCGGATCACCATCGACGGGCTCTGGGGGATCGACTTCGGAAACGGCGCTGCGGCGGGGCCCACCGACGCGCTCTTCTTCGCTGCGGGACCGAACGATGAGGAAGACGGCCTCTTCGGCCGCATCGACTTCGTCCACGGGAACGACTGACCGCAGGATCGGTCTGTCTCAGCTCACCCGGTCGCGCCACGAGCGCCCGTCCGAGGCGCCCCACGTCACGCGCTCGAGGCGCCGCGCGTTGCGGCCATGACGAGCGCATCCCAACGTCGCAGGGGAAGGCGGAGTCGAGGAGAGCGCCCGCGGCGCGGGCCAGGAGGGACGAGATGGCCACGGTGGACACGGTGATGAAGTCGGCGAAGTGCTGCCGGCCGGATGACACGGCGCGCGCCTGCGCGCGTCTCATGAAGGAGGAGAACATCGGGTTCGTCCCGATCTGCAATGAGGACGGCGAGCCCGTCGGGACCCTCACGGATCGCGACCTCGCGCTCCGCATCCTCGCCGACGGCCGCCCGCCGGACGCGGAGGTGGGGAGCTTCATGACCCGCGAGGTCGTGAGCTGCACGCTCGGTGACGACCTGCGCGACGCGGAGCGGCTCATGCAGGAGAACCACAAGTCCCGGATCATGGTCTGCGACACGGACGGCAAGCTGCTGGGCGTCATCAGCCTGTCGGACATCGCGGAGACGGAGGACGAGGAGATCGCTGGGCGAACGCTGCGGGAGGTGGCGTCGCGCGAGGTTGCACAGCCGCACGCGTCGTAGCGCGAGGCGAGGCCGGCGCCGGGGCCCCCAACCCCGGTGCCGGAAACCCTGAGCCTCGGCCGGTTGGGCGGACGCTCCGTGTTTCGACGTCCTCATCCGAGGAGCGACACTTCCCGAGAGCGCTCCTCGTTCGTGGACGCGCGTGCCGTCTCGGGGTGGCCGTAGTCCGCCAGGCCCGCGAGCACCTCGAGCACGGGCAACACTTCGTACGTCTCGGCGTCAGCCGACGGCGCGCCCGCCGCCTTCGGCGATGATTCCGTCGCGCGCGGGGCCTCACGTCCGGCGCGAGCCTCGAGGGTCGCGACGAGCCCGAGCTCGTCGCCTTCGGGCGCCTCGCCGCCGCCCGGGCCCTCTACGAGCTTCTCGGCCTCGGCGAGCTTCTCGATCTCCGCGAGCTCCTCGTAGCTCTCGACGAGCTCGTCGCCGGTCCACCTCGCATCCCACGGAGTCGCCTCGATCGCGGGCCGGGCCATGATCCACCTCCTGCCTGGACTCGATCCGAGTATGCGCCGTCCGGGCCGAGGCGATCCCGCCGAGAGCGCTCCCCGAGGTGGCGACTCGACGGTGGCGGCCGAGGTCCCGGGCCGCTGGCCGACGGCACGTTGGCTCGATCGTCGTCCAGGCGCGAGGGATTCCCGAGGCGCGCACGCTGTGCGCACGTGCCGCCCGCGAAACCGGCCGATACCACGTCGCAGTCCGCGCTTCTCGGCGCTTGCACGGGCTCCCGCGGGGCGGCATGGTGGCGCCCGGGCGGGGGGGATCTCGATCGATGGACAAGCTTGCTTCGAACGCGCCGGGGCACCTGTCCCGGCGCATCCAGGAAGGCCTCCGGGGACACCACCCGCTGTTCGATCCCGAGCAGATCCGCGAGGCGTTCGCCATCGCCGATCGCGCGGTCGCGCGCGAGGACGCGGACGAGGTCGGCGAGGTCCTCCTGTCGATCTGCCGCGATCCGCTCGACGTCGCCCGGATCGCCGTCGACGGGCTCGCCCCCGAGGCGCGGCTCGCGCTCA
>DATIDF010000232.1:0-2593 GCA_035456445.1 Anaeromyxobacter sp.
CAGCGGCGCCGGGATCGCCTCCAGGATGTTGGCCGTCGTGATGAACATCACGTCCGAGAGGTCGAACGGCAGATCGAGGTAGTGGTCGCGGAACGAGTGGTTCTGCTCGGGGTCGAGCACCTCCAGCATCGCGCTCGCCGGATCGCCCCGGAAGTCGGCGCCCATCTTGTCGATCTCGTCGATCATGAACACCGGGTTCTTCGACTCCGCGTCGCGCAGCGCGCGGATGATCGTGCCGGGCAGCGCGCCGATGTAGGTCCGCCGGTGCCCGCGGATCTCCGCCTCGTCGCGCACCCCGCCGACCGAGATGCGCTCGAACTTGCGGCCCAGCGCCTTCGCGATCGACTTGCCGAGCGACGTCTTGCCCACCCCGGGCGGCCCCACGAACGACAGGATCGAGCCGCGTGCGTCGGGCTTCAGCTTGCGCACCGCGAGGTGGTCGAGGATCCGGTCCTTCACCTTCTCGATGTCGTAGTGGTCCGCGTCCAGGGTCTTGCGTGCATGGGCGATGTCGAGGTTGTCCTCGGTGCGCTTGCTCCACGGCAGCGACACGATCCACTCCAGGTAGGTGCGGATCACGCCGTGCTCGGCCGCCGCGGGCGGGAGCTTCTCCAGCCGGGAGAGCTCGCGCTCCGCCTGCTTGCGGACCTCCTCTGGGAGGCCGGCCTCGTCCATCTGCTCGCGCAGCTCGTTGACCTCGGCCTGGGTCTCGTCCTCCTCGCCCAGCTCGCGCTGGATCGCCTTCAGCTGCTCGCGCAGCAGGTACTCGCGCTGCGTCTTGTCCATCTCGGACTGGACCTCGGACTGGATCTTCGAGCCGAGCTCCATCACCTCGAGCTCGCGCGCCAGGATCTCCGACAGGCGGCGCAGCCGCTTGGTCACGTCGCGCTCCTCGAGCAGCTCCTGCTTCTCGTCCACCTTGATGCGGAGCGACCCGGCGATCATGTGGCCGAGCGCCTCCGGGTCGTCCACGTTCGCGATCGCGATCTGGAGCTCCTCCGGCAGGTACGGAACGCCCTCGATGATGTTCGAGAAGGTCGTCTGGATGTGCCGGGTGAGCGCCTCCAGCTCCGAGGAGCGCTCGATCACGTCGGGCTCCTCGTGGATGCGCGCCACCAGGTAGGGCTCCGTGCCCGTGAAGTCGTCGATGCGCACGCGCGCGCCGCTCTGGACCAGGATCCGCAGCGTCCCGTCGGGCATCTTCAGCATCCGTGCGATCACGCCGGCGACCCCGACGCGGTAGACGTCGTCCGGCCCCGGCTGCTCGATCTCCGAGTCGCGGCTCGCGACCATCACGAGCATCCGGTCCCGCGAGAGCGCGTCGTTCACGAGCCGCACCGAGCGCTCCTGGCCCACGGCCAGCGGCGTCATCGTGTTCGGGAACGCGACCGTCTCCTTCAGCGGGAGGACCGGCAGCACGTCGGGGAGCGTGGCCGGCTCGAGCTCGATCACCTGCTCTTCGCCGGGACCCTGGGTGACCTCGATCAAGGCTCGTCGCCCTCCTGCTCGCGCGCCGGGCGGATGTGGACCTGGCGCGCGGACTCGCGCGGATCCGCCAAGGGGAGCTCGACCCGCAGGATCCCGTCCTCGTAGGTGGCCCGGGCCTCGTCGGCGACCACGTCGGTGCCGAGCTGGATCTCGCGCGCGAACGGCCCGTGGCCGATCTCGATCTGCTGGTAGACGCGGCCCTCGGTGTCGCGGCCGCGGCGCTCGCCGCTGATCACCAGCGTCCGGCCCCGGACCTCGAGGTTGACCTCGTTCGGGTCCACGCCCGCGAGGTCCGCCTTGATCACCGCGCGGGGCGGGTCGCCGTAGTAGTACACGTCGACGCGGGGCGTGAACGCGCGCCGGTTCGGGGCCAGCCCGGCGCGGCTCCAGACGTCTCCGAAGAGCTCGTCGATCTGGCGCCGCATGCGGTCAAAATTGGCGAACGGATCGCGGGATGAAGGCATCGCGGCTAGGTTAGCGGCCGGGCGGGGGCTTCCGGGGGCGCCCGCCGGGCCGGAGCATCAGCGGCGCGCGGTCTCGGGGGGAAGCTCCTCCGACCCGACTTCGGCGTCGCGGCCGGACCTCCGCGCGGCGCCCTCGATGATCGCGCGCCCGAGGTCGGAGCGGCGGAGCAGCGCCGTGGGCCGGCCCTCCGCGTCGAGGATCGGGATCGTCCCCTGCCGCTTGTGCAGGAACAGCTCGGCGGCGTGCAGGGTGCTGAAGTCCTCCTCCAGCGTCGCATACTCCTTCCGCATGTAGTCCGACACCGGGCGGTCCATGACCTTCTCCGCCTCGTCGGAGATGTCCTCGAAGTCGCGCGCGATGAAGGTCGTGGCCCTCAGGCTCTGGAGGTAGCGGGGGCTGAGGGCCTCGATCAGCTCCTTCTCGCCGAAGATCCCGACGAGGACACCACCGGGGTCCACCACCGGCAGGTCGGTGAGCTGCTCGATCGAGAGCCTGCGGGCCGCCTCGCGCACCGTGTCTTCCCGCGCGAGCGGCTTCACACCGCGGCGGATGTAGCGGCGCAGGTACGCGTGCATGCGGATGAGGTTACCGGCGTCAGGCTTCGAAGACGGCACCCTCGTGCGCGACCGAGATCGGGCCC
>DATIDF010000233.1:0-5458 GCA_035456445.1 Anaeromyxobacter sp.
TCGAGAGCGTGGGGGTGGTCCTGCCGCGCGAGCGGTGCTGGATGCCGGAGTGCGCGTTCGTCGTCCCGGTCGACGACCTGTTCCACTCCTGCGTGACGCGCGACCCGTTCCCGGACCCCCGCCTCCGCGGCTTCGCGTTCCACTTCAAGCCGGGCGTCTCCCGAGAGGCCAAGCTGAAGCGGGTCGCGGACGTGCTGCGCGTGCCGGTCGCCGAGCTCGGGGAGCTCGTGGAGCAGCGCCTCGTGCTCCCCTCGCCGTCGCTCGGGCACGACGGGATCGTCGCGGAGATCGATCGCTGCCTCTCCGGCCGGAAGCTCGCCGTGACCGGCAACTACTTCGCCGGCCTGGCCATCGAGGATTGCGTGCTCCGCTCCAACGCGGAGTGGGCGCGGGTGGGGATTTAACGGGGACTGCGTCCCCGCCCCAGCAGCGGAGCTGCTGGGGCCCCACCCCTGCTCGGCGGGGCCCGTGAACGGTCGCGCCCGCTGCGCGGGTTCGCGACCGTTCCCCGCCGGAGGGGCTTCGCCCCTCCCGCGCTTCGCGCGGGGCCCTCCCGCAGAGAACCTGACTACTGGGCCTCGGCGCCCCTGTTCACGACCGGCGCGCCGAGCAGCTCGCCGAGCCGCGCCGCGAGCCTGCGCGGGCGGAGCGCGCCGGCGGGGGCGACGAAGATCGTGTCGTCGCCCGCGATCGTGCCGAGGACGTCCGGCAGCTCGGCGAGATCGATCGCGCGGGCGATGGCGGGCGCGCTGCCGGGGTGGGTGCGGATCACGACGAGCGAGGCGTTCGACGCGACCTCCGAGACGAGGCCACGCAGGGTCCCGAGCCCGTCTCCGCCGCCGGCGCCGTCGGGGAGCTCGTACACCGTTCCGCCCTCGGGTCGTGACACGCGGCGCGCGCCGAGCTGGGCGAGGTCGCGCGACAGCGTGGCCTGCGTCGCCTCGATCCCGGCGACGCGCAGCGCGTCGAGGAGCTCCTCCTGCGTGCCGATCCGGCGCGCGCGGAGCAGTCGGACGATGACGTCGCGGCGACGGCGCTGGTGGGTCATGAGGTCACGAGCGAGCCGACCCCGCGGTCGGTGAAGAGCTCGGCGATGACGGTGTGAGGCTGGCGCCCGTCCAGCACGTGGACCCGCTCCACGCCGCCCGCGAGCGCAGCGAGGATCGACTGGGCCTTCCACTTCATCCCGCCCGTCACCGCGCCGGCGTTCACCCGCCGGGCGAGGTCGGCGGTGTCGAGCTGGCGCACCAGCTCGCCATCGGGCGAGGACTCGAGGATGCCGGGGACGTCGGTGAGGTAGATGAGCTTCTTCGCACCGAGCGCGACGGCGATCTTGGCGGCGACCTCGTCGGCGTTGATCGAGAGGCTGCCGCCCTCGTCGGAGAGGCCGATCGGCGAGATCACGGGAACGTACCCGCCGTCGAGGAGCATCTTCAGGAACTCGCGGTTCACCTCCACCACCTCGCCGACGTGCCCGAGGTCGCGACCGGACTCGTGGATCGCCTTCTTCGCGCGCAGGAGCCGCCCGTCCTTCCCGGACAGCCCGACGGCGCCCGCGCCGCGCGCGTTGAGCAGCGCGACCAGCTCCTGGTTCACCTTGCCGGTGAGGACCATCTCCACGACGGGCAGGCTCTGCGCGTCCGTCACGCGCATCCCGTCCACGAACTCGCTCCGCTCGCCGAGCTTCTCGAGGGTCTTCGTGATCTCGGGCGCGCCGCCGTGGACCACCACCGGCTTCAGCCCCACCTTCTTGAGGAGCGAGACGTCCTCGGCGAACGCGTCCTTGAGGCTCTCCTTCACCATCGCCGCGCCGCCGTACTTGATGACGGCGATCTGGCCGGAGAAGGCGGCGATGTACTTGAGCGCCTCGGCGAGCAGCGCCCGCTTGAAGGCGGGGCTGTAGTTCGAGACGCGGTCGTCCTTCGCCACGCCCCCGTCCGGCTTCTGGATGATGAGCGAGGTGTAGTCGGCGTTGATCTTCACGTAGTCGTAGGAGAGATCGCAGCCCCAGGCGACCGCGCGGGTCGCGCCGTCGGCGAGCTCGACGAGCACGTCGATCCGGCTCTCCCGCATGCGCGAGCGCAGGTTCTCCCGGTCGAACTCGATGGGCGCGCCGTCGCCGAACACCGTGATGCCCTGCATGGACACGCGGGCCTTGAACGGATCGATGGGGTAGTTCGCGGCGCCCGCCCGCGCCCCCACCGTGGACAGGATCCGGCCCCAGTTCGGATCGGCGCCGAAGAGCGCGGCCTTCACGAGCGGCGACGACGCGATCGAGCGGGCGCAGTCGCGCGCCGCCTCCTCGCCGGGGGCGCCGGTGACCACCACCTCGAGGAGCTTCGTCGCGCCCTCGCCGTCGGCGGCCATCGCGCGCCCCATCTCGCCGAGCAGGTCCGTGAGCGCGCCCTCGAACACCTCGAGATCCGGCCCCGGCTCGGAGATGCGGGGGTTCCCCGCGAGCCCGTTGGCGAGCGCGATCACGCAGTCGTTCGTGGACATCTCGCCGTCCACGGTGACCATGTTGAGCGTCCTGTGGACCGCGCGGGCGAGCACCTCCTGCAGCGCCTTGGGCGTCACGGCCGCGTCGGTCGTGACGAGGCACATGGTGGTGGCGAGCTGCGGCGCGAGCATGCCCGAGCCCTTGCAGATCGCCGACACGATCGCCGCCTTGCCCCCGAGCGTCACCTCGCGCGCGGCCATCTTCGGCCGCGTGTCGGTGGTCATGATCGCCTCGGCGGCGAGGTCGGGGTGATCGCCGAGCTGATCGACGAGCGCCGGCAGGGCGGTGACGATCTTCATCGCCGGCAGGCGCGCCCCGATGACGCCGGTCGAGGCGGTGAGCACCGCCCGCTTCTGCACGCCGAGCGCGTCGGCGACGGCGCTCCGGATCACCGCGACGTCGTCGAGCCCGGCGGGTCCGGTGAGCGCGTTCGCGTTCCCGGAGTTCGCCACGATCGCGCGGATCCCCTCGGCCGGCACGCGCGGGCGGGCGTCCAGCACCGGCGCGGCGGCGGCCTTGTTGATGGTGAACACGCCGGCCGCGGCGGCGGGGTGATCCGACACCACGAGCGCGAGATCGCGCCGCTGGGGCTTGAGCCCGCAGGCGACGCCGCCGAACCGGAAGCCCTTCGGGATCTTCACGGTCAGCCCCCCAGGAGGTCGAGGCCGGTGGGCTCGGGCCAGCCCATCGCCGCGTTCATCGCCTGCACCGCCTGGCCCGCGGCACCCTTCACGAGGTTGTCGATGGCGGCGGTGACGAGCGCCACGCGCGCGCGAGGATCGACGGCGACGCCGACGTAAGCGAGGTTCGTGTGGAGCACGTCCTTCACCATCACCTTGTCCGCCGCGAGGACGCGCACGAACGGCTCGCCCCCGTAGGCGGCGCGCAGCGCGCCCTCGAGATCGGCGAGCCCGGCGCCGCTCGCGATCCGGAGCGCGACCGTCGAGAGGATCCCGCGCCGGATGGGGACGAGCACCGGCGCGAAGGCGATCGGGCCGCACGCGCCGGCGTGGCGGCGCACGGTCTGCTCGATCTCGGGGACGTGCTGGTGGCGGCCGAGCCGATAGGCGCGCAGGTCACCCTCGACCTCGACGAAGCTGTAGTCCTCGGCGGCCTTCCGCCCCGCGCCCGAGACGCCCGACAGGCCGGTGACCACGATCCCGTCCGGCGAGGCGAGCCGCGCCTTCACGAGCGGCGCCACCGCGAGCGCGATGGAGGTGGCGTAGCATCCCGGGTTCGTGACGAGCCTCGCGCCGGCGAGCCCGGCCCGCGCGAGCTCCGGCAGGCCGTAGCGCGCCTCGGCGAGGAGCTCCGGCGCGGGGTGCGCGAACCCGTACCAGGCCGGGTAGTCGGCCGGCTCGGCGAGCCGGAACGCGCCCGAGAGGTCCACCACGCGGGCGCCGCGGGCGAGGAGCTTCGGCGCGAGGTCGGCCGAGACCTCGGCAGGCGTCGCGAGGAACACGATCTCGCCCTCCGCGCGCTCGGCCTCGGAGAGGGGGCGGTAGCGCAACGCCGCGAGCTCGCCCGCGAGCAGCGGGAGCCGCGCCCCGGCGGGCTCGTCCGCCCAGCGATCGGAGTAGAGGCTCGCGACGCGCACCTGCGGGTGGCGTGCGAGGAGCCGCGTCAGCTCGAGGCCGGTGTAACCGGATGCACCGACGATCGACGCCGGATGGATATGCATGGGGCTGCATGAATATGCAGCCGGGCCGCGAAGTCAAGGCGCGGCGCGCCAGGCCCACGCCCGGCCGCGGGCGCGCCGCCCGAGGAGGGCGAAGGGCGGCCGCGATCGCAGGCCGCCCTTCGATGGCTACGTGGCGCGGAGTGCCCAGGAGAGGATTCGAACCTCCACGGTTTTGAGGCCGCCAGACCCTGAATCTGGTGCGTCTACCAGTTCCGCCACCTGGGCTTTGGGGGCCACCTCATATGCCGCGGGCCGACGGGGTGTCAACCGGGAATCCCCCCGGCGCCCATCCGTTCCCCTGCGGGCGCCGCTTCGCCGCTAGAATGCGCCGGCCCCGGAGGAAACCGAATGCTCGCCACGCTCTTCGCTCTCCACCTCGTGCTCGCGGCGCCGTCGGCCCAGGACGGCAGCCGGGGCCAGGGGAGCCCACCCGCCGAGGCGGGCCCGGAGGACTGGCCCTACGAGACGCCGCCGCCGGATCAGCAGCCGCCCGCGCAACCCGCGCCCTCCACGCGGGGTCGCACGGCCGAGCCCGCGCGCGCCTCCACCCCTCCGGCGCCGGGCACGCAGCCGCGGCGCCAGCTCTCGCTCCTCTCGGCGGAGCCGCTCGGCGGCGGGTCCGCCGCGCTCGTCTGGGCGGGCTGGTCCTCGCTCGGGATCGCCTGGGGCCAGGGGCTCACGCAGCGCGACGACCTCGGCGCCTTCGCCGATCTCGACTGGGCTAAGACGGAGCTGCGCCTCGGCGGCTTCTATCGCCGCCCGCTCGGCACGGCCGGCGGTTTCGACATCGCCGGCAGGATCGGCCTCGCCTGGTATGCGAACTTCGGCGGCGAGTGGATCTACGACGACAACCACCACGATCGCGGCGTCGAGCTCGCGCCCGCGCTCGTCCTGTCCACGCGCACGATGAGCGGCATCATCTCGCTCTCCGGCGAGGCGCCGATCACGGTGACCGCCAAGCACGACGCCGGCCTGCTGTTCACCCCGCGCGTCGCGGCCTCGTACGAGACCCCGCTCTACGACGAGCTCACGATCGGCGTCCGCGCCGCCCTCGGCTACCGCGCCGGGTCGGGCGACGCCCCGCTCCGCGACGGCATGGCCGACCTGCAGTTCCTCGTCCTCGCGGGCTATCAGGTCCTGTAGCCTCGCGTCCTTCGACTTTCGCGCCGCCGATGGCGGCGCGAAGCCTGTCCTGAGCGTAGCGGCCAAAGGCCGCGGAGTCGAAGGGCTCGGGATGAGCGGCCTGGAGGTCCTACCAGCGGGCGGTGCACGCCAGC
>DATIDF010000234.1:0-8800 GCA_035456445.1 Anaeromyxobacter sp.
GCGTCGGTGTCCCGCGAGAACGGCAAGCTCCTCGCGGACGCTCGCGGCGAGGTCCGGCGCGGCATCGAGGTGGTGGATTTCGCCTGTGGCATGCCGACGCTGGCGCAAGGGCGGACGGTGGAGGGCATCGCGCGCGGCGTCGACTCGCACACCTGGCGCGTGCCGGTGGGCGTGGTGGCGGGCATCTGCCCGTTCAACTTCCCGGCGATGATCCCGCTCTGGATGTTCCCGATCGCTATCGCGGCGGGGAACACCTTCGTCCTGAAGCCGTCCGAGCGGACGCCGGCGACGGGGCTCCGGCTCGCAGAGCTCTTCCACGAGGCGGGGCTCCCGGCCGGCGTCCTGAACGTCGTGCACGGCGGGCGGGAAGCGGTGGACGCGCTCCTCGACCACGCGCTCGTGCGGGCGGTCTCGTTCGTCGGCTCGGAGGGCGTCGCGCGCCACGTCTACGCCCGCGCGGCCGCGAGCGGCAAGCGCGTGCAGGCGATGGCGGGCGCGAAGAACCACCTGCTCGTGATGCCCGACGCCGATCTGGACCTGACGGTCGCCGCCGTCATGGGCTCCGCGTTCGGCGCCGCCGGTCAGCGCTGCCTCGCGGGCAGCGTGCTCGTCCCGGTCGGCGGCGCGGCGGAGCCGCTCCTCGAGCGGCTCGCCGGCGAGGCCCGCAGCGCACGCATCGGCGACCCGTTCGCGGCCGACTCGGCCATGGGCCCGGTGATCCGCGAGGACGCGCGGGCCCGGGTGCGCCGGTACATCGAGATGGGCGTCGCGGAGGGGGCGGCGCTCGTCGTGGACGGACGGGAGGCGACCGCCGAGGGCGACGGTTACTTCATCGGCCCGACGATCTTCGACCGGGTCGGGCCGGAGTCATCGCTCGCGAAGGACGAGATCTTCGGGCCGCTGCTCTCGTCGGTGCGGGCGGGGAGCGTGGAGGAGGCGGTCGGTATCGCGAACCGCTCGCGCTACGGCAACGCCGCGAGCATCTTCACCTCGAGCGGCCGCGCCGCGGCGTACTTCCGGCGCAACGTCGAGGCGGGGATGATCGGCGTGAACGTCGGCGTCGCCGCGCCGATGGCGTTCTTCCCGTTCGCGGGATGGAAGAGCTCGTTCTTCGGCGACCTGCACGCGACCGGCGAGGACGCCGTGCGCTTCTACACGGAGACGCGGGTCGTCATCGAGCGGTGGGCGTGAGGGGCGCGGGGGATCCGGCCGACGGGCGTCGGAGGGCAGCGCCCTCGCAAGCGCAGGGGGCACGCCACCGCGACCGGAGAGCGCGTTGCCTGCCGCACGCCGGCCGCTACCAGCGCGAGCCGAGCGCAGGAAGGAGGCCCGCATGAAGGTGCTCGCATTCGCCGCGTCGCTCCGGAAGGAGTCCTGGAACCACAAGCTCGTCGCGCTCGCGGCCGAGATCGCGCGCCGCGAGGGCGCGGAGGTGGACCTGGCGCGCTTCGCCGAGTTCGGCATGCCGCTCTACGATGGTGATGACGATCGGGCGAACGGTCTGCCCGCGGGCGCCCTCGCGCTGAAGCGCCGGCTCGACGCCGCGCAGGCGGTCCTCATCGCGGCGCCGGAGTACAACTACTCCATCGCGGGCCCGCTCAAGAACGCGATCGACTGGGTGTCGCGCGCGCGGCCGATGCCCTGGCGCGGGAAGAGCGTGTTCCTCCTGTCGGCCTCGCCCTCGCCGATGGGCGGGATCCGCGGGCTGTGGCAGACGCGCATCCCGCTCGAGGGCTGCGGAGCGCTCGTCTTCCCGGACATGTTCGCGCTCGCGAAGGCGAACGAGGCGTTCGAGGCCACCGGGCAGCTCCTGGATCGCGCGCTCGCGGAGAAGCTGGACCGTGACATCACGGGCTTCGTGCGCCTCGCCGAGGCGGTCTCCGCGGTCTGCGCCGACGCGCGGAGCCCGGACGCGAAGGTCCGGCAGGAGAAGATCGAGTCCGCGCTCGAGGACGAGTCGCGGCTCCAGCCGCCCTCGCGCTGACCCCGCCGGCGTTCGACGTCAGTCGCGCAACACCTCGTCGAACGCCTCCCTGCGCGGCCCGCGCAGCGGCACCTCCAGCGGATCCACGCGCCCGGCGGGTTCGCCGCACACCGGGCACTCTGGGCGCGAGGCTGGCGTGAGCCACACGCTCTGGTAGGCGCGCTGCCCCGGCGTGTCGCCGAACACCTGCGGGTAGAACCAGTACCGCGGCACCATCGAGAGCGTGAGGAACGGCGTCCCGTCCGCGAGCGCGTCCTCGGCGAGCGCGGCGAGGGGGGCGCCGCTGCCCGCGAGCAGGAGGGAGAGCGCGAGCTTCACTGCCGCGCTCGCGACGTGGTGCACGTCGGCGCCGAGCGCGATCTCTCCGCGGAGCCGGGCCGTGCCGTAGTCCACCTCGCGCGCGCCGCCGCCGGTCCGCTCGAGCGCGCCGCGCGTCCGCGTCGCGCAGAGGTAGCACGGCGTCCGGCCGGGGACCGTCATGACGATCTCGCCGCCCTCCGCGCCCGCGTACAGGCCTGCGAGGAGCGCGGGCCGCCCTCGCCCGTACGAGAACCGGTCGAGCGCGCGCTGCGCCGCGGGGTCGTCCGTCGCGGCCACGACGAGGTCGGCGGCGCGCACCTGCGCGTCGAGCGCCGCGGGCCCGAGGTCGTCGAGGCTGCAGGCGTGGAGCGCGAGCTTCAGCGCGGGTTGCACCCCGAGGAGGCGCCGCGCCAGGGCCTCGACCTTGGGTTGCCCGAGATCACAGACCTCGTAGGCGGTGCGCGAAAGGTTCGCCGCCTCGACGACCTCGGGATCCACGAGGGCGAGCGCGCCCACGCCGCTTCGCGCGAGCTGCTCGGCGACGTACGACCCGACCGATCCGCACCCGGCGACGAGCACGGTCCTCTCGCGCAACGTGTCCGCGACGAGCCCCGCGCTTCGCGCGAACAGCGCGCCGCGGAGGCTCTCCGCCGCGACCTCGGGATCGCCGCCGCCGAGGCGGCGCTCCCAGCCTGCGAGGCGCGCGCGATCTCGGTCCGACGAGAGTGCCGGCCCGCCGCGCGGTCCGTACACGACGCGGTAGGGACCGGGCGGCACGACGGCGCCGCGCACCGCGGCGGCGAGCCGGTCCTCCTCGGCCGCGTCGAGGGGCCACGCGAGCTGGAGCTGCTCGGTCGTGCCGTCCGCGCGCGTCGCGAGCACGAGCGGCGGCAGCGCCGGGTAGCCCTCGCCCGCGACGACGAGGAGCGTGAGCCCCTCCGCGACCACGCGCCCGGCTGGGAGCGCCACGTCGCCGACGTCCACGACCGTCACGCCGCCGGCGCGCCCCTCGAGCTCCTGCGCGAGGTGCTCCACGTCCCGCTGGAGAGGCACGACGGTGATGCGCTGGGGACGCACCTCGGTGCCGCCCCCGGGGGTCCGCATGGCAGCGAAGAAGGACACCTTGCCCGACGGCAGCGCCCGTTCGTGCCAGCCGAGCTCCCCGCCGGAGACGCCGCGGGTGACGATCGGCGCGAGATAGAGCGCGAGGTGCCCGTTGCAGCGCAGGCCTTCGACGAGCTCCGCCGCGTCCTGAGCCGAGGGTGCGTCGAAGAGGGGAGGGTGCGAGTGCACGATCCCCTTGAGCTCGACGCCTTCGTCGCGCTCGAGCGCCTTCACGCGTGCGTCGAGCTCGCGTGAGGGGCGGTAGCTCGCCGCCGTCGTCGCGCCGTCCGGATCGGGGACGAGCTCGGTGACGAGCGGCACGCCGCGCGGTCCGACGAGCGCGCCGCCCCGCTCGTGCGGGTGCGCCGCGATCTCCGCCTCGATGGCGCGGAGCACGGCGTCGAGGACGCGCACGGCGGTCAACCGAGGTCAGCGGCGCGGCGAGGCGAAGACCGCCTGGTGGACCTCGGAGAGCGACTGCCCCTCGTCACCCCGCGGCAGCCGATCGCCGATCACGATCCGCCCCGCCGGATCCACGAACACCCGGCGTCGCTTCTCGCGCGGCATGACGTCGCCCGTGCGCCGGTTGTCGAGGAGGACCTCCCGGAGATCTGCGAGTGCGGCATCGGACATGGCGTTTCCTCCGTGGTTCAGAACGGGAAGCTTCCCGTGCGCTGGTAGATGCTGAAGCCGTGCGCCCACAGGACGCTCTTCGCGAACGCGCCCTCGAGCGTGGGCATCCCTCCGCCGGAATCGGCGGAGAGACAGATCCGGCCCTGCGGGTAGAGGTGGCAGGCGTGCGGGTCGACATCGGTCACGTCAGGGCTCGCGACCGTGACCTGGTACGCGCCGCCGTCGAACCAGAGGAAGAGCTGAAGCCGATCGCCGTCGGCGGTGGTGACCGGATAGAGCCAGCCGCGGACCCCGTCCACGACGACGGCGCGAGTCTCCGCGGGCAGGCTCTGCTCGACGGCAGCGCGATCGCGCATTCCGTCGTGCAGCGGGCCTGCCATCAGGTCTCCACCGAACAGCCGCTTCATCCCCGCTCCCCGCGCGCCGGAACGCACGCTTGCCCCCATCGAAACCGTAATCGCGGGCAGCCCGCGCGGCAGCGGCGCACCCTTTCGCCACCTTCATCGCGTTGGGGCCGGCACCCAAATGCGGGTGGCTCGGGCCGGGCGTTCGCTACAACCGCTGCGATATCGAGCGGTTGGGCGATGGCGAGGGTCTTGCTCTGCTTCCCACCACATGAGCGAGCTCATCGAGACGGGCGCACCCCCGCGGAAGAACGTGCTGAAGCACCTCATCCTCCAGCTCCACGGCGGCGTGGCGCCGGACGCCGTCCAGCGGCAGTTGGTCCGGCTGCTCGGGCAGGTTCCGTACGGGCTCGTCGTGGAGGTCGAGCAGGAGCTCATCGCGGAGGGCCTGCCGGCCGAGGACGTGACGCGCCTGTGTCATCTCCACTCGGCGGCGCTGCAGGGGGCGATCGATCTGTCCGGCGCGCGCACGCCGCCGCCGGGACACCCCGCTCGCGTGTTCTCCGAAGAGAACGCCGCCCTGGCGACGCAGGTCCACGCGCTCGAGCACGCCTGCGATGCGCTCGCGACGGTCGCGTCGGAGGGCGCGGCGGGTGTGCACCTCCTGCAGGCGCGGGTGCGCGTGAACGCGCTCACCGACGTCGAGAAGCACTACCTGCGCAAGGAGCACCTGCTGTTCCCGTTCCTCGAGCGGCACGGCATCACGGGGCCGCCGCAGGTCATGTGGGGCAAGCACGACGAGACCCGCGCGCTCCTGCGCGCCGCGCACGCGGCGCTCTCGTCTGCAGGCAGCGATCCCGCCGCGGCGCGCGCGATCGCAGACGGCGCACTGCGCCCGGTGGCGCGGGCGATCCGGGACATGGTCGAGAAGGAGGAGAACATCCTCCTGCCGATGTCGCTCGACGTCCTCGACGAGCGCGAGTGGTGGGAGATCGCCCGGCAGAGCGACGAGATCGGCTTCTGCCTCGTCGAGCCCGAGGCGCGCTGGCGTCCCGCGTCCGTGGGGCCGGACGACGCGCCCGCGGCGGGCGCGCGCGTCAGGCTGCCCACCGGCAGCCTAGCGCACGAGGAGCTCACCGCCATCCTCGGCGCGCTGCCGCTCGACGTCACCTTCGTGGACGCAGAGGATCGCGTCCGCTGGTTCAGCCACGGCAAGGATCGGGTGTTCTCCCGCAATCGCGCCGTGCTCGGACGCAAGGTGCAGTTCTGCCACCCGCCCTCGTCCGTCGGCACGGTCGAGAAGATCCTCGCCGCCTTCCGCGCGGGCACTCAGGAGAGCGCCGCGTTCTGGATCGAGCTGCGCGGTCGCTTCGTCCACATCGAGTACCGCGCCCTGCGGAACGAGGCCGGCGCGTACCTCGGCTGCCTCGAGGTCACCCAGGACCTCACCGAGCAGCGCGCACTCACCGGAGAGCAGCGGCTCCTCTCGTGGGAGGCGCCGCCCGCGGCCGGGGCCGCCGCGCCGGTCGAGACGTGCCCCGTGCACGCGGGCGCCGCCCGTCCGGCGGCGGCAGCGGCGCGCCCGGCGGACGCGACGGCGCCGAGGCCCCCCTGGCTCGACGGAGCGCGCGTGGTGAAGCGGCTCGACGCGCGTCCGCTGCTCGCGGCCGGAGCGCACCCGGTGCAGGAGGTGATGCAGGACCTCTCCGCGCTCGCGGCGGGCGACGTGTACGAGCTCGTGACGCCGTTCGTGCCTGGACCGCTCCTCGAGCGCGCCGAGGCCGACGGGTGCCTCGCGCACGCCGAGCAGGAGTCGCCGGGCCTCGTGCGGACGTACTTCACGCGCGGGGGGAGGGGATAGCGTCACCCACGCACCGCCGCCCCGACGACGAGCGGCCGCACGATGCCGATCGCCTTCGGCATCTCGTCGTGCGTCAGCTCGGCGATGTCGAACCCAGCCGCGCGAATCGCCCCGATCGTCCGCCGATTGCACTGGCAGCCACGCCCGAGCCACGACCACGGCCCGTGCAGGCGATCCTGCCAGCGGGCGAGCCTCGGATCTTCCGAGCGCACGTGCTCGAGGAAGAGCAGCCGGCCGCCCGGCCTCAGCACGCGGTGCACCTCCGGCAACGCGCGTGCGGGATCCGAGACCGTGCAGAGCACCAGGGTCGCGACGGCGCAGTCGAAGCTCGCGGTCTCGAGTGGAAGTTTCTCGGCGGGCGCGCGAATCACACGCGTCGGGATCTGGTATCCGCGGAGCTTGCGCTCGAGCCGCCGTGCCATGGGTTCCTCCGGCTCGGCGATGACCAGCTCCGAGACGGCGGCGCCATAGAACGGCAGGTTCGCGCCTGTGCCGCCGCCTATCTCGAGCACGCGGCCGGCTGCGTTCGCGAGTAGCTTGTCGCGATGAGCCGCGAGACCGGCCTTCTCGGCGGCCGCCATCATTCTGTCGTAGCCCGCGGCGAAGATCCTGCCCCAGATGTCCATGAAGCCATTCCGACCGAGAGCCGAGCCCGTCGTCAGCGGTCGCGTCCCGCGAGATCCGCAAGGGACGCGAGGTGCTCCCGCGCTCGCGAAACGTAACATTGCGGATCGGGTGCGGCTCCCCCCAATTCGCAGCCGCAGTTCCCACTCCCTCGCTCGGACGCCTACCAATGATTGCGGGCCCCGCAGCTGAGTTCGCGCGAGCCCTCGCCAGCCGGAGCGGCCCAGCGCTAGTACATCCGCTCGAGCCCGCGCGGCGTCTGGTGCACCTCGTCGCCGACGCTGAAGGCGAGCGGCGGGCCGTACACGAACGTCTCAGTACCGCCGTCGTCGAACCGGACGAAGATCTCGTACGTGCGATGCTCGGCGCTGCCCTGGCTCGCGGCTGCGCCGACGACGGCGCCGCCGATCGCGCCCGCGACCGCGCCCGCCGCGCTGCCGTGGTTGTGCGCGTGGCCGTAGCGGTCGTAGTGGGTGCGACCGCCGATGGAGCTCCCGAGGAGCCCGCCGATGACGGCGCCCGCGGCCGCGCCGGCGCCGGGGTTCCCTTGCTGCCGTTGCACCGTCTCGCGGATCGACGCGACGTACCCGACGCGTTCCCACTGCGGCTCGGACCCTTCTCCCCAGGTCGTGCTGGTCGTGCTCGTCGTCACGCACGCGGTCGAGAGGAGAGCGATCACGGTGGCGAGCGAGGTGAGGCGGCCGGGTCTCATGGAGCACCTCCGAGCGGTCGTCCGGAAAGAGAGCGACGGACGACCTGGCGGACTGCACGCCGCGGACCAGCGCGACACGGGCCGGAACGCTCCGAATCCCGCGATGTTGCATGCCATCATCGCATCGAGCCGACGTGGCCGGGCGGCACACGTGAAGCGTTGGCTCGGTGGGTGCGCTGCCCACCTCGGGTGCGTCGTGACGGAGCCCGGCTCGGACATGGGCAGCGGGCGCCCACGTGGAGGGTTGGGGGCGGGACGTGGCGACCCTATGGTCCCCATCCGGTATGCCCGCCCAGGCTCAGTGGCCCCGACGGCCGATCGCGCTGAGGCGGCTCCTCGTCGCGCTGGCGCTCGGGTCGCTCCTCCCCATCTGCGCGTTCGCCGCGGTCGTGGTCTGGCGGCTCGCCGGCGAGGAGCGGTCGAACATCGAGCGCCGGCTCCTGTACGGCGCGCGGTTGCTCGCGAGCGACCTCGACCGCGAGATCGCGGCGACGTTCCGGACGCTGCGCGCGCTCGCCGAGTCGGATCGCCTCGACGCGGGCGCGCTGGACGCGTTCGATCGCGACGCGCGGCGCGTGCTCGCGACGCAGCCCTCGTGGCGCGCCGTGCTCCTCAGCACGCCCGGCGGCGACCACCTGCTCAATACGCTCAACCCGCCGGGCTCCGCGCCGGAGCACACGTTCGATCCCGAGAGCCTCGATCGCGTGGTGAAGACCCGCTCGCCGACTGTCGGCAATCTCGCGAGGCGACCGGAGGGCTGGTCCATCGCGCTGCGGGTACCGGTGATCCGGGCAGGCCGGGTGAAGTACGTGCTCACCGCCCTCATGACGCCGGACGGGATCGCGGAGGTCGCCGCGCGCGGCGCGCGTCCGAACGAGGAGTGGACGCGCGTCATCACCGACGCGGCGGGCGTGGTCGTCGCGCGCACGCGCGAGCCCGAGCGGTTCGTCGGCGAGCACGGCACGGCGAGCTACCTCGACGCGACGCGAGCGTCCACCGAGGCGGTGTACCGCGACACGACGCTGGACGGCGCCGAGGTGTACCTGGCGTTCAGTCGCGCCAGCGTCTCCGGCTGGACGGCCGGGGTCGCGCTGCCGCGGGACGTCGTCGAGGGCCCGGCCCGCCGATCGATGCTCGCCGTGATCGGCGCGGGGCTCGCCCTCCTCGTGCTCAGCGTGGCGGGCGCGATCGTCATGTCGAGGCGGCTGTCGGCGGGCATCGCCTCGGCCGCGACCGCG